>DASYNR010000237.1:0-10542 GCA_036008485.1 Candidatus Acidiferrales bacterium | reverse complement strand
TCATAAATCGCAATCAGGCTGTGGCTAGCGCGATTCGTGGTGAATGCAAATTTCTTGCCGTCCGGCGCCCATTCGATTCCACTGTTTTCTCCGCGCATATAAACTTCTGTTGGTTTTCCGGCACCGCCAATTCCTGCAAGCCAAACTTTTCCTTCTTTTTCGTAGGCGACCCATCCAGAGGCCGCGGTGCTGTGCGGAGAAATGTGTGGATGATTTCCGGCGTCCACTTTGTGCGGAGCTGCGCCGGCCCAGGAGATCACCCAAACGGATTGATCGACGCCGGCAGGATCGCTCGCGGGATCGGGTAACTCGCCTTCGCGATTTTTATCGCCGCCACGGACGTACGCGATTAGCGCGCCATCGCTTGAGAAATCCAGGTCGGTGATTTCCTGTCCGTCGTCGGCGCCGTAATGCGTGATTTGTTTTGCGTTCCAGTCCGGCGCTTCGGCGCCCCAAATATTTCTGTGGCCGAGAGTGTTGGAAACCCACGCGACGCGCTCGCCTTTTGGCGCGGCGATCATGGAAGTTGTTTCCGGAAAAGAAAAACTCAGGACTTGTTCGATGGTGAAGACTTCGCCGTTTGCGGGTTTCGCAGATGGTGCATCGGCCATTTTCGGGGCCGGCGGCTTCGATGCTGGCGCTTTCTGCGCGGACGATTGCGCCGGCGTGGATTTCGCTGACGTCTGCGCGCTTGCCGTCGACGTCATCAACATAGCCGCCGCAAAGCAAGTCGCACACACGGACGAATAAATTGTGCGTTCAATATTTCGCATGTCGTCTGCCCCTTTTCAAAATGACGAGTGGATATTATGTCCAGCGTGGCTGGGATGCAACCCACAAAATGCTGCATAGTCAGTGGCGAACGACAGCGGGCTCTGGAAGGGTGGCTCCCGCCGGGAAAAGCTGAAAGGAAACATGCGGCGCTTCCAATGAGCCGGACACACGGATGAATTTATTTTCGGGATGGACATCCACGCGCGCCAGCGCTTTCGTTTGCGGAGGGCGCCAGAAATCTATTTGAATGATATGCGAAAAATCGGACGTGCCTTTACCATCGAACAGCCCATTGCCTGCGACGAGCGCAATTTTCTGAAAATGGATTTTTCGAGCATCGACGGATATTTCGGCATTCACGAGAGAAAATCGTTCGTTCGGCGCTGAGTTCGCAGCATCATTGCCGGACGGCGCGGACAAATCCACGCCACGGATCGCAAATTGCGTGGCGGACAAGTGGCCTTCGCCTTTTAGAGTGTCCAACAATTGATCGCGGCCAACGCCGTGAAAAGAAAGTTTTACTTCGCCGGAAAGTTGGCCGGTAACTCGATCGCGCAATTCTGGATTTCCGAGTGCAAGTTCGGCAACGTCGACGTCCTTCATCGCCGCATGCAGATGATAAGTAGGATCTGCTTCTAAACTGGCCAGCAAGCCTCCAGAAATTGCGCCGCCATTTAATTTCGCGTCAAATCCCGAAAAATTAATATTCCGGCCAAACATTTCGATTTGCGCGCGCAGCGACTGCACTTCGAGCGGAGCGAGTGTGAAAGATTCGGCGCGCAATGTGCCGCGCGCGCGAAGTTGCGAAAGCGGACCCGGCCCTGGAATTGGAGAATTCGCGTTGGACTCGGGTGAAAAAATCCGCGCGAGCCAATTGGGACGGGCACGCGGACCAATCCAACGATCGAGTTCCGCAGCATCCAAGTGGTCGGCGGTGAGATCGAATTCCCATTGGGGCGCGGCGCTTGGCTGAGCGAGTTCCGCAGCGGACGCGTTTTTAATTTGAGCTGATGAAACGTCGCTGCGCCAAATAGTTCCCTGCCAGTGCGCACCGAGCGCGGAAGCTCGTAGGATTGTGACGCGCGGCTCACCCGGCTTCAATTCGATTTTAGCGTTTTCGATTTCCACGGGTTGATTGAGCAATGGAAGTTTCAGCGTCATGGAGCGCGGAGAAACTTCGCCCGTTGGTTTCACGAAACGCTCATGCAATTTTCCCTGCCATTCCAAATTCGCGGTCAGGCCGCCTTCCACTTGCCAGCCCGCGTTCAAAGGGCGGCCTATCAAACGTGCATCGCTGAGAAAATCCTGGAAGCGGGTGAAATCGCCGCGCAACGCTAAATCATAATTCCAAATTGGCATCGCTAAATTCTTTGAGGCCGGTTTTCGCGGCGTCGTTTGCGTTACCTTCTCGATTTTGACTAACGGCGAAAACAGTTTTGCGCGAAATGCAATCGTTCCAGCGGGTGCGCGCCCTACACCGGGATTTGCCGCGGCGCCTTGCTGAAGTTCCGCGGAGTTCGCGAATGTCCAAATGACTGGCAACAATTCAGCGGAGTCGGAATCGAAGCGCGTATCGATCAGACCAGAGTTCACAAGCGTTATTCCACCTCGGCTAATTCTCGCGCCGCCGGACAATATTTTGCCGGAGCGGACGTGAAGCGGTGAACCGCCGAGTTGTAGATCCGCGGTAAAAAACCCTTCAGCGGTCAAGCCATCGGCCACGCCCGGTTGGAAGGATCGGTACCACGCGAAAATATCTTCAATCGAAATTCCTGATGACGTGACGTGAACGTCGGGATTAATTCCGGCCGACCAACCGACCGCTCCAGTTGCTTCGATTTTCGAGTGTGGCGCTGCGAGAGATAAATTTCGCAGCGTAATTTGCGGCGAGCCGGTATCCCATTCGGCCTCAGCCACAATATTCGCGGAAGGGTTGTCGGAGCGTGCGGCCATATCCCAGCGGTGAAGACCGCTGACTTGCGCGCCCAACGAAATATTCCATCGTGCCGGAGCGGACGTGGCGCTGGAAATTTGCGGCGCCATTTCAGGTTCCGTGTGCGCATTCAACTGCAATGCAAATTCGCCGCGAACACCGGGATCATTTCCTATCGCCAGGCGGAGCGCGTCGGCGAGCGAAGCGTCACTCCATGTTAGCGAAAGGTCGGCGGGATGCAACCGCGCGGAAGTTCCAGCAATAATTCCCGCCAGGCTCAGCGTTCCGGACTCCTGCAAATGCACAGTGGCACGGGATGGACGCGCGGCGAGCGCGACGCGCCAGCGTCCGGCGCTTTCCTGTTCGATCGAGCCGGTAAGTTCTTCAAGCGCGAACGGGCGGCGATCAGCGCCACGGCTGAAATTTATTCTGCCGCTATCAATTTCAATACGAGAGAGTTGCGCAGCGCGCGGTGATCGCGCGGCGGTAGAATTCGAGGCCGGTTCTAGACTCGCCGGAGATGGCAGCCAACTTTCGACATTCCATCGGCCATCATCATTGCGCACAAGATTCAAACTTGGCTGAGAAAGTTCGAGTGTTCCGACCTCGAGTCTTCCGGAAAATAGTGAACTCCAGCGTGGACTCGCAACGATGCTTTGGGCGCGCAAAAAATATTCGTGTCCGAAGCGAGGATCATCACTGATGGTGACGCGATTGGCGACGATTCCGGGCGCCGGAATCCAACGCACACCGAAGCTGCTGACTTCCACGGAACGTCCGAAGGCCTGTTCAAGCCGCGTGGTTAAATATTGCTTCGCGCGATTTGACGCAACAAAGCGCGAGAGAACGACGCCGCACGAAAGGCAGAAAAGCGCCGTCGCCAGGATAATGATGAACCATTTGCGTGAGCGTCGCTTGGACATTGTAAAAGTAGGAAGTGCGGCGAACCTAGAATCTTCTAGCGCACCTGATGGAACATTCGCTTCCAGCGCGTTCGCGACGGCAAATGGATCAGCGTGTCTATGAAGTCGTGCATACGCGCGCGAAATCCTTCCTCTTCGCCGGTATCCGGATCAGTATCCACCGACCAGTAAATCATAACCGGGCCGCCCAAAATAGCCTGACGATCGACAAATCCCCAGTAGCGGCTGTCCGAACTCCGATCGCGATTATCACCCATTGCGAAATATTTGTTCGGCGGCACCACAAGTTCGCCATCGACTACGTGATCCAAAAGTTCGCGTGACCATTCGGGCCGGACTTCCGTTCTCAAGTATCGCTGAGTTGTCGGCGGAAAAGTATCGCCGAAGGGATCGTAGGGCACGCTGGGATCGTGAATCACATACGGCTCAGTTTGAAGCTGGCCATTCACAAAAACTTGCTGGTCAACAATGCGAATGCGGTCGCCGGGAACTCCAATCACACGCTTCACATAATACGGGTGATCGTCGAAAGGATATTTGAAAACGATGATGTCACCGTGGCGTACGGCGCGATACGGCAAAAGTTTTTCGTACCAGGCTCCAGTGCCGCCAAAAATAAATTTGTTCACCAACAGGTGATCGCCGACCAGAAGCGTTGGCTCCATCGATTGCGAAGGAATTTTGAAGGATTGCACAACAAAACTTGTTCCGAAGAGCGCTAGCACAATTGTGACCAAAAGCGATTCCAGATACTCCCACGCGGAAACATGCTCGCGTTCTTCGCTCTGGCTCGATTGTGTCGTGCCTGGGGGCGCCACGGTTGGCGTCCCCGAAGGTACAAGCACCGGCGAGATTTCAGAAGTGCCGATCGCCTCAGGCATTCTTTTTCCTCGCCTTCCCTGTTGGCGCCGTTGCGGATTCCAAAAGCTGCGCGGTTACTTTGCGGGCTGCGGTCTGTTCGGCTTCTTTTTTCGTGAAGCCCGTGCCGCTGGCCGCTGCGTGTCCTGCAACCGCCGCTTCCACTTTGAAAAACTTTTTGTGGTCTGGGCCAGTTTCTTTCAGCACTCGATACTTCGCGGCAGGCCATCCGCGTGCTTGCAAAAATTCCTGCAGTTTTGATTTCTCGTCCGGCCCGCCAAGCAATCCGCCTGCAAGAGCATCCTGCTGAAACGCTTCGTTCAGAAGTGTTCGCTCAATCACGTTGCGCGCCGCGTGCAATCCGCCGTCAAGATAAACCGCAGCAACTACCGCTTCATAGGCATCGGCCAGAATCGCGGATTTTTCGCGGCCGCCGGTTTTTTCTTCGCCTCGACCGAGCCGCAGGTGCGCACCCAATCCGATGCGGCGGGCGGCTTCGGCGAGCGCGCCGGCATTCACCAGACTTGCGCGCGCTTTGGAAAGTTGGCCTTCCCGCCAATCCGGAAAGATGTGAAGCAGAGCTTCGCTCACAATCATTGTGAGCACCGCATCACCAAGAAATTCGAGCTTTTCATTGTCGTCGCTCGAAGTTTTCTCATGATTTTTTTCGATGGACCTCTCGACGCTCGAGGCAAGATTGTTTTCAGTTTCGCCGATGTAGGGAGATATGATTTTGCCGGAAGTTTCTTCGGTGGAAGTCGCGGATTTTTCCGATGGCCAGGAACTGTGCGTGAGCGCGCGTTCCAGCCGCTGCGGACTTTGAAACTTATGCCCGAGCAGATCTTGAAGCTGTTCCCGCCCGGTTCCGGCCATCGGTAAATGCCTTAACTACTTTCCCATCTTTTTCGCGTTGCCCAACTGTTCCTGGCACAACGGGACCATTCGCTGATCGGTGTCCTTCATGCATTGCTGAAACGCCGTGACCGCTTCGGGATACTGCTTGTTCGTCATCAGCGCCATTCCCAGCAAGTAAAGGTCAACTGGATCGGGCGTGGAACCTTCAAGCTGCGTGGCCTTGGTCAAATCCTTCACAGCTTCGCCAACTTTTCCTTCAAACAAAACTGTCTGACCCAATCCGCTGTAGCACATCGCGAGCTTGCCGTCGCGCGAGCGCGCGAAGTCGGCGTCGCTTACGCCTTCGGGCTTGGTGAGACTTTGGAGTGAGCTGATGCACCTGCCGCTCCAGTCCTCTACGTCCTTTTCCTTCTTAGCCGCGTCGGGATGATTATCTGGATCAATCTTTCGCGCGGTGGCCACGCTCATCACAGCCAGCCCGTCGACATTGTTCGGATTTGCCACCAATGTGAGGTGGCCATACTTAAACATATTGTTTTCGTCGCCCACTTGCATATACGCGCTGGCCAAAATCGAGTAAACAGTTTCCAAGTGATTGCTCTTCGGAAACGCCTTAGTGAACGCTTCGCCGTTTCGTATTACTTCTTCCGGTTTCGCGGTTTGCATGCTTGAAAGCTTCTTGTACGCGTCCTCTTCCTTCGCGTCTAACGCGGGCGCCGCCGTTGCCGGAGTGGCCTGCTGCGCTGGCTGCTGCTGGTTCGGTGGCGTGCCCATCTGGCCGCTGCCGGTTCCCATGCCCTGGCCCTGGCTCTGGCCCATTCCCTGCGCCATCGAAATTACCGGCAACGCGAGCAACATCGCAATCGCCAAGCCCGATCCCTTCACTGTCATATTCTTCATGATACTTTGTCCTTTCCTTCTCCGAAGAGGTTCACCGATTATACGCCATAAGACGTTCTTCGCGTTCTACTACGTTTCCAAATCTCCGTTCAGCAATTCGTTCTTTTCTAATGAAAAGCGTTCGGATCAACTGGCTGCTTAAATGGCTTCTGAACGCCCCCCTGTGCCGCCTGGCGCGCCGATGCGGGAGCACCGGGCACAGCCAAAGCCTGCCGATATTCTGCCAAAGCCTGAGCACGATTATCATCTAAGTCGTCAAACCGGCCTAGATAAACGTGCGCCCAAGCCACAACACCAGCGTCGCCGGGCGCGATTGGCGCACCGGGACGCACGGATTTCGTAAGACTCAAGAAGAGTTCCTTCGCGCGATCGGGATTTTGCTGCATCATCGCACTGACCGCAAGTCCATACACCGCCCGAGGAGTTCCCGGCCAGCGCTCAAGAACTTTCTCGAATGCCGCCTGAGCGCCGGGGCCATCTTTGGCAACAACTAATCCTTCGCCCGATTCGAGCATGTGCTCTTTTTCAAGAGCTTCGGTCCTTGCCGCCAGAACGCCGGCATCCACCGGCACGTCCGCTGGGTCTTCGACTGCGGAAGCAAACTTGACGTCCTTCAGTCGGCGAGTTTCGTCGCCAACATTGATCGCCGCGGCCATTTCCGGAAAGTAGAGTTGCATGGAAGGCTCGATCGTCTGGAATTTATCAAGCTGAGTGACCAGCGGCCTCACCAGGATGAAACCATTCGCTTCCGCCTCATTGATCGCGCTGGCGCGACGGTCACCGGCCATATGGTCCAATTCAATTTCGATAGCGCGGATTAAACATTCCGCATACAGCCCGGTAAAATCACCTCTATATTCCGCCGGCAAACGCGGCGCAGCGGCGGCGATCTTCAACAAAGGCCGCGAAGGCACAATGGCGGCGTCAAAATGTAGCGGAAGTGAATCCACCAAAAAATGCAGGAATGCATGACGCAATTGATCGAGCTTTAGATCTTCCCCGCCGCTTTCCACAACGACGTAGTGATCTGAGTACGTGCGAAAATTCAGATTTGGACCGGCCAAAGGTTCCACGTAAACAGTGAAAGTTTGCGGATTGTCCGACCTCATGACCTCGCGCAGATATCCGGTAGTATCGAGGACAATTTTTGTGAACGGACCTTGTAAACGCGCAACCACGGGATTGTAAGAAGGCTGAATTTGTCCCCACAAAAGATCCAACTGCGCTTCTGTATAGAACTTTGATAGTACTTGCTCGAAGTCCTCAAGCACCGTCACATCGGGCGGAATTTCTTCCTGGCGCACGGTGTATTCAAAATTCGGCGCCGGACCGACCACCATCGCAAATGAAATGTATCGAGAAAGAGTTGTGCCGCGATTATTGTGCTCGTGGTCTCTGTAATACGCGCGAAGAGCTTCCGTCGCCGGGCCCTGCATCTTCATCATTTTTTTGGCGATGGCCGCCCATTCCGGCGGCATCGACCCTATGTTTGCTTCCGTGTTATACCCAGCGGCCCACAGGGCACACATCACGTCAAAAAGTTGGGGACTTGTTTCGATTCCGACCTTTGGCACCGATACCGGCTTGACGTACGGCTTCGGAGGAATGATCGGCTCCGGCGCTTTTTTCTTTTGTCCAAAACACGCTGGACTGAAAATAAGCATGGCAACAGCGGCGCACATGCACAACCGCACTGCGACACACTTGCGCCAGTTCGGCGTTACTGCGCGCGGAGAATTCATTTGTGAAAACATCATTTGATGCAAGATAGGCCCCGCCCCAGTTCGGGAGCTTTTTATAGGATGCGTATCGGCCGGGAAGCGTCTAAGCAAACTTGAACAATTTACAGGCGCATCGCGCCGCCGTCAAGAAGCGATAGACGCGAGACAAGGGCTGCTGTGGTGAGATAATCAAGGCACCATCGTGTTCGGGACGCGGACGGCTTATCCCTTCACATCCACCGAACTGAAGCTCATGATTACGCGCCCGCCGGCAATGCGGCGTCCGAAACTCACTTCTGGATGGAAGCGCGACATCAATAGAATTTGGTCGAGCGAGCGGCGGACCGACGCGTTGTCTGGCCCCGCGAGAATGCGGTAGTCCACGACATCGCCATCTACTCCGACAGTGGCTTCAACCACCACGCCGGATCTGGAAGCGGAATCACCCAGACCGGAAACTGAGAATCCGGCGAGCATATCAATGCGCGCGGGCTGAAACGACATTGCGGGCATTTCGTCCATCACGCCCATCAAATTCCGCAGCGGCCCAGTTGCGTACGACGGCAGCACCATTGTGAAAATCATGATCGCGGAAACTAATCCGCCGACAGCGGGCACCGCGAGCGGAGCAAGAATATTTTGGCGCATCATGTCTGCGCGATCGTACAAGCGGCGCAGCCAGTGCGAAGGTTTCGACGCTTCACGCACTCTTGCCAGCGCCAGACGAATTCCGACACCGAGTTCGCTCGGTGGCGCGACGCGTTCCGTGTTTCCCAGCAACTGCTGCAATTTTTGATAGCGCGAAAGTTCCAGCTGGCACGGACCGCAACCTTGAATATGCGCGTGAATGGATGCGCGAGTGAAACGTCCGCCGTTGGCCGGCAGTGCGCCATCAAAGTAGCCCGGCAAAAACACTTGAACTTTTTCGCAGCTCAGATTTTTTATTTTCACGTTCGGGTCCCGTACCGCGGTAGCACTCATTTCGCACCTCCCGCCGAAAAACCCGCCACATGGCGACCATCCGGCGTCCAACCTGAAATTCCATTTGCTGCTACCGCATGTTCGCGCTTGGCCGTCGACGTACTGGATGACGGAACAGCGGCCGCCAATTTCCGCGCGTTAATCTCAGTAACCCCGATTTCACCAACATGTTGCGACGCCCTCTTCTCCGTTGGCGCCGAATCGTGCTCATGCGTCATCTCGTGAAGAACGGGCTCGAGAATTTCTCTCAGCGCGCGCCTGCCGCGCAGCACTCTTGATTTCACCGTGCCCACTGAAATATCCAAAACTTCGCTGACCTCTTCGTAGGAAAGCCCTTCCAGGTCTCGCAAAATCACCGTCGCGCGATACGCTTCGGGCACTTGCATCAACGCGTGTTGCACAACTTCGCGCATTTCCTGCGCCGCCAATGAATCGTAGGGCGATTCCGTATGCGATTCCGGCTCGACAAATCCTGCGTCTGCTTCGCGTTCCGCTTCCAGCGAAATTTGCTGACGCGAGTGACGCCATCTCCACCGCTTGTGGTTCAGCGCCTCGCGCACACCAATCCGGTAGAGCCAGGTTTTCAGTGAACTGCCTCGGCGGAATCCGCGAATGCCACGAAACGCCTTTAGGAAAACTTCCTGCGTACAGTCGGCAGCGTCGGCAGAATCCGCGAGCATGCCATAAAGAAGGCTGAATACCGGGCCGTGGTAGTGGGTGACAAGCCAGTCGAATGCTTCGTCAGAGCCCGACTGCAGCTCCGCGACGAGATCAGCTTCGTCCCGGCCCCATGGGAGCACGCGCGCCACGTCAGACACGCTACCCACCTTTCCAACCCCGCACTTCAAGGGTCTTTCAGGCCGATTACCCGCGTTGCTCGCTTAGCAGTTCCCCGCCGTAGCAGCGCTTTCTACTACATTGGACACCGGCCAGAGAAAATAGTTCCCCGCTACATTGTGTTCCTGACGAGAAAATTTCGCAATAGTACAGGGATGGTACTACTGGCGTGGTACCGGCTAAGGCCAATCGGGACTAGCGCTAATCGGTCCGGAGGGCTATTATCGGCGAAATCGAGGCCGCTCGGGCGGCCGGAATAATGGCGGCAAAAAATGCTGCGATGGCAAGCGCGCTGGCTGCGACGGTCAGAGCAAGTGGATCCCAACTGGAGACGTCGTAGAGTTCCGATGAGATTAATTTCCCCGCACCGATGGCGAGCGGGAGGCCGAGGATCAACCCCGCTGCGACGCGTAAGAAGGCTCCCTGCAAAATCATCTGAACTACATTTACGCGATTCGCGCCGAGCGCCATGCGAATACCAATCTCATTGGTTCGCTGTGCAACGGTGTATGCGGTGACGCCGTAAAGCCCGATCACCGCGAGCACCAGCGCAACAATTCCGAAAAGGCCGGCCAAGCCGGCAACGGCACGTTCCTGATCAAATGATAGATCGACCACCTGGCGCATGGTCCGCACACTGGTGATGGTTAGATTGGGATCCAAGTCCGCCAGCGTCTTATTGAGCAATGGCTCCAGCACGCCGGGCGAAATATTTGTTACTAACATGATTCCGCTGATGAAGTGCGATTGCACTTCGACT
>DASYNR010000236.1:0-6098 GCA_036008485.1 Candidatus Acidiferrales bacterium | reverse complement strand
CCGAACACTCGCGCCGCACTGGAAGAACTCGAGCGTCATCTCGGCACTCGAGTCACAATGCGCCCACAGACCAAGAGCAAGCCCGGCCAAATTCAAATTGAGTTCTACGACGATACACAGCTTAGCGGCATCTATGACAAGCTGATGCGTTAAACTACTAATGTAGTATTATGGATTGAGCATTCATCGCGCGATTCGAGGTTGAACTGCCGCAATTCGCGATATAGAGTAGCGGTGTCTCCAGCAGCAAGCGTCGTTTCCGTCAGTCGTACTAGCTGAAGCAGAGGTGTCCCGTGGCTTGGCCGTTCTCGGATCATCGACGCATGTCGGAACCGCAAGGCGAATGGTCCGGCTTCCTTGATAGGACCGTGCGCTTTGAAGGCACGCTGGAATTTTCGGGCACGCTCCGCATTGAGGCTCAGGTCAAAGGCAATATCCTCAGCAATCAAACTCTCGTTCTCGGCGAAGGCGCCAAAGTCGAAGGCCAAATCGAAGGCAATCAAGTAATTATCGCCGGCCGCTTCGATGGGGTAATCTTCGCAAAGGGCCGCGTGGAAATTCAGGCCAAAGGCGTCGTCACCGGCGAAATTCATTCGCCCTGTCTGGTTATCGAACCCGGCGGAATTTTCGACGGCCGCTGCCACATGACGTCGTCTACATCAACCACGAAGGCTGTCACCATTCCATTTCGCTCCGCCAGCAACGGCTGACTAAGTTCGCCGCGCGGTCAGCGTCACTTCGCCGTCATTCACAGTCATCACCATCGCAGCACCATCCTCGGCGAAGCGAATTCGCACATCAGGCGCACCCGCCGGATAAAATTCCCTCTTTCCCAGATGATATAGCGGCCGGCCCATTGTGCCTTTGCGAGTCCACGTGAATTGCCCAGCTTTCATGCCCTGATTTTGCTGCATGGTCACGTCGATCTGCTGCGTCACGCCAATTCCGAAAGAGTAAGCTCCGAGCAATTTTGTTTTTTCCTCGTCGGCAAGCGGGGCTTCGGGTTCCGCGTCGGCATCGCCCAGCGATTGCAGAAAATCGTAGACATTTCGCGCACCGGCCCCACCATTCTTAGCGTGAGCTAACAAAGTTATGCCGTGCGGCCCGCGTATCTTTTGTATTCCCGGCTGCGCGCCGACGAACGCCTTCACCACTTCCACCTGTCCAAGCATCGCCGCGGAAAAAATCGAAGGCCGCGCGCCTTTCGAGATCAGATATTCCGCCATCGGT
Source organism: Candidatus Acidiferrales bacterium (assembly GCA_036008485.1). Taxonomy (GTDB): domain Bacteria; phylum Acidobacteriota; class Terriglobia; order Acidiferrales; family UBA7541; genus DASTCZ01. Next base: position 4,868 of record DASYNR010000236.1, on the reverse strand, counting down.
CGGTTTCCAATGTGCGATGCCGCACCAATCGCGGACTCCCAATCTCCAAATCCCCAGTCCCAACAAGCCTTTGCGAGCGACGGGCGCGACTCGACTAATTCCTTCACGCGCTTCAAATCAAAATGCGCAACCGTCACCATCTCACGCACAAGTTCGGCTGGTTGACCCGGAAATGAATCTGCAATCGGCAGATGCAAGTTCTCGCCAGACAGATCCAAGCCCGGAATTCTCAGACCAAGTTTTAGCGCGCCGATTGGAATTGCGGCAGACGCAACCTTCAATAGATCTCGTCGCTCGAAATATTCACTCATCATGTTCCTTTCCAAATTAAATTGATCGCATGCAGAAGCGTTCGCGCCATAAGACGACACACGCTTCGCGTATGCAAGTAAGTTCACCGAGGCAGGCGCATAGAAGAATGTAAGTCACTAATTGCTGAAAATTCAGTGGCTTGCGGCGGGATGTGAGGCGCTTTGCACGGTGTCCGCCACGACGCGCGACGAGAATTGATCTCCGATACGCTGCGCTAATTCCGTTTCCAATGCCAAAGGATTGTCCAAAGCCTGGTGATCGGCCCGCACCACCCACACATGAACCTGTTCCGGCATGCGAATTAAGTGAGCAAGAATGCGAGTGCTGTCGTGGTCAGACTGAATTTGTCCCAGCACAATATATTTCGCGTGCAGTTCCTGCGCAATGACGTTCAAATCGCGTTCCTCGCGCGGCCCGCGAAGAATTCGCGCGTTTCCGATTACCTCGTAGCGTGAATTACTTAGCGCGGAAAGCCGCTCCACAACATTGTCCGTTAGGCCGTCGCTAAATCGCGTCGTCGCCGGATCGCCTGTTTCGTTATCGAAGCGCACCACCGCAACGATCGGCAGCCCTTTTGCATTTGCGCCGTGATGCCAGAAATGTGCCGTCGCAAATCCGGCCACGCTAAGCAGAATCACGGCAGCGCCCGCTATGATCCATCCACGCCGGCTGGCGAATGGCGTCGTAGGAATCTTCGGCAGCTTTTCTTGGGGCACAATTTCGCGCGCAATAAATTCAACCGGAGCGATAAATTGGTATCCGCGCTTCGGTAGAGTTTGAACGTAAATCGGCCGCGCGGAATCATCACCAAGCGCCGAGCGAATTTGCGAAATGCAAAAATTAAGTCCGCGCTCGAAATCAACGAACGTTTCGTTGCCCCAAATCGCCGCGCGCAATTCTTCGCGCGTAACAGTTCGATCGGAATTCTCAATCAGGCAGGCAAGTACTCGCGCGGGTTGCGATTGCAAATGAACGATCGCGCCCTGTCTCCGCAATTCCTGCGTTTCCGCATCAAACTCAAAAACGCCGAATCGATAACGCCCCGATTTCATGCGAACATTTTCGCACGACTCCGCCATCACGTGCTAAAAACCACTCTCACGCTATAATCACACAGTCGCTTTGTAAGGAGCGCTCCCATTGTCCGAACCAGTCCGACTAACATCAATGGCGAAAGCCGCAGGTTGCGCTGCGAAACTCAGTCCGAAACTTTTAGACTCCGTGTTGCGCGGCCTTCCGCGCCAATCCGACGCGAATGTTCTCGTCGGATTTGAAACCAGTGACGACGCCGGCGTCTATCGCATCTCGCCAGAAATTGCTCTCGTTCAAACCACCGATTTTTTCACGCCAATTGTTGACGATCCGAATCTCTTCGGCCAAATCGCCGCCGCAAATGCGCTCAGTGACATTTACGCCATGGGCGGCCGTCCGATTTCCGCGCTATCGCTCGTCGGATTCCCAGACCGCGGCGATCCGTCCACTCTCGATCAAATTATGCGCGGCGGCCTTACAAAAATGTCTGAGGCCAGCTGCTTTGTGATTGGCGGACATTCCATTCGCGATGATGATCTGAAATTTGGTTATGCGGTTACCGGATTAATTCATCCGGACAAAATTTGGCGTAACGTTGGCGCGCAACCCGGCGACGTTTTAATTTTCACGAAATCGCTCGGAACCGGAGTGATTGCCACAGCTTTGAAGAAAGGCCGCGCATCGCAGGAAAGTGTTTCCGCCGCCACAAGTTCCATGACGCGCCTGAATCGCGCCGCCGCCGAAGCCCTCGCGGAACTCGATGCAAACGCGCAAGCTCCCTCGCAAAATAAATCCATTCACGCCGTCACAGACGTCACGGGATTCAGCCTGCTTGGCCATGCCAGAGAAATGGCGCTCGGAAATCCGTCCGCGCAAATTCCCGTCGTCTCATTTGAGATAAATCACGCGCTCATCGAATATCTTCCCGGCGCCGTGGAGTGCGCGCGCGAAGGAAATGTTTCCATGGGATTGAATAACAACCGCGATTTCATCGGTGACTGCGTAACCTTCGCGGAAAATGTTCCCGAAGAATTTCGTCTGCTAATGTTTGACCCGCAAACTTCTGGCGGTCTTCTAGCTGCAATCGCACCACACGCCGCGCAAGCCGCGATCGAGTCGTTGGCAAAGCACGGCGTATCAGCACGAAAAATTGGCCGCGTAGTCGAAAAACGCGCGCCGCTACTCCTTGTTACATAAATCGAATACTGTCATCTAACAAATACCGGAGCGCCACCCAACGCATGGACACAATCACTCACGCATTCGCAGGCGCACTTCTCGGCAAGGGACTTTTCACAACGCGCCGCTCCGAATGTCCGACAGAGCATTCTCAGCAGGCCGGCGTCGCAATTTTTGCCGCTACTCTCGGCTCTGCGTTTCCTGACATTGACATTATTTTCGACCGCTTCATCAAAGACAGCCTGGCGATGCTGAAGTATCACCGCTACATCACGCACTCGCTGATTTTGCTTCCCGTCTGGGCGCTGCTTCTCACTCCACTGATTCGCTGGGGCGCGCGCAAATTTGGATATTCGCCGCCATCATTTCTCTGGATGTTTCTTGCCACCGCCGTAGGAATCGCCAGTCATTTGCTGCTCGATCTCGTCACTTCATTCGGCACGATGATTTGGAGTCCTATCAGCCGCGCTCGTCCCGCGTGGGATATTTTGTTCATCGTAGATTTTACTTTTGCAGGGATTTTACTAGTGCCTCAATTCGCGGCGTGGATTCATCGATTCAAAGGGCACAACATACTTCGCGCTTCACGCATGTGGGCGCTTTTCACCGTACTCGCTCTCGGCGTTCTTTGGTTCGCGTCCGCTCTAGGATTTCCGTTTTCGATTTGGGTCGTCCCCATAGCCAGCATAATTTTTGCCGCGGTATTTTTCCTCCCGCTCATCGGCAATCGCGGTGTGAAAATTCAGCGCTCCACCTGGGCGCGCTTGGGATTGCTCGCCGCCACCGCTTATATGCTGCTCTGCACCTACGCGCATCACGTTGCGCTTACTCATGTGCGTGATTTTGCCGCCGCACAAAAAATTGAAGCTCAGGATGTCGCCGCTCTTCCACTCGCTCCATCGCTGCTGGATTGGTACGGATTGATCCAGACTGATCACGGCGTCTATCGCCTGGACGAAACTTTGCTTTCCAAATCCACGGTAAATTTAGATTTCTTCCCCGATTCGCCGCCCGATAAATTTCTCGCCATTGCCCGCACTCTGCCCGACGTGCAGACCTATTTGTGGTTCTCACGCTTTCCCATTTTCAGAGTTCATCCCGTCGAAGGAAATATCGCCGTGGACATCACCGATATCCGCTTCAAAATGGGCGCAAGCACGCGCACGCCCAGCTTCACCTATCGCGTCACGCTCGATCCCGACGGCAACGTGATTCAACAGGGAATGCTGCGAAGTAATTCGCGATAGTCTCTGGCGACTTGGGCCCCAAAAATCTCTCGTCCGCATTCCGCCAATTTTGCTATCCTTATATACAGGCGTTCAGGACGCCTCCCGTCCGCGGGCAGGACCGAGTCCACCTGACTGATTCTTTCAGTATCGCGCAACACACGAACTTCCTTAACGCCCGAAGCAAGCGGACCGCGGGCAGCCTATAAGGAGGCTCGTCATGCCAAAGCAACGTCTTCCCGTTCGCCCGAATCTCGATCAGTTAAAAAATCAAGCAAAGGATTTGCTGCGCGCAATTCGCGCCAGTGAACCCGAAGCACTCGCGGATCTTCAAACATTTCATTCCGCGAAAATAGATCCGGCAAAAGTGAAACTCGCGCACGCGCAGCTCGTCCTCGCGCGAAGTTACGAATCGCCAAGCTGGCCGCGCCTCGTTCAAGCCTGCAAATTGATTGACGCCATCTGGAGCGACGATATCGAAGCCCTTCGCGCAATTGTCACCAAGCACCCGAAATTAATTCACGAATCCGCCCTGATTACCGATCGCAACTGGGGCCCACCCATGAGCTACGCCGCAAATCTTGGCCGCGACGCCATCATTAAAATGCTGTACGGCCTCGGCGCGCGCGATCTAGAACACGCTCTCGACCGCGCCGTTCTTCAAAGTAAAATCGGCACCGCGAAGATGCTCCACGGACTGATGGGCGCCCCTCCTCCAACTGCAAACCTGCTCGATGGCGCCGCATACACGCTCAGCGCTTCAGGCACCGCGGTTTTGTTCGAGCTGGGCGTCCAGTTGCGCGAAAAAAATGGCAAGCCCATCGCGCCGGTTGACGTTGTCCTCGAAACGGATAGCCGCAAGCCGTTGCAGAAACATGAAATTCTGGAAATGTATGCGAAGCACGGCGTCGAATTACCAGACACTCCGCCAATGGCCGTTCATCGCGGCAGAATCGATCTTCTCGAAGAACATTTGCTTCGCGATCCGGATTTGCTATCGCGCACTTTCACTCACGAAGAAATCTTTCCGCCGGATCTCGGCTGTCACGACGAAATTCTCGCCACGCACGGCACTCCGCTCGCCGGAGCAACGCTGCTTCACATGTGCGTGGACTACAA
>DASYNR010000235.1:0-4033 GCA_036008485.1 Candidatus Acidiferrales bacterium | reverse complement strand
TTATTGATTCCGAAAGTCAGTGAAATAAAAAAGGTGTCGTTATGACAGCTGAAACGCATCCCGTGGAACGCGAACAATTGATGGCCTACCTCGATGGCGAACTCGCCGCGAATGAAGCCGCTCGCGTTGCCGCTCATCTCGCGGAATGCGCCGAGTGCCGTCAGTTGGAGGCTGACTTGCGCTCCGTTTCCGCTCAAATGCTTTCTTGGAATGTTGAACCCGCGCCGGCCGGATTAATCGCCGGAGTGAACGGCGCCGTCCGCGCGTATTCACTCGATGCTGAACGTCAGCAGGGAACTAAAGCGCAGAAAACAGTCTGGAGACGAATCGTTTTCAGCCGCTGGACGTGGGCTGCGGCGTGCGCGTGCGTCGTCCTCCTAATCGTGACGAAACTTGTTAATCGGAATTCAACACCACAGGATTTCATGGGCGGTTCAGCCGTACAAATGAGCTACGTTTCGCCCTACGCGTCTCCTCAGCCTGCCGCCCCGGCTACTCCCTACAAGGCTGACAGTGTAGACGCCGAAAGAAAAACTTTGGAAGAATTGATGCGCCGCCGCGAGGAATCGCGCCTCTCCAGCTCTCTCGAAGTTTCCAAGAAGGACGATAAGATCGCGAACATTCCGGAAGGAGGTGCGGGCGGCGCGGGAGACGCGAGCGCTCCGGCGGTCATTTCCGAGCCGTCCATCGCGCGAACTGCCTCGCTAAAAATTTCCGTAAATGATTTCGCCGCCGCGCGCGCTGCCGTAGACAAAATTGTTCGCGCCCATCAAGGCTATGCGGCAACCATGACCATCAATAACGAGAAAGGCTCGCCGCAATCTCTCGAAGCGGAGCTCCACATCCCAGCCGCGAAATCCGACGCCGCGCTCGCCGATCTGAAAACTCTCGGCCGTGTCGAACAGGAACAACAGGGAGCCGAAGAAGTCACCGCGCAAGTTGTGGATCTCGACGCTCGCCTGAAGAATGCACGCGAAACCGAGACGCGCCTGCAGGATATTCTCAGCACGCGCACCGGAAAAGTCAGCGATGTTCTTGACGTGGAAAAGGAAATGTCGGACGTTCGCGAAAATATCGAACGCATGGAAGGCGAGCAGAAGGCGCTCACCAATCGCATCGTCTATTCGACGATCACGCTCGATCTGCACGAAGAATATAAGGCGTCACTCGATAATGATTCGCCGTCCGTGGGCCATCGCATCCGCAACGCTGTCGTGGAAGGTTTCCGCGCGGCCGCCGAAGGCCTGCTTTCAGTATTTACGTTTCTTCTCTTCGCCGCGCCCAGCCTGCTAATTACGTTCGTCGTGTTGTTCTGGCCCGTGCGATGGGCGATCCGCCGTGCGCGCAAGTCGAGCAGCGCCGCAGCACTCGCCCGTTAACTCGTCGTTTGCTCTACCAAATCGAACAAACATTCGCCGGCGGCTTGAACATCGCCTGCCCCTGCTTGCACGAAAACGCCGTCGCAAATTCAGGCATGTTCACCACTACTCCATTGATACGATATTTCCCCGGCGAATGTGGATCGGTAACAGCATTCACCCTCTGATTTTCAGGCCGATTATTTTCGCAAGCCCATTGCGCCAGCCCCACGAAAAATCTTTGATCCGGCGAGAGTCCATCCATGCTCGTGAGCTGCTGGCCCTTCGTCGCATCCTTCCACGCGACGTACGCCAGAATCGTGCCACCCAAATCAGCGATGTCTTCACCTTCCGTCAAATTGGAATTGATGTGAATATCATCCACCACAATAAATTTTCCGTACTGATCCACTACGCACTTCGCGCGCTGCTTAAATAGATCGGCGTCTTTCTTCGTCCACCAGTCCTTTAAATTTCCTTTCGCGTCGAATTGCCGTCCTTCGTCGTCGAATCCGTGTGTCAACTCGTGCCCAATCGTCGAACCGGTATTTCCGTAATTCGGCGCGGCGTCCATCTTCGCGTCGTAAAGCGGCGGCTGCAAAACTCCGGCCGGAAAATTAATGTCATTCATTTGCGGATCGAAGTATGCGTTTACCGTGGGCGGAGTCATCCCCCACTCGCCGCGATCCACCGGCTTTCCAACTTTATTCAGCTGGCGATGCTCTTCAAATTGCGTGGCCCGCGTGCTATCGCCAAAGAAATCCGTTGGCGTAAGCGTAATTGAGCTGTAATCGCGCCACTTGTCCGGATACCCGACCTTGTTCCGAATGTTGTGCAGCTTATCCAGCGCCTGCTGCTTGGTCGGATTGCTCATCCACGAAAGATTTTGAATGCGCACCGCCATCGCATCTTCAATCCGTTTGGTCATGTCCAACGTCGCCGCCTTCAGCTCCGGCGAAAATGTTTTGCGAACGTACGCTTGTCCCAGTGCATCTCCAAGTTGACGATCCACATACTGCACGCAGCGCTTCCAACGCGGCTGCAACTCTTTCGCGCCCCGCAAATACTTCCGGTAGAAATCGAAATTCTCATTCACAAACGCCGAAGAAAGCAGCGGCGCGCGCGAATTCGCCACGTGATACCGCGCGTAAGTCTTCAAATCGTTCAGCGAACCCGGCGTCAGCAACGCGTTCACTTGCTTGTAGAAGTCAGGCCATTCCACATTCAGAATCTCAAACTTCGGAACACTGCTCGCCGCAAAGTACGTGTTCCAATCAAAATTCGGCGCAATCTTGGTCAGTTCCGCCACTCCCATTTTGTGCTTCAATTTGTAAGGATCGCGCATCTCCACGCGCGTCAGCGTGGCCTTTGCGAGACTCGTCTCCATCCGCATCACTGTGTCGGCGTTTTTCTTCGCTACGTCCGGCGCATCGCCGATCAACTCGAATGTTTTTTGCACGTGCTGCAAATATTTTTCTCGCGTCTCCTTCGATTTCGCATCCGTCTTGACGTAATAATCCCGATCCGGCAACCCCAGCCCGCCCTGGCCCAGTCCCACAATCACCGCATCCGAATTGTCCGGATCCTGCGATGAGCCGGCGTCAAAAAGAATATCGTCACCTTCCAGATGCAGCGTGGAAATCAGCGTCGCCAGATCCTTCACATTGTTCAGCGCCGCAATCGCGGAAAGCTCCGGCTGGATCGGCGACGCACCCAACTTTTCAATCGCCGCTTCATTCATGCAAGCCCCGTAGTAATCGCCGATTTCCTGCGTCACCGCGTCGCGATTATGTGCCTTCGCCGCTTCTTCCAAAATTCCGTGCAAATAATTTAAGTTGTCCTCATAGAGTTTTCCGTAGACGCTCCACGAAGTCTGGTCCGCGGGAATCGGATTGTTTGTCATCCACTTGCCGCACGAATAAGTGTAAAAATCCTCGCAAGGATTCACCGAACGATCCATCGACGCCACATCCAAACTCGGCGTGTAAGGCAAAGTCGGCTCTGCGCTCTGCGGCGCAGGAGCATTGCTATGCGAGCAAGCCACAATTCCCGCCACAGACAAACACAGCAGTACAAAAATATTTTTGATCTTCACAAATCCCTCCAAAATCCCGCCCCGACTATATCAGAGGTCATCATTGCGAATCATCGCCCAAACCCTGCCCCCACTCATGGCTTCTCGCTTCCCAGTTTCTTCTCCACCCAAATCTCTCCGCGCCCGCAGCGCCTTTGCGTTGGACCCGCCCATTCACTTGCTTCCGACTTATTATTAACAAGCAATAAGCGCACCCGCACAGTTATGAATCTGCCCCGAAATTGTGCAGTCCGCGTCCACTCCCGCATCAGTATAAAAACAAACGACTTATAACCTCTTTGTTTTGATATTCTTAGCATAATCCATGCCCGTAACTCCTTTGTTTTGATATTTATGACAAAAACAGGGGGAGGGGGTACCCCGCTCAAAAAAGCCAGATAGCCCCGATTCCCGAAACGGGAATTCGGCCCGTCCGACCGACGAATTTATGTCATCATGACGTCCAGTTTCCGGAGCGCGAATGCAAATCGTCCCCACAATAAAATTGGACTCAATAGAAGTTCTCGCGCTAGGGGGGCTGGGCATCGGCATCGGCGTTTGGCTGAAAAAGCAAATTCCAATTTTGGATCGTCTCTGCATT
>DASYNR010000234.1:0-2440 GCA_036008485.1 Candidatus Acidiferrales bacterium | reverse complement strand
GCTCCCACTTGTGTCCACAATCAATCCAAGCGTCAGCGGCGCGTCCACGCTGCGCTTCAAATATGCAATCTTCTGCTGTACGCCATCTTCAAAAATCGAAATATCATTTTCGGTCAGCGTATCCACCAGCGCGCCCTGCGGATTCCGCGCGGTGAATCCAATATTTACTAGATTCGTCCGCACGCGTATCGGCTGCTGGGCGAAACACATTCCGCCGGTCACCACGATCAGCAACGCCAGAACAGCAAATGCCAAGCCGCCCCGCGTAAAATCTAAGAACACCAGTCGCCTCGTCTTCATGATGTTCACCCTACAATGAAACGACGTTTCCAACCAAAAAGTTCACTCTGCATCCTCTGTTTTTCTCAGCGCTCTCCGCGTCTCCGCGTTGAAAACACCCGTGCGTTTCGCGATTGGTTAGCCTTCAGTGTTATCATGCGCTCGCCGAAATATTTCAAACGCGAAAGGTTAACGCATGATTTCAGCGCTTCGCAGCATCAGCGCAATTTTGATGGGATTTATCACCGGCTTCGTGGTCATTGTCGGATGTGAATTCGCAAACCTCCGACTATTTCCGCTTCCGGCGGGCACCGATCCCGAGGACGCTGCCGCGATGAATGCGGCATTGGCGGCTATGCCGGCCAAGGCCATGATTCTGGTTCTGGTCGGATGGTTCATCGGCACGATAGGCGCTTCCTTCATGGCGGCGCGGTTTGCGGGGCAGTTCAAGTCGTTGCATGGAATGCTGATGGGATTGATTTTTTTAGGCGGCGCGATCATGACCATGCGGCAAATCCATCATCCGCTGTGGTTCTGGATTATTGGCATCGTCATTTTCTTTCCCGCGGCGATTATTGGTACAAGTTTGGCGACGCCTCGCGCCGTCGCTACGGCCGTCAACTAATCGGAATGTCGAGCGCGGCGTACACGAAGCTCGCCGGGCCTATTTCTTCCTGTACCACTTGGATTCTTTTTCTAATACTCCCGGCCGATAATCCTTTAATCCCGACGTGGTCAACTCGTCCAATTCTCCGAATAATTTCTCGTCCACTGTCGAAAAGTTAAAGCAGGCCTTGCCCTGCAATCGCTTTTTCAATTCCGGGGACATCTCGACTTTGCGCATATACACGGACATGAGGTGGTAGCTTACATAGTTTTTGCCCATTCTCACTCCGGCGAAGACGAGTGGCTTCCCCCGATACATCGCGCCCGTTACCGCCATCCAAAACTCGCCTGGCTTTTCGATGGCTACGGACAATTTGTCTTTGTGTTTGAACAACATTTCACTAAGGCGCGCATACACCGGCGCGAACTGTTTCGCGTCGTCGTGTCGTTTTATTTTCGTCGTTTTTGCCGCAACCATATTGCACTCTCCTGGCTTGAAACTGACGCCGCTCGGAATTTATTCACTGCTCCTGTGTTTTGTTTTCTTCTCCGCAATTTCCGCTGCTTGCTGCATCGCCTTGGCCAATCTTTTTCCGCGCGATTCGGGGCTTTTATAATAGAAAATTCCCATCAGGTGGCCGCGTCGCTGCAACTGCGACATCATCTCCCATCCCTTACGCGTCCGCGGATCACGCGCGAACGCGGCCCGCAATATCGGAGGCAATTCGCGCTCGCCTTCCATTGTGGCCAGCAATAGTTCCGCGGTTTGTTCCGCGCGCCGCCGGCGCGTCTCTGGATTCTTCACATCCGCAATTTGTTCCGACAAAAACTTTCGTATCGAAAAGCTCATCTTGCCGAACCAATCGCGCAGTGCACGATCTTCGGCCAGGAATTTCTTCAACTCTGGGGGAACATTTACTTCGCGCGCCGCCGTATCCGGCTCCAGCCGAAACTTTGCTGACATTCCTGCAACAGCAGCCGCACCGGTCTGCATCTTTTTATTTACCAGCAGAGTGTGTCCGCCCTTGCCGTCGGAAAATAACGTCGTGCGAAACTCGAATCCATTTATTTCGCCGCGCACCTTCACGCGTCCGCGCATTTTCCAGGCCTTTGCGGCGTCGAAAGGAATGCGGATTATCGTCCAGCCAAGCCCGGAATTTTCCCGCTCAAGAATTGCCGTAAATGATTGTGTGGCTGATTTCATCATTGGCTGCGCTTGATAAAATTCTGCGCAGCATTATGCCAATCGAAAACGTTCTCCGCCAGCGTCGAGTAAGCAGGAGTGTCGGCGCTACGTACATCTCAATGAACGTAAAATCCACTCTTCGCCACCACGACATAATCACGTCCCTTTTTTCCGAAAGACGGCACAAGCCGGACTTCCAATTTGTGCGCCTTCTCGCTGGGCACGCTGGACTGCGGATAATATCCCATCGTATAGCGCGTTTTTATCCGATGAATCAAATCACGGAATGCGGTGTCGAGTTGCATCACGTCCTTGACGTCGAAGTTTTCTCCGCCGGTTTCGTTCATCGTTCTTTTTATGTCTACAAAT
>DASYNR010000233.1:0-5942 GCA_036008485.1 Candidatus Acidiferrales bacterium | reverse complement strand
GCAACAAGATAGGTGCAGGCCGCGGCAATAATAAACCACGTCGCGTTCAGCGGCTCGCCGCGTTCAAATGCAATCGCGGAAAGTCCGGCGGCGCCCGCAAGCGCCACCGCGGCCCACACCAACACCCGGAAAATCTTCATTTAGTGTGCATAGCTTGAGTTTATAAAGCTCGTGACATCCTTGTGCAGTTTGCCGTGAGCCTTCTCGTCAATGTACACCATGTGGCCAGCCTCATAATACGTGAAGCTGATATTCTTCCGGATTGCCGGATCCAGTCCCATGTGGTTCACCGTGAATTCGATCCCGTGAAACGCCGTGGCGACGTCGTAATATCCGCACACCACCAGAACTTTCAAATAGGTTTGACGCGTCATCGCCGCGCGAAGCGTTTCGGAAACATCCGCATACCGATTCTGCGGATAGTTCCACGGCTGAACGGGGCCGGTGGCCAGCATCTCCATGTCGGTTTCGTACTTTAGTTCGCGGCGAACGTAATCTTCAAACGCGGCCACAAATGCACCTTCGTAGGAAGCTTCGCTTGGGTCGTATTCCGGACCTTCGCCCGCGGCATCAGCGTCAATTCCCTCGAATCGAGAATCCAGTCTGCCGACCGTGCGCCGTTTGTCCCGCTCAAGTTCTTTGAACCAACGGCGCGCGTTGATTCGCAGATCCGTCTCTTCAATATATTTCTTGGAAAGGCCGGTGAACCTGGCCAGCTGGTCCACCACTTTCTGATGTTCTGGAGCGGAGAGCTGATCGCCGTGCATCAGCGCCGTGGCATACTCACCATCAGCAAATTCGCGAGCTTGTTGGGCCACCTGGTCAACACTCAGCTTCTGCATTTCGGCGGAGAGCAAATGGTGATACCAAGCCGTCGTGGCAAATGTTGGCAGAAAAACGGAGTAGGGCAAGTCGTTGCCCGGAGCCGCCTGCAGAGTTTGGAAGTTGAGGACCGTCGAGACCAGCACGATTCCATTCAGATAAATTTGGTAACGCTGCTGCAGTGCGCCGGAAAGCGCCGCGGAGCGCGTAGTTCCGTAGCTTTCGCCAATCAAATACTTTGGTGAATCCCAGCGGCCGTTCCGCGTGATGTAAAGCCGGATGAAATTTGCGAAAGCGTTCGCGTCCTCGGTCAGTCCGTGAAATTGACTGGGATTTTCGCCGGGCGCCGGACGGCTGTATCCGGTCGAAATCGCATCCACAAAAACCAGATCCGTCGCATCCAAGAAGGAATCATCGTTATCAACGATCGAATAAGGCGCGGGCATACCGTGGCCGTCAGGTGTTAAAACAACCCGGCGCGGCCCAAATCCCATGTGCACGAACATCGAAGCCGAGCCCGGCCCTCCATTATAGGAAAACGCCACCGGGCGCTTGGAAATGTCGTCCACTCCCTCCTTTGTGTACGCAACATAAAAAACGCTGGCCAACGCTGTGCCATCGTCGGACTTCAGCACAATCGTTCCGGTGGTCGCTTTGTAGGAAATTTGCTGCCCGCCAATTTTCGCCGTGTGGAGTGTCGCTACCATCTTATCTTCCGGTGCCGGACCGCGCGGCGGCGCGGCGGCGGAAGCTTGATTTGTCTGCGCGGCGGCTTGCTGTCCTCCGCCACGCCTGCCCTGCGCCTGATCCACTTCGTCGCCTGCCGCTCCGCCTCTTCGTCCTTGAGCAAATCCCAGTGGCGCAGTCATGCCACTCGCCAGCAGCAACGATAATCCTGCAAGAACTACTTGTTTCACTTTCATCAGATAGCTTCTCCTCTCCCTTTGCGGGAAAATTCAGGCTGAAATCTACTCCGAATCACCTATTCGCGCATACATTTTTATGGGAAAATCTTGAATCACTTGCTGAGACGGCTCTTCACGGAAGTCAGTTTCACTCGGAACGGTATTCTTCAAAGAAGAACCACTATCGCAGGTCGGAACTCGCCCAGCGGCACGTGCATCTTCTACTACTTATTTCTCACTGACGTGTCCAGCGTTCCTTCGCGGCTAAAAAATCTCGAATAGACTTCCGTGCCATCGCCGAAGTTCCGCGCCTCAAGCGCGCAAACATCAATCACGCCGGCGAACTTCCAGACAATAATATCTCCCGCAAAATTCTTGTAGGTGTGTTTCTTTCCTCGAGCGAGATGCTTGGCCTTCTGCCCCGCATCCTTCTTGCTCGATGCGTGCACCAAAAAGAAAGCTTCCTGCCACAAATGCATGCGGTCTTTATGTTTGCCTTCGACTTCGCTTTTGAAGTGGCACCGCGCGGTAAACCACGAAAGTTTCGCCGGATTCGATTTGCGCATTGCAGCACCCTCACGAAATAAATTCTCGTGCTAATTCTCGCGCACAGGGCCCATATATCACGCTAGATATTACGGTGATGTTACGGTTTCCAACTCGGAGACGATGCGAACGCGCACAGCGGCGCCACATCGCGGAACGCGCGTCCAACATCCGCAATAAATCCGGGACGCATCGCGGCGGCCTTCGTCATCTTTCGCCGCACAATCCACGCGCGTATTTTTTTCCAGTCAGCGGCCTTCACCGGCCAGCCATCGTGTTTCGTCCACACACCTTTTTCCGACGAGTACCAATAGCTTTCATATTTCGGACTGAGCCGTTTCTTCTGTTTTCCGATCCACGGCAAATTTTCCACCGCGCGCTTCGCTCCAATCGTTGTCAGCGGCGGCGTTTTCGCTTTCGAGTCGGCATAGATGCGGAAGCCCGTCGTAACTTGGTTCTCGGTAATCCCGACGTACAGCTCCGCCCCTTCACCGCTCGGCGAATCTGGAAATAAAACGTACATCCGCGGATTGTAAGGCGTTTTATCTTTCGCGAAACGAATGTCACGATTGATCCGCGAAAAATTCAATCCCGTGTGCCCGGTCACCACAAATCCGCCGTCCAGTTTCAAAACTTCCGGCGTCAACGCTTCCAGCAAATCTCGCAGCGGCCCAACCACGTGCTGCTGATACCGATCGCGATTCATGTCCATCCACGATTTGCTGTTGTTCGTCGTCAGCTCGCTGAAAAACCGGAAAGTTTCCGGAGTCAAAATCGCAGTCTTGCCCGTTTGTCGGAAATCCATCATCAAACTCCAATCGCTGGTTAGAAAGCCGTAAGCCAAACCGGCTCGCCTCGAGTAATCATTGAATTTCTTTATCGCTTTTCGTATTGCTGCGCCGAACTTCGCGCCAATTCGCCGGATGCTTCCGCAACAGTCGGGCCCACGGCCTGCAACTTTTCCAACTCTTCATGCGTGGTGGATGGCATGCCCAACCCCAGAGGTGGCGCTATTCTAGCAAATATTCATGAATAAACTGCCGCAAAGTATAAAATTGCACAGGCTCGGCGTCCGGAAGCGCATTCGGCTCGCATTCACAAAAATTTGCCGAGAGTGATTTCCCTCCGGGCCGCTTCTGGACTATGCTGTCCGCCTTCCATCTAATTGAAATGCGTTGGCGAAATAATCACTGTCGAACAGGGAGAGAGCTTCGATGCGCGACAAAATAAAAATAATTAAATTTCTGACTGCCGTTGCGTTCGCGGGAATTTTCGGATTCGCCACCTCACTCGCGCTTCCCGTGAAATCACACGCGCAATCGACTCAGTCGAAGCCCGCGGAAAAACCCGCTATGCCGTGGTCGCCCGAAGACATGATCAACGCCGAATCCGCCGCGGGTTTCCGCATTTCGCCGGACGGAAAATATGCCGTGTGGTCAAAAAGTATTTCCAATAAAGAAAAGGACGGTCGCACGTCCAATCTCTATCTCACCAACCTTACTGACAAAAAAGAAATTCAGCTCACGCGCGGCACCGATAACAACACCGGTCCGCGATGGTCACCAAAAGGCGATCTAATCGCATTCCTCAGCACCAAGCCATTGCCCGAAACAAAACCCGGAGTTTCGCGCTCCCAGCTCTGGCTCATGAACCCTTATGGCGGCGAGCCTTGGCCCGTCACAACTTTTGAGCGTGGTGTCCAACGATTCGAGTGGCTAAACGACGACACAATATTTTTCACCGCGCAGGAAGACGCCACTTTATTCGAGAAAGATACCGAGCAACGCAAAGATGATTCCAACGTGGTTGATGACGAGCTACACGCCGCTCCCGTCCGCCTTTTCAAATTTTCCGTCAAAGATAAAAAAGTCACGCGCCTCACAACTAATGAAGACCGCATCCAGGCTTGGGCCGTCTCGCGCGATCTTTCTCACGCCGTTACAGTTCACGGTCGCGAACTCAGCTACGCCTGGGACCAGAAAGTTGCGCCGCAAACTTTTGTTTGGAATTTGAATACCGGCGAAAGCAAACAAATTTTCACCGACGGAAAAATTCGCCCATCCAACGTTGACTGGACTCGCGATGGCTCCGGCTTCTACGCCGCTGCTCCCTATTCATCCGATCCGAAATTTTTCACCGCCTCCATCGAGCAAATGTATTTTTATGATCTCGCCTCTGGCCAAACGCAAAAAGTTAATCTCGATTGGGAAAATGGACTCGGCCGCGGTTTCGACGTTACGGGAGACGGTTTCATCGCCATGCTCGCCGCCGGCCCGCGCAATTTGCCCGCGCGTTTCACAATGTCGGGCAGCGGCACATCGCGGAAGTGGACACGCACCATGATCGAAGGCCAGCATGCCGGAAATCTTGGCGGCCTCACCATCAGCGAAGAAACTCCGCGCATCATCTACGATTATTCCACCGCCAGCATTCCCACGCAGTGGTTCAGCGCGACGCTTGACGGCGCACGCATCAACGACCCTCAACAAATCACAACTTTGAATCCTTCATTCGCCAAAAAAGAAATTGCAAAATCAGAAGTGATTCACTGGAAGGGCGCGAATGACGACGATGTGGACGGAATTCTTTTTTATCCGCTCCACTATCAGGAAGGAAGACGCTACCCCCTCGTTCTGGGAATTCACGGCGGCCCAGCGGGCACTGACACCGATTCCTGGTCACAGTCTTGGGCGTATCCCACGGCGCTCTACAACGAGCGCGGCGCATTCGTTCTGAAAATTAATTATCACGGCAGCAGCAATCATGGACTGAAATTCGTCGAATCAATTTGCTGCGGACATTATTACGATCTGGAAATTCCGGATATCGAAAAAGGTGTTGACGCGCTGATCGCGCAAGGAAAAGTTGACGCCGATCGCATCGGCACCGCCGGCTGGTCGAACGGTGCGATTCTTTCCATTCAATTGACCGTCACAAATCCATCGCGCTACAAAGCCGCGATGACGGGTGCGGGCGACGTAGAATGGATCAGCGATTGGGCCAACGTGGACTTTGGCGAGTCATTCGATTCCTATTATTTTGGAAAATCGCCACTCGAAGATCCCGAACTTTACATCCGCAAATCGCCCGTTTTTCAAATGGATAAAGTTCGCACGCCAACTCTGATTTTCTTCGGCACAAATGATCGCCAGGTTCCCACAGAGCAGGGCTGGACCCACTACCGCACGCTCTACACCATCGGAAAAACTCCCGTGCGATTTATTTTATTTCCCGGTGAAGCGCACGGCCCCACAAAACTTTCTCATCAACTTCGCAAAGTGAATGAAGAAATGGCCTGGATGGATACCTACCTTTTCAAAACGTCGGAGCCAATCAACGAAGCTTTCAAAGCCGATTCCCCACTCGGTGAAGCAATCCGCAGAAAAAATGTCGCACGCGCCGGAACCAATTACGGCAACGCCGTAAAAGCTGCGAATAATCACACCATTCTCGTTCCCGAAGTTGTGCATCGCTCCAATCTCGAAATCGGGCGCTTTGAAGTCACGCGCGCGCAGTACGCGATGTTCGATCCGAATTACAAAGTCGAATCCGGCACGGAAAATTTCCCCGCCAACGGAATCACATTTGAAAAAGCAAAAGCCTATGCCGCGTGGCTGTCCTCAACAACCGGTGAAACCTGGCGCATTCCGAACGAGTCTGAAGTCACTT
>DASYNR010000232.1:0-9549 GCA_036008485.1 Candidatus Acidiferrales bacterium | reverse complement strand
CTCGCTGCCGATTTTCGCTAGATGGATTCCGCCAGATCCCGTGCTCGTCTCAACCGGCCCTTTCAGTCCTTCGAGCGTTTCGCTGCCCGATCCAGTGCTCGAGTGCAATTTTGTATCCGCGGGCGCGGAAATTTCATAGCTAATGGAAACATTCCGCTTCAAATCTTCATCGCGAATTTCGCCGATGCGAATCGTGTTGCTGCTCTGCTCAATCGGCGGATTCGTTTCCAGTTTTTTCACTTTAGCTTCGGCTTCGCTCGTGGTCACGTGCCAATCTTCGTTCACGCGAATTTTAGCGATCACGTGCACAGATGAGCCGTCTCCGGCACGCACGGAAATCGAACCCGCGCCAGTTTCAACTGTCAGGTCCACCGCGCCGGAAGTCTTCAGCGTGCGGTCGAATCCGCCTTCAGCGTATCGATCGTCTGCGGTACACGCCATTGACGCCGTCAGCGTCACCGTCAGCGCTAACATTGTTTTCATGGAATTCTTTGCCAGCTTCATGTGATCAATCTCCTTTTCGCGACGTGCTTCTGCGGTGGCCCGCGCTAATTTGCGGCGCTCACTCGTATCGCAGCGCGATAACGGGATCCACCCGCGTCGCACGCCGCGCTGGTAAGTAAGACGCTAGCAGTGCGATGAATGTCAGCAGTACGGCCACTCCCGCGAAGGTAATTGGATCAGTTGCACTCGTGTGATACAGCATCGATTGCATCGTACGCGTCAACGCGATTGCTCCGAAAACGCCAGCGGCAACACCAATCGCAATAGTAATAATTCCTTGCCAAAGAACTAAACTCAGTACGTCGCCGGGTTGCGCGCCTAATGCCATTCGCACGCCGAATTCACGCGTGCGCTGCTCCACGGTGTAAGCCATCACGCCGTAAATTCCAGTCATCGCCAGCAGCAAAGCTGTTCCGGCAAATGCGCCAATCAAAATCAAATTGAAATGCTGCGTGCCCAATGAATCGGAAAAGACTTGTGAGACGGTGCTGAATCGCGGCGGTGAATCCGGCGCGAGAGCATGAACAATTTCGCGCGCTGCACTGAATACACTTGCCGGCGTCGAGGTCGTGCGAGCGAACACATAAAAATCCGCCGCCTTCTGCGGGCGTTGCCGATAGTTCACATAAACCGTAGGCGTGGGGGGCTGTTCCAGTTTAGTGTTTCGAATATCTCCAACAATGCCGACGATCGTGAGCAATCGGAGATCGCCATCCATATTGCCAAATTCAATCGCTTTGCCGATGGGGTCTTCCTTCGGCCATTTAGCCTGTGCGAGTGATTGGCTAATGAGGGCCACTTGTGGCGCGTTGGCTGCATCGCGATCATCGAACAATCGTCCGCGAATCAAAGGAATTCCGAGCGTCTGAAAGAATCCCTCGCTTGCCACGCCGAATTCAGCATCGGCCGTACGGGACGGGTCATGCGACAGCTTGCCGAACTCATCAAAATCTTTAACAGTATCCCCGGGATTCATCACGATGAACAAGCCGTCAGCCAATCCATCAGCGAGAGGAAGCTCATTGACCACCCCTACGGATTCCACGCCCGGTACCTCGCGCATCCGCCCAAGAATATCGGTGATGAGCTGAGACCGCCGCGCTTTATCTATTTCGCTCTCAGGAAAAGACATCGAGAGGTTCATTGAGACCACGTTTTCAGTTCGGAATCCGTAGTCAACTGAAAGTATCTGCATCAAACTCCGGCCCAACAATCCCGCGCCGATCAGCAGCACAAGTGTTATCGCCAGTTGGGAAGCGACGATCGTTCGGCCGATTCGCTGGCTTCTCATAGAGCCGGCCTGTCTGCGGCTTCCTTCGCCAAGCTTCATCTGCAGCGTTCCGGATGTTGCGCGAACCGCCGTCAGCACTCCAAGCCCCGCCGCAACCAGCACGCAAACTCCCAAAGCAAATAACATCACCGGCATATTCACGGATACATCCTGCGTGCGCGGCAATGTATTCGGAGCGATTCCGAGCAGCGCGTTCACTCCCCACAATGCCGCAAGTACTCCAAGTGCTCCTCCGACGAGAGAGAGCAGCAGGGCTTCCGACAAAAATTGCCGCACCAGCCGGCCGCGTCCCGCGCCCAATGCGGTGCGGATCGCGAGTTCCCTCGAGCGCGCCGCAGCCTGTACGAGCATCAAGTTTGCGACGTTAGCGCACGCGACCAACAGCAAAAAGCCGACGGCGCCGAACAGCAAGAACAAAGTGGAGCGCACCTTGCCTACCATCGCTTCTTGCAACGGAATCACCGATGCGTCGGCCATCATGTACTGCGCTCCTTTTCCGTAGAGTTCGTTTACGTGCTTGGCAATCGCGCTCAAATCGGCGCGCGCTCGTTGCAGCGAAACGCCGTCACGAATCTGGCCGATCACTCGCCAGTTATGCGCCGTCCGCCCGTCATAACGCGGGACAAGTTCACGCGCCACCCAGATGTCCGACTCGGAAGGAAATCGAAAGCCGGCGGGAAGTACGCCGATCACTGGATACGTGCGATTTTCGATGGTCAATTTAATCTTGGAAAAATCTGTCGCGCCGCCAAGATTTTGCTGCCAGTAGGAAAAGCTCACCAGTGCGGCTGGCACGCCACCGAATTGTTGCTCCTGCTTATCGAACGAGCGGCCCATCACCGGTGACACGCCCATAATGCTGAGAAAGTCCGCGGAGACAATTGCAACGGCTGTTCGCGTCGGTTCCGGGCCTCCGGTTACGGATTCGGTCCGCGAATAGTATTCCGCCAGACCTTGCATCGAGTGATTCATTGCGCGGATATCTTCGTAATTCGGGTCGGAAAAATTCATCCGCGTACCTTTGGAGTTCACTTCATTCACGACGACGATCTGATCGGCCTTGGGGTAGGGAAGCGGACGCAGAACCACGCCGTATACGACGCTGAAAATGGCCGTGGTTGCGCCGATGGCGAGCGCCAGCGAAAGAACCATCACGCAGCTCACGGCCGGACTTTTCGCAAACATCCGCGCCGCGTAACGAAGATCCCTCAGGAACACTCCCATCGGTGCCTCCCTGTTTTATGCGGCGATTGGCGGTCGCGATTGCCAGCGCACTCCAACGTGAGACGCCGGATTAATTTCCAATTGCGCTTCTAGTTCTGTCCGCTGCTCGCACGCGTACCCGTGAAACTAAATCCCAGGTCTCCCGCCGACCCAGATCCCTTCAGGGACTTTTCGTCAAACGTGCCGCTCATGGTGACTTCAATCACGTTTCCATCGGCGCTGATGTTGAATTTGAACGAAAAGCTCGCGTCCTTCACCGAGCCGCTGGCAATTTTCGACGAGCCATATTCCGCAGAGTCAATCGTTCCGGAAATAGTTCCATCGCTCGCAACCGCGAATTCTGCTTTCGCGGCAATCGGTCCGCCATCAGTCGTTACATTCAAATCCCACTTGCCTGAAAGATCAGTCTTGGCCTGATTTTCAATCGACACGCCACGCACTTGCGGCGCGGAATTCTGTACAATGCCAACTGCCGGAATCACGGACGCAATCCCAACCAAAGCAATCGCCAACGCTATCGTTTTGAAGTTCTTCATAGCTTTCATCCATCGCTCCTTCGTGAGTGTGATGAGAGTTGCGTTGGAATTCTACCCGTATCCTGGACTATATGAGCAAGTTTCTGGCCTGCTGGATGGTACCTAACCTCTTGGAATAAAGGCACTTACGGGAACTTCGCGCGCTCACCAAGACCCCATGTGCCCGGTTTTGGGACGACCTGTCGCGAAATTGAGGGGCTTGCAACAGCCCTACTTGTTGAACACGAACGCGCGAAACTTATCGCACCGCGCCGGATTCCGCTCCGGCTGCAACCGGCCGCGTTTCGTCCACAATCCAGCCGTCTTTCAAATTCACAATGCGATGGCCGTAGGTGGCATTTCGTTCGGAGTGCGTCACTTGAATGATCGTTGTGCCCGCGTCATTCAGCCGTTTGAAGAGTTGCATAATTTCGTCGCCCTGACCGGAATGCAAGTTTCCGGTCGGCTCGTCCGCCAAAATCAATTTCGGACTCATCACCACCGCGCGCGCCACGGCCACAAGCTGCTGCTGTCCGCCGGAAAGTTGATTCGGATACAAATCTTTTTTGCCGACGATATTGAAGCGGTCGAGAATATCGCAAACCAGACTGGTGCGTTCGCCGCGCGGAACATTTTTGTACGAAAGCGGAATTTCCAAATTCTCGAACACGGTCAGATTGTCAATCAAGTGGTAGCTCTGAAACACAAAGCCGATGTAGCGCTTGTGCAGTTCATTGCGCTGCTTGATGCTCAACTTGTGGACGGGCTGGTCGACGAAACGATATTCGCCGGTCCATGCGCCATCCAGCATTCCAATAATTGCAAGCAATGTCGACTTGCCCGCGCCGCTCGGCCCCATGATCGTCACGAACTCGCCGGCTTGAATATCCAGATTAATGCGGCGAAGGACGAAGAATTTTCCCGCGGCAATATCGTAAGACTTTTCCAGGTTACGCAACTGAATCAATGGGTCAGCCATAAATCTCCTAAGTTCTTAGACGCCTGCAATGCCGTAATGTCGCGTTCGGCTAGTCATTCCGTAGCGCCACAACGGGATCAACAAGTGTGGCACGCCGCGCCGGCAAATAACAGGCGGTGAACGCAACCGCTGCCAGCAGAAATGGAACGCTCGCAAATGTCATTATATCCGTAGACTTTACCTGGAACAGCATGGATTGCAAGAATCGGTTCAGGGAGAACGCGCCGGCCAGCCCGATAGTCAGCCCCAGCAAAAGCAGCGTCATCCCGTTACCCATCACCAGCCGAAGTATGTCGCGTTGTTGCGCACCGAGGGCGATGCGAACGCCGATCTCCTGTGTGCGCTGCATAACTGCGTAGGACATTACTCCGTAGATTCCGATGGCCGCCAATACCAACGCGAGTCCGGCGAACGAACTGAGCAGAATCACCGAAAGTTGGCGCGGGGCGACGTTATCTCCGACGATTTCATCTAGAGTTCGCACATCCCGAACCGGCAAATCCGCGTCCAGCGATTGCACGGCGGCGCGCACGGTCGAAGCCAAGCCTCCCAGATCAGCCGCCGAGCGGATTACCAGACTCCCACCCTGCAAAGGCCGCTGCGCATAAGGTATATATGTTTCTTCGCGTGAAGGTTGATCCACGCCGTAATTTTTCGTATGCGCAACTAATCCCACAACCGTTCGCGCGTGCGCGGGATCGTTCGGTGAGCCACTGGCGGCGAATATTCGCTTTCCGATCGGATCCTGGCCAGGCCACGCCAATTGGGCCATCGTCGTATCAACAATGCATACCGGTGGCGCCTTTTCGTTGTCCGCTTCCGTGAAAAAACGCCCGAGGATCAGATGCACGCCCATCGCCCGCATCGAATCCGGCGTAACAGATGTGATGTCTGTTGACGGAATCTGACTTGGATCGAGATCAATATGTCCATCAACCAAATAGCTTGTTTCCCAGCCGCCCAAAAGCGGCTTCTGAAAGCCCACCGCCTGCACTCCGGGAGTGGTCTGAAATTTTTTAACCAATTGATCCACGAACTGCCGCTGCGTCGCGGGATCTTTGTAGTGCGAATCCGGCAGAGAAATTGTAGCGGTCAGGACGCCGTACTGATTGAATCCCGGATCGGTGTGCAGCACACGATAAAAACTTTTGAGCATCAAGCCGGCACCGACAAGAAGAATCATCGAAACCGCAATTTCGCCGACGACCAGAGCCGCGCGCACTCGTTTGTGTCCCGCACTTGATGTTGCGCTGCGCCCGCCTTCTTTGATTGACTCGTGGACGTCCGTCCGCGAAACTTGCCACGCCGGAAATATTCCGAAAAATAAACCCGTAAGAAGCGAAACGATGAATGTAAACGCCAGAACGACTCCGTCTACCGATGCGCCATCAATTCGTGGCACATTTGCCGGCGCCGCAGCGGAAAGGGCAGCAGCAACGTAGAAAGCGATTGCGAGTCCGAGTGCGCCTCCGAAAACTGAAAGTAGCATGCTCTCCGTAAGCAGCTGGCGAATCAATCGGCCCCGCGTGGCGCCCAGCGCGACGCGAATCGCCATCTCGCGCTGGCGTTCTGTGGCCCGAGCGAGCATCAAGTTCGCCACATTCGCGCACGCGATCACCAGCACAAATCCAACCGCCACAAGCAGCACGAGCAATGCGGGTTTCACATCTCCCACAATCGCATTCAGTAATGGATCGGTAGTGACGCTATGTGTGGAATTTGTTTTCGGATATTGCTTCGCGAGTTGCGCGCCAATATCTTTCATTTGCGCGCGCGCTTGCTCCAGCGTCACTCCGGGTTTCATGCGTGCGATGGCGTAAATGCCGGGATGCTCGTCACGCTGGGCCGCTCCGCCGTAGGCATCCTCATGCCTCCACAGCGAAGTAAACAGAGAATAGTCTCTCCAGCTTCCGTGAAACTTGGTGTTCGGCAACACTCCGACGATCGTATAAATCTCGCCATCCAAATTTAGTTTTTTGCCCAGCACGTTCGGATCGCGCGCAAATTTCCGGTCCCAGTAGCCGTCACTGAGCAAAACTACTGGTGCGGCGCCTACTTTGTCGTCATCCGCCGTAAGTGCGCGTCCCAATATCGGCTGCACGCCCAGCGTCGGGAAAAGCGACGCGGTAATTTCACGCATCCGGAGACTCTCGGCCTGACCTTCTCCCGTCAGTACGGCGAGGTTAGCGCGGTATGGCGCTATGTTTTCAAATACGGTGTTCATCGCGCGCCAGTCGTCGAGATTGGCCATGGAAATACTCATGTTCGGAATTTGCGGAGTCGATTCCGAAAGAAACACGAGCCGGTCCGGTTGCTTGTAAGGAAGCGGACGCAAAAGCACAGCGTCTACAACGCTGAAGATCGCTGTGTTGGCGCCGATTCCAAGGCCAAGAGTGAGAATCGCAATTAGAGTGATGCCCGGTCTTTTTCCGAGAACTCGAAAACCGTGCCGAATGTCCTGCCAAATTGATTGCATAGAATCAGGCATCCTTCCTGTGTGCGCCGGCGAAAGTTTTTTGCGCCACGCGGCATTTGCGCGTTGAGATACAGGTCTCTATAGAAGACGCACCGTAGCCGTGAAATGTTCCGCGGATTGTTCGGAGGAAGGGCGCCCAATCTATTCGTAACGGAGCGCTTCGAGAGGGTCCACGCGCGTCGCGTGCCGCGCCGGAATCCAGCACGCCAGCAATGCAACAATCGTCAGCATAATCGACGCTTCCAGAAGCGTTGCTGCGTCCGGCGGACCGATGCCAATAACAAATGAGCCAAGCACGCGGTGCAGCCACAACAGCGAGATCGGCAGACCGATAACGAGCCCCGCAATTGTGAGCAGCATTCCGCGGCGGATCACAAGCAGCAATACATTTCCCGGCGTCGCACCCAGCGCCAGCCGAATTCCGATTTCGTGCGTTGACTCTGAGACAGAGTAAGCCATCACGCCGTAAAGTCCCAGGGCGGCGAGAAGTAGAGCGAGAACGCCAAGCGCGGAAATCATCATGGTGAGATAGGAAATCTCAACGGTGGTTTCCTTGACAAGATGCACCATGGATTTTACGCTCATGATCGTTTGTTCCGGATCCACCGCCGCGATAGCGTTTCGCACTTCGGGAATTGTTTGTTCCGGGTTTCCTGAAGTCCGCATCACAATTGCCGTATACACGCGTGGCCATTGTCTCTGCGAGCGATAGATTGTGAATCCCCTTCCCGGGTTATCCCAGTCCAGCGTCACGTCGCCGACAACTCCAACAATCGGCATCCACGGATGCTTCGGGTCGTCCACACCATACGGTTTAATCTTATGGCCGATGGGATTTTCGTTTGGCCAATACGCCGTCGCCAGGCTCTGGCTGATGATTGCAACTTCAGGCGAAGTTGCGGAGTCCGCGTCTGTGAACTCACGCCCGCGAATCAAAGGGATTCCCATCGTCCGAAAATAGTTGGGACTGATGCTTTCAATTTCGGCAAACTGCGCTTGGGCGGCGCTTGGCCACGGGCGACCTTCGATATTGAAAACAAGAACGTTGTGGATCGATCCGAATGGCAGGGTTGTAGTTAAGCCGACAGCTTGCACGCCAGGCAGCGCCTGTAGCTTCGCAACGGCCGGATCGAAGAAGCTCAATATTTGAGCGTGATTCGTGTACTTGATATCCGGCAAGTTGACGATCATCGTGAGAACCGATTCCGGCCGATAGCTGTTATTCGCTTCACTGATTCGGTTCGACGTTCGCACCAGCAATCCGGCGGCGCCCAATAACACGACGGCGAGCGCCACCTGAAACACAACCAGCAAGCTCCGTAGGCGCTGGCTTCCGCGAGAACTTGAGTTCGAGCGCCCGCTTTCCTTCAGCGTTTCGCTCAGTCCGATGCGCGTGCTTTTCAATGCCGGAAGAATTCCCGCCAGTATCCCGGATACAAGCGCCACCGCTACGGCGAAAGCCAGGGTGCGCGCGTCCACATGGATCTGGTCCCACCCGGCAATTGTTTTGGAAACATCCGGCGGCATATTTAAAATTACAATTTTTATGGTCCACACCGCGATCAGTGCGCCCAAGCCGGCGCCCGCAAGCGCAATCAAAGTGCTTTCCGTAAGCAATTGCCGGACAATTCGCCAGCGGCTGCCGCCCATCGCCACTCGTATCGCGATTTCCTTCACTCTGCCGGAAGCGCGCACGAACTGTAAATTTGCAATATTGGCGCAGACCAACAGAAGGGCGAAGCCGACCGCGAGAAGCAAAAGCTTCGTGGAATTTCGGACATCTTCACCGACGGCATACACTCGGATCGGCTCCACCATGACATGCCAGCCAGCCATCGCCGCTGGATAAATTATTCCCAGTTGCACCTCAAGAGTGTTTAATTCGGTCCGCGCGCGGGCCACAGTCTCATTCGGTTTTAACTTTCCCAGGACGAAAAGATTGCGCAGATCTCTTCGCGCCCAAATCTTTTCACTCAAGGCGAGAGGCACCCAAAGATCCGTGGCGAGCGGATAGAGGAATGTTTTTGGCATCACTCCGATGACAACGACAGGCCTTCCTTCGACGTGAATTGTTCGCCCGATGATATTCGGATCAGCTCCGTATCGGCGCTCCCACAATCCCGCGCTTAGAATCACTACGCCATCACTTCCGATTTTGGACTCTTCAGGAAGAAACGTGCGGCCAAGCAGCGGTGTTGCGCCACAAAGCGAGAAGAAATTCGGTTCCACCATGTATGCCTGAGCGCTTTCCGGAATTCCTTCTCCGGTCAGGCTTGTTGAGCGCCACTCATACGCCGTCAGATCCTGCAGAACTTGTGATTGGTGTTGCCAGTCTCTAAATACGGGCCCGGAAACACCCGTACCGTCCTCTCCGACTTGTCCAGGAGCTTGTTCTAAAATCACCAGCAGATGTTGCACGTCGGGAAGTGGAAGAGGCTTCAGAAGGAATGCGTCCGCCACGCTAAAAATGGCGGTGTTCGCACCAATGCCCAAGGCCAGCGCCAGTATGGCGATGGCTGTAAATGTTGGCGCCTTACGAAGCGCACGAAGTGCGTATCGG
>DASYNR010000231.1:0-2640 GCA_036008485.1 Candidatus Acidiferrales bacterium | reverse complement strand
GCGATTTGCGCGAACCAAAGTTTCCGCATGAAAAAATAATGGAAATTAAAACTGAGTTCGTTGCTGATGTAAGGATTTGGCGCTTGCTCGTGCGGCAGCTCGATGCTCAATCCGATGGATTTTCCTCCGGCGTCAGCAGCGCCGCGATTTGCGGCCTCCATAATTCCCGGGCCTCCGCCTGAACAAATTACAAACCGGCGCGGATGATCGCCGAACGTCATGGCCCATTCGGTGATCAGGCGCGAAAGTTGGCGCGCTTCTTCATAGTAATGCGACATGGCCAGCGCGTTGCGGCACAGACGGACGCGCGATTGCGCGGCAGGAGTCTTCACGCGCGCGGCGGTTTTTTTCGCGGCCTTCAGGCGCGTGGTGGCGCGATCCTTCGGCAAAATTCGCGCGGAACCGAACATGACGATGGTGTCGGCAACATCTTCCTGCCGCAGACGATATTTCGGATCGAGATATTCGGAAATAATACGGACGGGACGCGCGCCGATGCTGTCGATAAAATTCGGATCTTGATAGGCGAGCTTTACCTTGCGGCCGTGCTTCGGGCTCATTCATTTTCTCCAGATGACTGCCTGAACTGGCGAGCGCTTGTGATTCGCGGCCGGTGTGAGGCGAGGGATATTCTACAACTTAGTTTGCTTCACGCCGCTGGGGCGTTGCGCGGTTGTGCGAAAGAGAGAACATGAAAGCGCAAACGAAAACGTGCCGGAAAATACGCAAACTAGTATGGGAGTTCCATCATCTTCTACTCAGCCCAGGGCATCGGGGCGATTGGATCAAAAGTCGACGTCATTATCCGTGTCCCGCTGGCTCCGCGCGTTGGCTGTAGCGCCAGTACTATTTCGTTGACGTGCAGCATAAAGCGCGCGGACAACCGGCATGACCTGCTTTCGCGCAGGGCCGCTGCTTGCTCTGCGACGCCACGGGCAAAATCCATGTGATGGGTGTTTGGCATATAGCTTTGAAATTTTGATTCGCGAACCGGCGGAAGGGACATGGGACCTGGTTCGCGAAGAATTTTAGGGGCGAGAAAATTCCAGGCGCTGTTTACGATTTTAGATTCGGGCGGAATGCGAACCGCGCGCCTTCCGGGTTTGTGCGGAATGTTTAGACGCTCAAAGTAAACCGGCGAGTTATACATCCAGTTGTCCTTGCACGACAGAATTCCAGCGTCGCCAAATATTCGTAATGTGTGGTCGTGCGTTGCCACCAGACTGCAGGTGAGGCGCGCAACAACGCCTGAAGCAAACTCGATCACGCCAACTGAAAAATCCGCGCCCATGCGATCCGACGGGACAGTGCTGTCTTTTTCTGGAACCTGGCAGGAAGCATAGGCTGTCACACTTCGTGCGGGGCCAAAGAAAGCCGCGAGCCATGTAACGTAGTAGCCGGCGTGCTCAAGCGTAACTCCCACCTGAAATTCGTCAACGCTCGGCCACGGTATTCCCGAAGCAGTGGTCCACTTTCGGAAATCCATCAGATGCAACATGCCTTCGTCCAGTTCGGCGTAGACCACCCGAGTCTTGCCGGCTATCCCTTGTCGAAGCGCTTTCCAAATTGTTTGCGCCGCTTCGCCAAGCAATGAGCATGGCGCGCCGCTCAAAGAAAGCCCCCGCTTTTCCGCAAGATCGACGAGCGCCTTGGCTTCCTCGAAAACCATTGCCAGAGGTTTTTCGGAATAAACGTGCTTACCCGCGGTCAGGGCGGCATGAGAGACAGTGTAATGGCTCGAAGGGTTAGTGAAATTTAGAACGATTTCTACCTGCGGGTCGTTCAGAAGATCGTCGAGCGATGGGTAGACGCGGGAAATTTTCCAAAACTTAGCGAACGCAGCAGCCCGTTGCAGATCCCGGTCCATCACGCCGACGACTTCCAGTTCAGGATAGTTAGGAAATGTGCTCATGTAGTAGTCGGCCACAAAACCACAGCCGACAATTGCAATGTGCATTCATTTCCTCCTGGCGAAAAATTGCGCGAAGCCGTTTCAGATTTTCGGCGTCGCGCTCCACTGGCCACGGATGGCGTCGAGACTTTCCATAATTTTCAGAGTTTCTGCGAGCGGCATGATTGGACTCTCCTTTTCTCCGGCACGCAGACATCGCATCACTTCTTGCGCTTCATAATTGAAACCGTTGCTCTCGAAGGCGATTCGCTCCCGCGCATTGTCCGCAGATCGTAGAGGCTGCATTAATTTGCGGCCCGCAGCAATCGCCGAACGAAAACCGGGAATCGATTTAGTTCGCTCTTTCGCGTCACTCGCGGGGGACGGCTTCGGCACGCCCGAGTCACCAAATTTGCGCAGGGTCACCCATTCGGGCCGATAAAGCGGCTCGATGCGGATCTCTCCGGTGCTGCCGGTAATCACGGCGTCGCTTGGCAATTCCTGTTTCAAACTTGCAGAAAGTATCGCGAGCTTTCCACCTGTGTAAGAGAGGATTGCGGCGGACTGCTCGTCCACGCCCGAGGGCCCCACAGCCGCTGCAGCCACGATATGCTGCGGCGGACCGAAAACCTGATGCGCGAGTGAAAGCGCATAGACGCCAAGATCGAAGAACGCACCGCCGCCAAGCGACGGATTGAAGAATCGATTCTGCAAATCGTACGGAGCAGCAATTCCGAAATTCGCGGAAA
>DASYNR010000230.1:0-4443 GCA_036008485.1 Candidatus Acidiferrales bacterium | reverse complement strand
CCAAGCGTCAAGATACTAGCGTGAATAGTAGAGACCACGACTCCCGAGGGCAAGCGAGGCCAGTTCGCCGGTGAATCCAATCCAGTTAGAGAAATTGTTTGAAGAACGAGTACCGGACTACATCCACCGGATAAACGCATACGTTCCCGGACGGCCCATTGAAGAAGTAGAGCGCGAATTGAAAATTCGCGCGGTGAAATTGGCATCGAATGAAAATCCACTGGGGCCTTCTCCGCGAGCGATTGAGGCTGCGCGCGAAGCGTTGGGCGGCGTGAACCGGTATCCGGATGGTGGCGGACATTATTTGCGCGAAGCGCTGGCTGGTCTGCACGGTGTGCGACTCGAAAATGTGATCTTAGGATTGGGGTCGAGCGAGCTGATCGATCTTTCCGCGCGGATGATGGTTCGGCCGGGAGATGAAGGGCTGACATCACTCGGGGCGTTTCCGCTTTTTTACATTGCGATTCAGGCGACGGGCGGGCAATTGGTGACGGTGCCGCTGAAAGATCACGCGTTTGATTTGGACGCGTTGGCGCGAGCGATTACCGCGCAGACGAGATTTATTATTTTGGCGAATCCGAATAATCCTACCGGCACGATGTTTACGGCCGACGAATTTGATTCCTTCCTTGCACGAGTTCCCGAAGATGTGCTGGTGGTGCTGGACGAAGCGTACTGCGATTATGTGCAGCATCCGGGATATACGCGATCGATTGCAGGAGTGCGCGATGGCGCGAACGTGCTGGTTCTGAGAACATTTTCAAAAGTTCATGGATTGGCGGGAATGCGAATTGGTTATGGAATTGGGCCGGCGGCGCTCCTGAAGGAAATGGACAAGGTGCGCACGCCATTTAATACGACATCGATTGCGCAGGTGGCTGCGCTTGCAGCGATGGGAGACGTGGAGCACACGCGGCGGTCGGTGGAATCGAATCGCGCAGGAATGCTGCAATTGACGGCGGGGCTGGACAAGATTGGCGCGAAATTTGTGCCGTCATTCGGAAATTTTATTTATATCGAGGCGGGAATACGCGCGTCGGAAGTTGGAAGGGAACTGGAAAAGTTGGGAGTGATCGTGCGTCCGCTGGACTGGATGGGAATGCCGGATGGTTTGCGAGTGACAGTTGGAACGGCTGATGAAAATGAAAAGTTCTTGGCTGCGTATGGCAAAGTTGTGAAGGCGCATAAATCTTCCTGACGATTCCACCGTAATGCCATTCCGCGACGATGATGCGATTCGAGATTTACTTTCCAAAGCAAAAGTAATTGCAGTTGTGGGGCTTTCTTCCAAACGCGCTCGCGCGAGCTTTGGTGTGAGCCGATACATGCAATCCGTTGGATATCGAATTATTCCTGTGAATCCCAATGAGACTGAAGTGCTGGGCGAAAAGGCGTATGCGGATTTGGATGCGATTCCAAAGGACGTGAGGATCGATATCGTGAATATTTTTCGGCGATCGGACGAAGTGCCGGAAGTTGTAGGCGCTGCGATTCGACTGAGAGCGCCGGCAATTTGGATGCAGGAAGGAGTAGTTCATGAAGAAGCGGCTGCGAGAGCGCGAGCCGCGGGAATATTTGTGGTGATGGATCGGTGCCTACTGAAGGATCATCGGAAATTGATGCTGTAGAAATTTAGGGAAGATCGAAAAGTTGTAGATTGTGTTTGCCGAGCAGGATCACCGCAACGGAATGTCCATCCGGCGCTAGAGCAAAATCCCGAAACTTTTGTCCATTTAGAATTGGAGTTGGCGCGGGCGGAGTGACCGGTGCGGCCGGGCCATTTTCGGAATCGGCGGCGAGCGTTGGCAGTTGAACCCAGACGAGATCGCCTTCCTGCCGTTCGAGTCCACGCTTCACGAGAACACTTTTTTCGTCGGGCGCCCAATTGATCGCGCCGTAGTCGACGTTAACGCGCGCGACTAATGTGGGGTCGGTCATGTCACGAACTTCCAGAGTGTCGATGTCGCGAAAGAATGCAACTTTGGCGCCGGACGGAGAAAAACTGAGGCCGCCGATGTAGCTATCCAGAGTTGCGAGGCGGCGATAATCTTCGGACATTAAATTTAATTCGACGAGACGCGTGACGCTGGCGTCCGAAAGATTTTTTTCGATGGCCACCGCGGTGCCGAGTTTTGCATTCCACGAGAGTGCCGCGAAGGAGTGGCGATCAAATAATGGAAACACGCGGCCGCCGGGAGATTCAATGGTGGTGATGGAAAACATTAAATTCGGCTTCACAGTTTCGGTGAGATAGGCGAGCTTTCCATTTCCGGCGAGCCAGGTGCCATCGATTGCGCCGGGGACGGCGTTATCTCCATCCGCAATTTTCACGTCCTTGCCTTCTTGATTCACGAAGAGAAGCAAATTTTCCGTGACTTCGTCCCCCTTCGCGTTGACCTGAGTCGTGACGAGTTCGGCGGCAACGCGCCTTGCGTCGGGAGACCAGCGCAGGCGGGTGATCGTGTAACTGAAAGCTTCGGCGCCACGGACCATTTTTTCGCCATTCAGGATTTTGCGGCGACGTCCGTCTTTTTCGAGAATCCAAATGTCGTCGCGCTGCACCTGAAATTTCTGAAGATTGAAAACGTGGCGCGTGGCGTAGGCGAGGCGGCCGTCCATGGCGTATGCGAGCGCGGTGCAATCGTCATCAATCGTGATGCGCGGAGTTGGAGGTTGCTGGGCGCGAACAGGTGCGGCGGTCAGCGCGATCGCGATGACGCACGCGGCGATGAACGTCTTTAGAAATGAATGACGACGATTAGTTTTTTCGAGAACGGGCCGGGTCATGGCTTTGCTGTTTTGTGAGATGCGCTAGCTTTTGCGCTCGTCACTTTCAAATTGCGAATTTCTTCCAGGCGCTGGCGCAAACGTTTTTCAAATCCCTGATCTGTAGGAGCGTAGTAATTTTTACCCGCAAGTGAATCGGGAAGGCAGGACATGTCCGTAACTTTCGCGGCGTAATCGTGCGCGTATTGATAGCCGCGTCCATAGCCGACATTTTTCATCAGGCCAGTGACGGCGTTGCGCAAGTGGAGCGGAACGGGTTCGGCGCGAGTTTCCTGCAAATCTTTCGACGCCTGCCCGTATCCGACATAAAGCGCGTTTGACTTCGGGGCGAGCGCCAAATATACGGCGGCCTGCGCGAGCGCGAGATTTCCTTCGGGTGGGCCTACAAAATCCGCGGCCTGCATGGCGGCGATTGTGACGGCCAGCGCATTTGGTTCGGCGAGGCCGATATCTTCGCTGGCCATGCGGACCAAGCGACGCGCGATGTAAAGCGGATCTTCGCCGGATTCGAGCATGCGGACGAGCCAGTAGAGAGCTGCGTCGGCGTCGGAATTGCGAACGGATTTATGAAGTGCGGAAATTAAATTGTAATGCTCCTCACCGGACTTGTCGTAGGTAAGAAATTTGCGTTGGAGAGTCTGCTCGAGTAGTTCGACACTAAGCGTACGTCGGCCTTGGGCATTTGGCGTCGCGCTGCGGACGACGGCTTCGAGTGTGTTGTAAGCCGCGCGGGCGTCTCCATTGGCCATTGTGGCGATGCGCTGGAGCACTTCGTCGTCGGCGGAAATATTTTCGTTGCCAAGGCCGCGTTCGGAATCCGTGAGGGCGCGTTGAAGGAGCGTGAGAATTTGCGCGTCGCTTAGAGCTTGCAGGACGTAGACGCGGGTGCGAGACAGGAGTGGAGAAATTACCTCGAAGGATGGATTTTCCGTCGTGGCGCCGATGAGAATAATATTACCGGCCTCGACGTGAGGAAGGAACGCGTCCTGCTGAGATTTATTGAAGCGATGAACTTCGTCGATGAAGACGATGGTGCGGCGTCCAGTGCGGCTGGCGCGCTCGGCTTCGGCCATTACTTCTTTAATTTCTTTAATTCCGGTTAGGACTGCGCTGAAGGAAACAAATTCGGAGCGCGTGACGCGCGCAATAATTCGCGCGATGGTTGTTTTTCCGCATCCCGGAGGGCCCCACAAAATCATAGAGCCGATATCGTCGCGTTCGATTTGCGTTCGCAACGGGCCGCCGGGGCCGAGCATGGCCTCCTGGCCGACGCATTCGTCGAGGGTGCGCGGACGCATGCGGTCTGCGAGAGGACGCGCGCCGTTCGGTTCATCGTCACGTGAACTTTGACGCGACGTTGCGCCCGATTCGTCAGATGGATCGAGAGTGGGGAAGAGGCTCATTCGGATTCCGCCAGTTGGCGGGTATCCAGATTATCACTGATTTTTATTTGAGGTGGAATCGCCGCGCTGGCACGCAGCTTCATATAGCAGAATCGCCGCAGCGCTAGCCGCATTCAGCGACTCGACACTTTCTGTTTCTGTTCCGCTTGCCATGGCCAGCGGAATGCGCACGTGTAAATCCGCGGACTGAATAACTTCCGGCGGTAATCCGGCGCCTTCGTTGCCGATGAATAGTGCGACGGGGCCGGACATG
>DASYNR010000229.1:0-17447 GCA_036008485.1 Candidatus Acidiferrales bacterium | reverse complement strand
GAATCGAATCTTGCGGTGCTCCACGGCATCGAGCAACGCTTCCAGAAAATCGGCAGAAAAATGGTGGACATTAACGCGCGACAGGCAATGGTGCCCGAAGGCGCTACCGTGCTGGAAAATTCGCGTGGTACTGCGCCGGGCCTGTGGATGGAATCGGATGGGCGCGTGGTGATTCTTCTGCCGGGGCCTCCCATTGAAATGCAAACGATGTTCGCGCGGCAAGTTGCTGAGCGGTTGATGAGGCGCGCCGGAGACGTCCGACAGGTTACACGCGAGCTGCGCGTCGCGGGGATGCCGGAATCGGATGTGGACCAGCGCATCGCGCCCATCTATACGAAATACGACGGAGTGAACACCACGATTCTTGCCGCACCGGGCGAAATTCAAATTCATTTGCGCGCGTGGTCGGCTGATCGGGCAGCAACAGATAAAATTCTAGATGAAATGGTCGAGAGGATTACCCTGACGCTCGGTGAAAACGTTTTCGCACATCAAGCACAGACTCTCGAGTTTGTCGTAGCCGATGCGCTGACTCTGAATCGAGCGACGATTTCTACCGCGGAAAGTTGCACGGGCGGGCTACTTGCCGAGCGGCTAACGCGCGTTCCGGGCAGCTCGAATTATTTTCTTGGTGGAGTCGTGAGCTACAGCAACACGCTGAAATCTGCATGGGTTGACGTGCCCGCCGCGATGATTGAATCGCACGGCGCGGTGAGCGCAGAAGTTGCGCAGGCGCTGGCCGACGGAATTCGACGCCGCACTGGAAGCACGCTGGGAATTGGAATCACAGGCATAGCAGGCCCCGGCGGAGGCACGCCAGAAAAACCAGTTGGACTGGTGCATATCGCGCTGGCAGACGGAAAAGCGCCCGTCGAGCGAGGAATGAATTTTCCGGGCGATCGTGATCGCGTACGGTGGCAGGCCGCGCAAACAGCGCTAGACATGGTGCGGCGATATTTTATTTACGCCGGTGGAAAACATTCCGGCGCGAAGAGTTAGCGGGACCCATGCGTTTATTTGTCGCGCTGGATTTGAACGATTCAGTTCGCGCCGAGATTGCAACGTTTTGTGAAAAGATGCGCGCCCAGTTTCCTTCGGCGCGATGGGCGCGAATCGAAGGAATTCACGTGACACTGAAATTTATCGGCGAAATTCCGGAGGAGGGCGTCGCGCGAATCGAGAACGTGCTGGGCGCTGTGCATTCCGATGCGCTGGTCGAGATGAATTTCCGAGGGGCCGGATTTTTTCCGGACGAGCGCCGGCCCCGTGTCTTCTGGATAGGTATTGACGCCGCGCCGAATCTGGCGGAGATCGCTGCGCAAATCGAGACGCAGCTTGAGACGTTAGGTGTCGCGCGTGAGTCGCGCGAATTTAAGCCGCATTTGACGCTGGCGCGCATTTCGGAATCGCGAGGAGTTGAAAAGTTGCGCGAGGCCTTGCGCCGCAACGGCCCGGCTGAATTTGGCGTAGTACGCACAAATGAAATGCATTTGTATCGAAGCGAATTGGGCCGAGGTGGCGCAAAATACACGCGAGTTAAAACTTTTGCATTTTCAAAGATGCCGTGAAAACTTTTAGTAGAGGCGCAAAGTAAGCGAGTGACTCCCGAAGCGCTGAACATGTACTGGTGGATTCCGCTGGCGGCATACGCCATCGGTTCGATTCCCTTCGGTTATTTGATCATCCGCCAAACTGGCCAGGGTGACATCCGCAGCGTGGGCAGCGGAAATGTTGGAGCTACAAATGTCGCACGCGCGGCCGGCGCGGGCGCCGGTGCACTAACATTTTTGCTCGATGCGGCAAAAGGCGCGCTGGCAGTTTGGATCGCCGCACAAATCACCGGCGATTCTGTTAACTGGATGATGGCTGCCGCTCTCGGCGCGATGCTTGGACACATTTTTCCAGTGTGGCTTTCAGGACGCGGCGGACGCGGCGTTTCTACGGGCGTCGGCGCATTTATTTTGATTTGCTGGCCGGCCGTTGCAGCGGCGATTTTAATTTGGCTGATGGTGATGAGCGTCTCGCGCTACGTTTCGCTGTCGTCAATCATGGCGGCCGCATCGCTGCCTCTGCTGATGTATTTCCTTTATGCGCCCGGCCACGCGCCTTCGTACGTCGTCTCCGGGGGCACCACGCTCGCATCGCTCTTAATTATTTTGAAGCATCGGCAAAATATCGCACGGCTCATGAACGGCTCAGAAAACCGTTTCAACTTTCACAGATCTCCCAGAGGCCACCAAAATTAACTTATGAAGAAAATTGCCATCATCGGAGGAGGAAGTTGGGGAACGGCGCTGGCGATCGTCCTGAGCCGCAGCCGCCGGCCGCACGCGCTTTCGCTTTGGGTCCATGACGCAAAACTCGGGGCCACTCTGCACGACTCACGCGAAAACAATATTTATCTTCCCGAATTTAAAGTACCGCCGGAAGTGGAAATCACTTCAGATATTTCCGCGGCGCTCGCAAACGCCGAAATTGTTCTTGGCGTGGTTCCCGCGCCGCATGCGCGAATCGTTTACACGGCGATGCGCGAACATTTAAAGCCGGGAGCGATCGTCGTCAGCGCCTCGAAAGGAATCGAAGTCGATAGCCATTTCAGAATGTCGGAAGTAATTGCCGAAGTTTGCGCTCGACATTCTGGCAAAGGAATCGCCGTGCTGTCCGGCCCTTCGTTCGCACGTGAAGTTGCCCGCGGAGATCCGACGGCCGTGGTGATCGCATCGCACGACATGGCGCTCGCTTCTGAACTTCAAGAAGAATTCGCGGGCGCAACATTTCGTCTTTACACGAATGACGATGTAATCGGCGTAGAAATTGGCGGCGCGGTGAAAAACGTGATCGCTATAGCGGCCGGAGTTTGCGCCGGACTTAACTTAGGCGCCAACACCACTGCGGCGCTGCTCACACGTGGTCTTGCGGAGATGACGCGCCTCGCCGTCGCGCTAGGCGGCCGACGAGACACACTCGCCGGACTCGCCGGCATGGGCGATCTTGTGCTTACGTCAACCGGAGCGCTGAGCCGCAATCGCACGGTAGGAGTGGAACTCGGTAAGGGGCGCGCGCTTCAGGATATTCTTTCCACCACGCGAATGGTTGCTGAAGGCGTTGACACTACCGCCGCAACTCGCGAACTTGCGCGCCGCGCAAATATTGAAATGCCTATCACCGAACAAATGTACGCGACGCTCTACGAACATCGAGCGCCGCGCGAAGCCATCCGCGAGTTGATGGAACG
Source organism: Candidatus Acidiferrales bacterium (assembly GCA_036008485.1). GTDB lineage: Bacteria > Acidobacteriota > Terriglobia > Acidiferrales > UBA7541 > DASTCZ01. Next base: position 14,212 of record DASYNR010000229.1, on the reverse strand, counting down.
CCGGCAGAAAAGCGAATAGCGAATTCCCGCGCCGCAAGCAGCGATTGACCGTATCGAATCGGCCACGCCTGTACCTTAGGACAGTCCGCGAACAGCCGCAGCTTCGTACAATAGACTAGGCACAAATGCGACCATTTGATCTCAACTCGCTGCTACCAAAGCGTCTGCGAATTCTGTGGATGGTTCTTGGCGCTATGCTGCTGGTCAGCTTGGTTCCGATCTGGCTTTATCACCAGCAAGTTTTGAAACTCAGCCAGCAAAAATTGGAAGACACCGAACAAGTCCAGCAGACGGAGCTGACGCACTCGGTGGCCGAACAAATCACACTTTTCAAATCCACGATTCAACAACAACTGACCAGCGAACGACAAATTCTCGCGCTCACCGGACTGATTGATGATGTCAACGCGCCCGTAAATGTACCGAAAGTTACGCGCTTGCTGGAGAATTTCGCTTCCGGGAATCCAACCATTCTTTACGTAACGGCAATCGGCACGGATTTAAAGGGAAATTATGGCGGCGATCCCCATGTTGCACAGGATCCATTCGTAGGAAACGCATTGAAAAGCGCGTTCATGACCAGTGAGCAACTTTCGGAATACCACAGCGATCCGCTCGCACTCGATCCGGGAAATCGTCCCGCGTTTGTGATTGCCGTACCCCTCGAAGTTGACGGACATTTCACGGGAATGCTCGCGGCGGTCGTATCGTTGGACCGGATTTTGCAGCGCCTGAAAGAAGCCAGCGCGCATGACCGCATAGTGTACGTTGTGGATTTGGCGGGGCACATCGTCGCATACCCTGACACAAAAACCTTTTTCCCCGGCACGGACGTCAGCAAGGAATCTCCGGTAGTCGCGCAGATTCGCACACTGCCGCGCGATTTCTTCTACACAGAAACGATGCGCTTCACGCTGAAACAAAATGGCCACGACGTTCCCATGATGGGCGCGTACACCACGATGCCCGAATTGAATTGGGCTGTAATTTCTCAGCGCAGTCTGGAAAAAGCGCGCGAAGACGCAGGCGTCAATGTTCTGAATCAGCAGGCGTTGGTTTTCGTCCTCGTCGTCGGATTCTTCGCGCTCATTCTCGGGTACGTTTTCGCCGTCGCGATCAGCGCGCCGATTCGTGGGCTTGCGCAATCCACGCGCGCCATTAGCCGCGGAGAATTTCACGAGCGCACGCCCGTTCGAGGCGCTGCGGAAATCAGCGAACTGGCGGGGACATTCAACAAGATGGCGGACGATATAGAACAGTACATTGAGCGGCTGAAACAAGCCGCGCGAGAAAATCGCGATTTGTTTCTCGGCTCGATCCGCATGCTCGCCGCCGCCATCGACGAAAAGGATCCATACACACGCGGTCATTCGGATCGCGTCGCGAAATATTCTCTTATCATTGGGCGCGAAATGGGTCTTGGCGAAGAAGAACTCGACAAGCTACGCATTTCCGCGCTGTTGCATGACGTCGGAAAAATTGGCGTGGACGATCGCGTTCTGAAGAAGCCTGGCGCGCTGACGCCCGAAGAATTTGATTTAATGAAACAGCATCCGTCGAAGGGCGCAAATATAATGCGTCCCGTCGCGCAGCTTGCGGATATGTTGCCCGGCATCGAATTGCACCACGAACACGTGGATGGCCGTGGATATCCATACGGTTTGAGCGGCGAAAAAATTCCGTTGATGGCGCGCATTATCGCTGCTGCCGATACACTCGACGCGATGACAACGAATCGTCCGTATCAATCGGGCAAAGATTTGGAATTCTCGATGTCACTTATTCGCAAACTCGCCGGTACAAAATTCGATCCCGCTGTTGTGGACGCACTGGAAGCGGCGGTCGAGCACGGAAAGATCCGCCTCGCTCCAGTTGAAGTTGCTCTCGAAGTTCCCGCGCTGTAACTCACATTTTCCGTGGCTCTGAATTCCATGCCGAATAAGCGGTTCTGCTACAATTAACCCTCAGCTCAAACGGGTAAGCCATCGAATGTTTTCAATTTTCGGAAAAAAGAAATCTGGCGACGGCGAAAAACCGTCTACCTCGCTGCTCGACCGGCTAAAAGAATCCGTCAGCAAAACACGCTCGCAAATCGCCGCAAAGGTTGAAGGGCTTTTTCTCGGCGGAAAAAAGATTGATCCGGCTGTACTGAAGCAGCTTGAAAATGCGCTGCTCGCCGCTGATATTGGTGTTCGCACGACGAAGGAGGTTCTTGAAGCTGTCCGCGAAAAAGTGGATCGGCACACGCTTTCCGATTCCGGCGAACTGAAAGCCGAACTGAAACGGCAGCTTCTAGCGCGAATGGCTTTTGCGCCGGCGCCGCAAAATGGAGCGAGCGCCAGCGAAGGTGCCGCGGTTGTTGTCGAACCGCAAATCGATCCGCGTCCGCGCGTAATTTTCATGGTTGGAGTAAACGGCGTTGGCAAAACAACCACGATGGGCAAACTCGCGAATCGTTTGCGCCAGGAAGGCCATTCCGTGCTGCTTTGCGCTGCAGACACTTTCCGCGCTGCCGCAATCGAGCAGCTTGAAGTTTGGGCGAAGCGCGCAAACGTAGAAATCGTAAAGCAAAAATCCGGATCGGATCCTGCCGCGGTAGTTTACGATGCGGTTTCCGCCGCATCTACGCGTGGAATTGACGCCGTCATCGTAGACACGGCCGGCCGATTGCACACAAAATCTAATTTAATGGCCGAATTGGAAAAAATGAAGCGCACGGCGGCGAAAGTTGTTCCCGGCGCGCCACATGAAATTCTTTTGGTGATGGATGCGACGACTGGCCAGAACGGATTGGTGCAGGCGCGCGAATTTACTTCAGCTGTCGGCGTCACGGGAATTGTACTGACAAAACTCGATGGCACCGCAAAGGGCGGAATTGTTGTAGCAATTACGCGCGAATTAAATTTGCCCGTGCGATTTGTTGGCGTCGGCGAGCAGATGGACGATCTTGTGCCGTTCGACGCCGAAGCGTTCGTCAATTCCCTTTTCGACTGAGTCCGCGTGCGCTCCTCCACAAATACGAAACAGGCGGCAGACGACGCAAAATGGATGGATCGCGCATTAGAGCTCGCGCGGCGTGGCGTGGCACTGGCCGGGCCGAATCCAATGGTCGGCGCGGTACTTGTGAAAAACGGCCGCGTAGTTGGCGAAGGATTTCACACTTATCAAAAAATAAAGCACGCGGAAATAATCGCGCTGGAATCGGCCGGCAATAAATCGCGCGGCGCTACTCTCTACATTAATCTTGAGCCGTGTTCGCATCATGGACGAACGCCGCCATGCGTGAAATCTTTGATTAACGCGGGAGTTCGACGTGTTATCGCTGCAATGCGGGATCCCAATCCGAAAGTTGCTGGGCGTGGATTCAAACAGCTTTGCGCCGCAGGAATCAAAGTAGAGATCGGATTGCGTCAGCGAGAGGCTCAGGAATTGAACGAAGGTTTTGCGCGATGGATCACAGCGCGCCTGCCGCTGGTTACTTTGAAATCCGCGATAACACTTGACGGCGCAATTGCCTGGCCGAAGCGCACACAGACGAAATCACCGCGCTGGATTACGTCCGCTGAGTCGCGGAGTGAAGTTCAGAAAATGCGACACGCGTCGGACGCAATTCTCACGGGAATCGGGACGGTACTCGCGGATGACCCTTTGCTTACGGATCGCACAAAGTTACCGCGCCGGCATCCACTGCTGCGTGTGATTCTCGATACGCGACTGCGTTTGCCTTTGCGCTCAAAATTAGTTCGATCGGCGAAGAATGATGTGTTCGTTTTCACCGCGGCAAATTTAAATACTGCGAAAGCGATCGCGCTTCACAAAGCTGGCGTCGAATTATTTAAAGTGAAGCGCTCGAGTGGCGGGCTGGACATTCGCGCAATTCTCCGCGAATTGGGACGCCGTGAAATTCAGAACGTGATGATCGAAGCAGGAACCAAAGTAAATTCGGCGGCGCTTCTGGCGCGCGTCGTGGATAAGCTGGTAATCTTCGGAACGGATAAAATTGCTGGCCCGGGCGGAAAGCCGTGGGCCGAAAAACGCGTTGCCGATAAAGTCAAAAAACTTTCCGCGCTGCGCATTCAACATATTGGGCCGGATTATTGTTACGCGGGGTATCTACGCGATGTTTACGGGAATCATTGAGCATCAGGGCGTAATTGAATCGCTCGAACACACCGGCTCCGGCGGACGGATTCGTGTTCGTGCGCCTAAGCTTACCCCGACACTCGGAGTTTCCGCGAGTATCGCGGTGAATGGATGTTGCCTCACTGTAGTGCAGCGCAACGCGGAAACTTTCAGTGCTGACCTTTCGCCTGAGACACTTCGCCGCACGACCTTCGCAGAAATGAAGTCCGGCGCGGCTGTAAATTTGGAAAAGCCTCTTACGGCAGGACAGGAACTTGGCGGACACATTGTGCAGGGACATGTTGACGCCGTTGGCCGAATTACAAAGTTGGCGCCGGAAGGCAATGCAACAAATTCGGCGCCCGAAGATCAAAACTGGCGGCTCGCGGTGAGCATTCCCGCGGAAATCGCCGTATATGTTGCTGAAAAAGGTTCGATCAGTGTGGACGGAATCAGCCTGACGGTCGCATCCTGGAGCGACGGCATCGCGGGCTTCGCAATTATTCCCTACACATACGCGAACACCAATCTGCGCAATGCAAAGATCGGTGACGCCGTAAATTTAGAAGCTGATATTTTTGCGAAGTATGTTGAACGGATACTCGACGCGCGCCGGATGCCCGGTTCGCAACGGCCATCGTTTGCGGAAATGCTCAAAGAAGGTTTGTAAATTACGAACGAATTCCCTCGCGCACTTTCGATCGCACGCCGCGAAAATAAAGCGCTAGTCCGAACCCGATACTTAGCGCGGTACAAGCAATCAATTTCAATTCAGAAGTAAATTTGCTGGCGCTATCGCCCGGCGGAATAAATGACAGGACAATTCCTGCCGCCACGACTAGCAGCCCCAGTCCCGCCGCTACCCATACTCCAAATATTCCGCCGGGAATCAGCGCGGCGGTTTTATTTTCGGCGCGATCCGCCCGGTAAGCCAGCTTGATCGCGGACGCGTACATGTAAACGAACGGAATAAAATAAAGAATGATCGCGGCATCGACCAAGATTTGATACGCGCTGTTAGCCGATTCATTCACTTGAATCAGGAGCAGAACAATTGCGGAGATTATCGCCTGCACCAGAATGGAAATGTAGGGCGTCTTCCATTTCGGGTGAATTCTTCCAAACACCGACGGAAGATACCGGTCGATCCCTACCATGAATGGCACGCGCGCAACTCCGGCTACTGTAGAGCCGACGCCGCCCGCATTTCCCAGCGTGACGAGCGCGGCTGCCAGCACACCCACGGCCGCGAATCGCAGCGTCGTCGCGCCGAGAGAAATTGCCTGGAATACTCCGCTCTTCGGATCTACCGCTGCGGCGGGAACCATGATTAACACGGCGATCGTTCCGACAATATAAATCGCGGCGATCATCACGCCTGAGCCAAGAATGGCACGCGGAAAAGTTTTCCGTGGATCGCGGATTTCGCCGCTCATTGCGGAAACCAATTCCAGTCCGGTGAATGCAAAAGCAATTTGTGACCAGAAATTTACTGTGTCTAGATTCCAGTGAGGCATCATTCCGGCCAGTGTGAACTGCGTTGCTGACCCTCGCGCGTGCCACAACATCGCAGCGATCGCGACCAACATTAATAGAGGAACGTACGTCGCAACGCCTCCGGCGTTTTGCAGCCACTTCCCGATATTCAATCCAATAATGTTCATTCCTACGGCGACAACAAGCAACGCGAGCGACACACTCAATAGAAAAGTGCGGTTCTGCGTCAGTGACGCGGCGCTGCCGCCAGCCACATACGCGCCCATCGCTGCGCTGGCGAGCAGCAATCCCGGAAAATAAAATATCGTGTAAATCCAATATGTCCATCCGGCAATGAATCCGTGAAAATCGCCGAAGGCATCCTTTGTCCAAACGTAGAGGCCGCCCTCGTGCGGAAATCGCGTGGAAAGTTCGGTGATTACCAGCGCGGTCGGCACGAAGAAAAGGACGGCGGCGATAATCCATAGGCTGATTGAGGATTGGCCGTTGTGTGCGGCGGCGGCGATCCATCGCGGGCCGAGCACAGTTGCGATATTGAAAAGCAGGACGTCCCAAAAACCCATTACACGGCGGAGTTCAGGAAGATTTCCGGGTGTGGAATTGGTCGATGTCGGCGACTCGCTCATTTATTCAGAGACAGTAAACGCGACGCGCGTGGAAAATATTCACGCGGTCACGTCAAGTTGAGGGATGAGTTCATCCAGCATGCGAAAATTGCGAAGAAACTTGTCCGTTGATGCTTCAAAATCTTTCCAGGTTCCGAAGAATGAGACTTTGCCGTCTTGCAGAAAAATCACGACGTCCGCCAATTTCCGCGCGAGATGCGTATCGTGCGTAACGACGATAGACGTCTTATGGAATTTTTCTTTCAACTTCAAAATTAAATCGCCGGTGTGCGTGGCCATCAGCGGATCGACCATGGTGGTCGGCTCGTCGTACAAAATCGCTTCGGGATCTTGAGCCAACGCGCGGGCGATCGCGATATTTCGTTTTGCGCCGGTGCTTAATTCTGAGGGCACGCGGTCGAGATCGTTCGCAACCTCTAGCATGTCCGCAAGCTCGTGAACCCGCGCATCAACTTCGTCGTCGGTGATTCCTTCGCGCTCGTAAAGTGGAAATGCGATATTTTCCCCAACTGTCAGCGAATCGAAAAGCGCGCCGGATTGGAAAACCATCGTGACGCGTTTGCGAATTTCTGCCAACTTACTCTCCGGCCAATCTGTGATGTCATTTCCAGCCACCAGCACGCGGCCGTCGTCGGGTTGCAGAAATCCCATGATGTGTTTCAACGAAACGGATTTGCCGACGCCACTGCGGCCCATGATTACGGCGGTCTGTCCTTGATCGACGTGAAAGCTCACGTTATCCAGCACTCGGTGATCGCCAAAGGCTTTGGTGACGCCGACGAATTCGATGTAATGCTCAGCCACTGAATTTCAGCTCCAACAATGTAATGCAAATTCCGTCCGCACCATTCTCAGTTAGCGGCGCGCCGGAAGCAAACAATTCCTTGCTGGATCGCGTCACTCTTCTGCGTCATCGTCTGGTGCTGCTCGGCCCGGCCGATGAATTCCCAACTCGCGCAATTTTTCCTGCAAACTTTGTCGATGTAGCCCGATTGTCGCCGCTGTGCGGGAAACATTCCATCTGTGACGTTCTAGTTGACGCGTGATGTAGGCTACTTCAAATTTTCGCTTGGCATCGCGAAAGTCGGGCTCGGCGAAGGAGTCATCTTCCGCGCCGGCACGCTGCGCGCGCCCGCCGCCGAATCCGCTCGTTATTTCCGATGGTAAATCGTCGCGAGTAATTTCTTCGCTGCGGGCGAAAACCAAGCTGCGCTCGAGTGCGTTTTTTAGCTCGCGCACGTTTCCGGGCCAATCGTAACGCATCAAGGCGTCCATCGCCTCGCGGCTCAATCGCGCCGCGTCGCCTGCGCGTACCATGTTCCCCGAATGTAGTCTCAGAAGTGCTGCGGCGAGTAACGGAATATCTTCCTTTCGCGCGCGTAGCGGCGGCACGTTCAGCGACACCACATGCAGCCGATAATATAAATCCTCGCGAAATCGACCCGCCGCAATTTCAGCGGGCAAATCGCGATGCGTCGCGCTAATCACGCGGACGTCAACGGGAATTGTCTGGGAGCCGCCGAGCCGCTCAATCACCCGATTCTCAAGAGCGCGCAACACTTTCGCCTGCGTGACCGGATTCATGTCACCAATTTCGTCCAGGAAAATCGTGCCGCCGTTTGCCAGCTCGAATTTGCCTTTCTTTTGCTGCGCTGCGCCAGTGAACGCGCCTTTTTCATAGCCGAATAATTCCGACTCAATTAAATTTTCTGGCAACGCTGCGCAATTCACTGCGATAAATGGTTTTCCCGCTCGCGAGGATCTCGCGTGAATTTCCTGCGCGAGCAAATCCTTACCCGTTCCGCTTTCCCCTAAAATCAAAACGGTCGTATCGGTTTCTGCTACTCGGGCGGCCATTTCAAATAGCTTGCGCATTTCTGGAGTTGCGCCGAGCATCGGGCCGAATTCGCCTTCGGTCACCAAACGCTCACGCAGACGAGCGTTTTCCTGCTCGAGCGTGGACAACCGCAGTAGATTTCCGACTCTCTTCCGCAATTCTTCAACGTCAAATCCTTTCGTCAAATAATCTGCCGCGCCAAGTTTCAAAGCTTCAACTGCCGTGCGCGCAGTATCCAGCGCGGAAACGACGATCACCGGCTGCGAATGTTCCGACTCACGCATCCAGCGCAAAAATGACATGCCATCCTCGCCGCTCATAACAATATCTAGCAAGACCAAATCGGCACGCTCGCACACTAACGCCTCGCGCGCTGACGCTGCGCTATCCGCTTCGGCGATCCGATACGCATGCTCCAAAGCTCGCCGTAGCGCATAGCGCGAGGCGGCTTCGTCATCCACAATTAGAATTGTTCGCACAGACATGGCCGTTGCTCCCTTTCGCGCGAGCTACTTTTCGATATCGATCAGCGGCAATCGCACAATGAATTTCGCACCGCGCCCGTTCGCCATAGGACTTTGGCAACCTACGTGACCGCCTAACTCCGTCACGCGCCGCTCAACAATCGCCAAACCCAGTCCCGTTCCGCTCGGCTTCGTAGTAAAAAACGGGCGGAAAACATTCGCGCGATTCTCGGCGGAAATTCCCGGGCCGTCGTCGGTGACGGTGAGCACAACATTTTCGGCTTCGCGCGTTACGCCGACGGAAATCGCTCCGCCCTCACCCATTGCTTCAATTGCATTCACGACAAGATTGGACAAAATGTCCACCAGGGCATCTTGCGGTCCACTCACTGAAGCGCCACCGGAGTCGTCGCTTAACCTCAGGGCCACATGTCGCCGCTCGGCGTCGTGTCGCAAAAGCGAGATCAGTTGCTCGGCCACTGCGCCAACATCAACTCGACTCGGCGTTGCACTTGAGGCTCGCACTGCTGGCCGCGCATATTGCAGCAATTGATTAAGCTTCGCGCTCAGCCGATCCAGTTCACCAAGCACCATCGACAAATCGCGGCGCGCGTCCGCAGGCAGCGATGAATTTTCTAGCTGCACCTGCAAAATCGTTTTCATCGAACCCAGCGGATTTTTCAAGTTGTGGGAAATGCTCGCGGCCATCTGACCGACCAGCGCCATGCGTTCGCGCTCGTCCAATTCCCTTTCGAGCGCTACTTTTTGCTCGATTACCCGACAAAGCTCAATCACCGCGGGCATCTGCTCGGCCAGAAAATCCAGCGCTGCCGAAGCTTCTCCAGAAATTGCGGACCCAACAGGCACAACTTCCAGCTCGCCCAGCTCGGCGCTGGGTTTTCCAAGATGTAGCCGCACAGGCTGCCCGGCCCAAGCTGGACGCGCTGCCGCTACCTCGGACTGCCATTGGTCGCCATCTACGAGCGCGCCATCTTGGCCTGGCGCGTTCAAATGTATCCGCACCAGTTCCAATCCAAATTCCTGACGGATATGCTCCTCAGCGAATTCAATTAAACGCCCCGGCTCCCCACGCAAAGCTTCGCGCTGCAATTCCGCGCTTAGCCGCTGTAGTCGATCCACTTGCTCCTGAAATCCTCTCCTCAACAATCGACTGGCAAATCGTTGCAGTGGCTCAAAAAACGCCAATAGCAAAAAAAACAAAAGTCCCGCTGTCGCGTCCGGCGGAAAATACGGCTCCGCCCATTCGCAAACTCGCCGAACGACACTCAGGTAAAGCACCGCCAGAAATGCGATCGAAACGGAATAGACTAAATTCTTTTGCGATCCAATTCCGAGTGCCTGATGACGTACGATGCCATACACAATTACGGCGAGCGGCAAGACCCACGCGAAGGTAACTGCTATCAACAGCCAGCGGTCCAGGCCGCCCGTGCCCGGAAAACTCGAGGCGGATGTTCTGACCGAAGCTGCGTTTTGAGCAAGGAACAGCCGAATAGCAAGCAGGCCAATTCCGCCGAAGTAAACGGCGAAGAAACTGTGGAAGCTGCGCTGCGCGGTTGTGCTGGAGCGGCGAGCGAAAGCGGTCTGCAAAGCGAGACAAAGAACCATTGTCGCGGTCAGCCAAATCATGTTCGGCGTTGCATAAATCCCTGCGGCCAGCCCGCCGAACTGATCCTGAGTCGAAAATGCGTTCTGCAGGAGAACTGCTCCAAAACCCACGACGGGTATGTAAGCGAAGATGACGACCGTTGTGTGCCACCATCGCCATGGCATGCCCAACTGGTCCCGTCCGTACGCGAGGTGCGCATGAATGAGGAGCGCCGACAACGCGATGAGGCCAACAGAGACGAGCAAATCGATGACGCTGGCGGTGCTGCTCGGAATTCCGGAAACGTAAAACTGCGAGGCATTTAGAAATAAAAGGATTCCTGAGTAATAGAGAAACAGAGCGAGCGCTACGAAAAACAGCACGCGCTCGAAGACCCGTCGCCTGCGATAGCCCACGATCAAAATCATTAAGAACAGCGAGAACAAAGTTCCCGCGGTCGCAAGCACGAGTTGCACGTTGACGCGAAAATTCATCGCTAAAGTGGCTCCGATTCTAGCCACTGAACAATCAGCAAATCAACAACCAACTGCAATATTTTCCTTGCACCTGTAAGCCACTGAAACTAATTGCCTTAGCTCTGCAAGCGCGACTAAGTCCACAGGTTGAGTGTCGCCTACTCACTTGACATGTCACCCACTTCCGACTATATTAGCAGTCGTGCCGGAGGAGTGCTAACGCACTTTTCTGGCTCCTCAAAGCATCTAAAATCACTTAAGAAGGTCATTCCGACCAAACGTCACGGAGGGCAAGCACATATGGCAGTGAATATCACCCCCCTGCACGACCGAGTTCTGGTCAAGCGGATAGAAGATAAAGAAACGGTTCGGGGCGGCATCATCATCCCTGATTCGGCAAAAGAAAAGCCACAGGAAGGCGAAGTAGTTGCAGTCGGCGCAGGCAAAATGGAGAAGGGCACCCGCATTCCCCTCGACGTAAAAGCCGGCGACCGCATTCTTTTCGGCAAGTACAGCGGTTCCGAAATCAAAATTGAAAACGAAGAATACCTTATCCTTCGCGAGGACGAAATCCTGGCGAAGCTCAGCGGCGCGTCAAAAGCAGCCGGCGGCAAGAAGTAGTTTCCGCCAGCGAAACGCAATCGTCGCAATTCGCCAATAAAGTTTAGCCAGTTCAATCCAACATCTTTCAAATTTCGCGAAGCGAATAGGTTCACTAATCTCTAGGAGGAAGAAGTCTCATGGCAAAGCAGATCGTAACAGGCGAGGCATCCCGTCAGGCTATCCTGCGCGGAGTGAACGCACTGGCTGACGCCGTAAAGATCACGCTGGGCCCCAAGGGCCGCAATGCAGTGATCGAAAAGAAATTCGGCGCACCAGTGATTACCAAAGACGGCGTGACCGTCGCGAAAGAAATCGAGCTGCAGGATCCGCTCGAAAACATGGGCGCACAAATGGTGCGCGAAGTGGCGTCGAAGACCTCTGACGTAGCAGGCGACGGCACCACCACGGCAACCGTTCTGGCGCAGGCCATCTTCCGTGAAGGCGTGAAGACGGTAGCGGCAGGCGCGAGCCCGACAGCGTTGAAGCGCGGCATTCAGAAGGCGGTTGATACCGCCGTCGAAGAAATCCGCAAGCTGCACCGTGACGTGAAGGGCGACATGATTGCCCAGGTCGGCACGATTTCCGCAAACAATGACAAGCAAATCGGCAGCATCATTGCCGAAGCGATGAAAAAGGTTGGCAAGGATGGCGTCATCACCGTCGAAGAATCCCGCACGATGGAAACCACCCTTGAAGTCGTCGAAGGAATGCAATTCGATCGCGGCTACCTTTCCCCATACTTCGTCACCGATCCAGAGCGCATGGAATGCAACCTCGAAGATCCCTACATCCTCATCAACGAAAAGAAAATCAGCTCGATGAAGGATCTTCTCCCGTTACTCGAACAAGTTGCGCGCGCAGGCAAGCCGCTCTTGATTATCGCGGAAGACGTCGAAGGCGAAGCGCTTGCCACACTCGTTGTGAACAAGCTCCGTGGAACGCTGAATTGCGCTGCCGTTAAGGCTCCTGGCTTCGGCGATCGCCGCAAAGCTATGCTGGAAGACATTGCCATCCTTACTGGTGGCAAGGCGCTTACAGAAGACCTCGGCATCAAGCTGGAAAACGTGAAAATCGAGGATCTGGGGCGCGTCAAGAAAGTTACGATTGATAAGGACAACACCACGCTGGTGGAAGGCGCAGGCAAGCCGGCACACATCGAAGGCCGCGTGAAGCAAATGCGCGCGCAAATCGAAGACACCACTTCGGACTACGACCGCGAAAAACTGCAAGAGCGGTTGGCGAAGCTGGTCGGCGGAGTTGCCGTAATCAAAGTGGGCGCGGCAACGGAAACCGAGCTGAAGGAAAAGAAGGCTCGCGTCGAAGACGCCATGCACGCCACACGCGCCGCGGTCGAGGAAGGCATCGTTCCGGGCGGCGGCACAGCCCTGGTTCGCTGCATCCCGGCGCTCGAAAAGCTCAAGCTCGAAGGTGATGACGCGATCGGCGTCAACATCGTCAAGCGCGCGCTGGAAGAGCCAATGCGGCAGATCGCGCACAACGCAGGCTTTGAAGCTGCCGTAATTATCGGCCGTGTTCGCGAATCCAAAGATGAAAATTTCGGCTTCAACGCCGACACCGGCGAATATGGCGACCTGGTGAAGTCAGGCGTCATCGACCCGGCGAAAGTTACACGGCTCGCGCTGCAGAATGCAGCGTCGGTTGCCGCGCTGATGCTCACCACCGAAGCGCTGGTGGCGGACGTCCGCGAAGACGAAAAGAAGGGTGCAGCGGCCGGCGGTCACGGCGGCGGACCCGGCGGCATGGGCGGCGGAGGAATGTACTAAACTCCGTTTAGCCACATTATGCAGACAAATTAGGGGCGGCCGAGATTCGGTCGCCCCTTTTGTTTTGGCGTATGATCCCCGCATCTCTGTTTTAGTCCTCTACAATATTTTCGTGCCTCATCCGTCTTCATAAGTGGATGGGCGAACCGTGGAGCATCACCGCGATGGCCGAAAGAGATCTGCGAGTTTCCGAGATCGTCGCAGAACAGCGCACGCGGCTGCGCAGTTTCATCCGCCGTCGCGTGCCCGATCCCTCCGACGCGGAGGACATCGTGCAGGAAGTTTTCTACGAACTCGTAGAAGCCAATCGCCTGCTGATGCCGATTGAGCATGTCACCGGCTGGCTGTATCGCGTCGCGCGCAATCGCATCATCGACCTTTTCCGGAAGAAAAAGCCGGAGCGATTCAGCGACGCGGCAATTGAAAACGAAGACGGCGAAATTTTGCAGGTGGAAGATCTGCTGCCGTCTCCCGATGCAGGCCCGGAAGCGCTCTACATGCGCAGCGTGCTTCTGGATGAACTGGAACTCGCGATCGAAGCTCTGCCCGAAGAGCAGCGCGAAGTTTTCATCGCGCACGAAATCGACGGGCAAAGCTTCAAGGAGATGTCGGCGGAAACAGGAATCAGCATGAGTACTTTGCTTTCGCGCAAACGCTACGCGATTTTGCATTTGCGCGAACGATTGCAGAATATTTACAACGAATTTGTGAAGAAATAAGGAGAACAACATGAGAAAAAAACTGATTTTTATTATCCCGGCGGCAATACTGGGGATCGCCCTGTTTAGCTTTATCGGCGGCGAGATTGTGATGCGCCTGTGGAACTGGCTCACGCCTAATTTGTTTGGATGGCGCCAAATTAATTTCTGGCAAGCTTTCGGGCTGCTCGCGCTGTGCCGGATTTTGTTCGGAGGTTTCGGCGCGCGGGGCGGAATGCGTTCCGGTATACGCCGGCGCATGGCCGACCGCTGGGACAGTCGAATGGCTGAGCGCTGGGAGAAGATGACGCCCGAAGAGCGCGAAAAATTCCGCCAGAGTGCGCGTGGGCGGTGTGGGCCATTCGAGCCGCCCGTGACTCCGACGGCCGCCTCCTGAGCGCGAACATGGTGCATGGTTGGTCGTGCTGGGCCCGCAAACCAGTGAAGCCCCCTTTTAACGCTTGACTAAATGTAATCTATACATTACATTTAGTCC
>DASYNR010000228.1:0-5090 GCA_036008485.1 Candidatus Acidiferrales bacterium | reverse complement strand
GTGGCAATCGACGATGTTCGCGGTTGCCGTCGCGCTCGTCGCTCTCGCCTTCCGGAAAAATCGCGCCGAAGTCCGCTATTGGCTCTGGCTCAGCGCTTCGCTGAAATTTTTGGTTCCCTTCTCATTCTTGATTGGCATTGGAATGCGCATTTGGGACGCGCTGCCCGCTGGAAAAATCGCGACGCACGTCGTGGTGCCAAGCATCTCGCAGACGGCAGTCGAGATTATCCAACCATTTCCCGAAACATTCGCGCAGGTTTCCTCCGCAAATCACGCCACAAATTGGATTCCCATCGCAATTCTCACCCTCTGGGCGTTTGGATTTTTCTGTGTAGCGCTGATGCGCGCGCGCAGTTGGTTCCGCATCCGCGCAGCCGTCCGCGCGAGCGCGCCGCTCAACATCAATGCAACAATTCCAGTTCGTTTCTCCGCAACTTTGCTCGAACCCGGAGTCGTCGGACTCCGGCGTCCACTTTTGCTTTTGCCCGAAGGTATCCTGAAAAAATTAACGCCGCCACAACTGGAAGCAGTCCTCGCCCACGAACAATGCCACATCCGCAGACGCGACAATCTCACTTCAGCCTTTCACATGCTAGTCGAAGAACGCGAACGCGCCTGCGATGAATCGGTGATCAAACTGGGCAGCGCGCCGGAAGTTTATGCGGAAGGAATCCTAAATGTCTGCAAGAGCTATCTCGAATCGCCGCTGCGTTGCGTATCTGGCGTAACTGGCGCCGACCTGAAGCAACGAATTCGCGCAATTTTGACGCAACGTGTCGCAGGCGACCTGAACTTCAGAAAAAAAATAGCGCTTGCCGTCGCCGCGATAGCGGCGCTTGCTGCTCCAGTCATGGTCGGAGTGTTCGGCGCGCCCGCCATTCGCGCTCAATCGCAGCCCGAGTTCAAATTTGACGTTGCTTCCATCAAACGAAGTAATCCTCACTCCAATGGTGAAAGATTCTTCACCGGGATGAAGGACACACCCGACGGACTCGTTGCGACGAACGCCCCTTTGCTATACCTCGTGCAATCGGCGTACCTGGTTGACCCGCCTCAAATATCGGGAGCGCCAAGCTGGCTCAACACCGAGCTCTATGATGTTGACGCGAAAATGGACAGCGCGACTGCCGACGCGCTTGCAAAACTTACGCCGGACGAGCAGAGACTCGCACGACGAAAGATGCTTCAAGCCCTGTTAGCAGACCGAATAAAACTAGTAGTTCACAGCGATCCCAAAGAGGCAGCGGTGTATTCGCTCGTGATCGTCAAGAACGGCCCCAAACTTCAGGAATCAAAACCCTCGGCTGCCCCTACAAATGGGGCGAGCGGCTCCGAATCGCGACAGGGGATGACTCAGGGATTCGAGGATGGAATGTATCGAGCCTCGTTCCACGACACTCCGATTAGCTATCTGGCGCTCTGGCTACAAGGTCAAATGCGCAGTCCCGTCCAGGATAAAACCGGGCTCACGGGCATCTACGATTTCAATGTGAAATGGATACCAGTACGACCTCAACGCGCAGTGCCTCCCGGCGGTGCTTTGAACGGTCAGGCCCCGGCCGGGGACTCAGAATCTACTGGTCCTACGCTTCTCGAAGCCCTGCAAGACCAACTGGGGCTGAAACTGGAATCGGGAAAAGGCTTGGTCGAAGGAATCGTGATCGATCACATCGAAAGGCCTTCCGGAAATTAATCACGGGCCTGGCCGCAAATTAATCCGCACCCCGAAAATTGTCCGGCTGTATACTGTCCGTCGCGCGAATGGAATCCTGCAAGATTCCCAACCGCGCCGGGGGGTTTCCTCATCACACGCGAAGTCCAGATTGCTCCACGCAGATGTAGCGCCTTCGCGCGCTACGCCAAATTTCTGTTCATAACATGCGCGGCAATCAGCATCGCTTGCTTAATCGACAATTCCCCCGCCCGCGCGCAAGCCCCCACCCTTCAAGACCAAATCACTCAACACGAACAGAAACTCTCCGAAGCGCGCGCGAAGAAAATCTCCAGAGACGAAGTCTCCGAATTAAATTCCCTCGGCGCGCTCTATCGGCAAGTCGGCAAAACTCAAAAAGCGCAGGAATATTTCGATCAGGCCATGTCCATCGCGCAGAAAACGCGCAATCGCGGCGGCGAAGCGATGGCTCTGGATAACATCGGAAGGCTCGATACGGATCTGGGATTGGAACAGAAGGCGCTGGATTTTCTCAATCAGGCCTTGCCGATTTGGCGCGAAGTGAAGAGCCGCCGCGGTGAAGCGTACACGCTCAATAATATCGGCAGAGCATATACCGACCTGGGCCAAAATCAGAAAGCGCTCGAATTTTTTAATCAAGCGCTGCCGATTTGGCGCGAAGTCAGCGGACGTGATGGCGAAGCGAGTTGCCTGAATTATATTGGACGCGCTTATTCCAATATGAGCCGCAATACCGAGGCGCTGAATTTTTACAATCAGGCGCTGCCCATTTTCCGGGAAGTTGCGGACCGCAGCGGTGAAGCGCTCACTCTGAATAATATCGGCAAGGCCTATTCCGAATTGGGACAAAAACAAAAGACCCTGGAATTCTGCAATCAGGCGCTGCCGATTTGGCGCAGCATCGGCGATCGTCAAGGCGAAGCCAGCACGCTGAGCTATATCGGCCGAGTTTATTTTGATCTCGGCCAAAAACAGAAAGCTTTGGATTTCTACGGTCAGGCGTTGCCGCTCTGGCGTGAAGTGGGAAACCGCAGCGGCGAGGCGCGTGCGCTGAATGATACCGGCGTGGCCTATTCCGATCTTGGACAAAAACAGAACGCGCTCGATTCCTACAACCGCGCGCTTCCCATCACTCGCGAAATCAAGGATCGTCCCGGCGAAGCCCTTACTCTGAATTACATCGGCAATGCGTATTTCGATTTAGGCGAAAAACAAAAAGCTCTGGATTTCTACACTCAGGCGTTGCCCGTTTGGCGCGAAGTGCAGAACGGCCGCGGAGAAGCGTACGCGCTCAGCAGCATCGGCAAAGCGTATTCCAATCTGGGTCAGCCGGAAAAAGCGCTGCCGTATAAACTCGCGGCTCTTTCTTTGGTGAAGGCGGCCGGCGATCCGGATATGCAAGGCGGAATTGAACATTCGTTGATGCTCGACTTCCGCGCTCAACATCGTTCGGAAGAAGCGATTTTTTTCGGCATGGACGCGGTGAATTCATTCCAGCAAATTCGCAAAAATATTTCCGGGCTGGATAAGGATTTGCAAACCGGCTACGCAAATGCACGCTCGGCCACATACCGCGAACTGGCGGAATTACTGGTGCAAGCCGATCGCCTGTCGGAAGCCGAACAAGTTCTCGATTTGCTGAAAGAGCAGGAGTTGAAAGAGGTTGTGCGCGGCGCGCCGGACGACGCAGCGTCGAAAGTTCAGCCGCTGAAACTTTCCGATGCGCAACAAAAAGCTGAAAATGATTTGGCCGCGCCCGAAAAAACTTCCGCTGCGCTTACAAGTTTAAACATCGAGTATTCCACGTTGCAGGCCAAAACAAATCGCACGGCTGCCGAAGACGCGCGACTGAAAACCCTCGACAGCAATATTCAAGCAGCGAATGGCGAAGTTTCTTCTTTCTTCACCAAAACGCTCTATCCGGAACTTGCGCAAAAAGCCGGCACGCAAAACGCAAACGCTCTGCTAAGTAAAGAAAAATCGGATGTGAGCCGCCTTCAAAATTCGCTGGCCGAACTTGGCCCACGCGTGATGGGTATTCGCGTGCTCTTCGGCGAAGAACACGCGTACGCAATCGTCGTCACCGCGCACACGCGCCAGAAATTTGAATTGAAGGCCACGCCCGCCAACCTGCGTACGAAAGTCCTGCAAGTCCGCGACGATTTGCGCAATCCATTCGCTGATCCCAAGCCGCATCTCGCCGAATTGTACGCAATGGTCGTCGCGCCTCTCGCAGACGAATTAAAAACCATCGAGCAAATTTCTTCTGGCGCGAATGCCGAAAAAAATAGCGTTCCCACTTTGCTCTGGTCACTCGACGGCGTCCTCCGCTATTTGCCGATGGCCGCTCTCTATGACGGTCATCACTACATGCTCGAGCGATTCAACAATGTTCTTTTCACTCCAGAAAGTTACGGACACATGGGCGCGCCCGCAAATCCAGGCGCCGCGCGATTGCGTGTGCTCGCGATGGGACTTTCAAAAAGTTTCGGCGGTCTGCCCGCGTTGCCTGGTGTGATGCCGGAACTCGAAGCCGTCGTCCGCGATCCCGCAATGCCGAAATCGCACGGCCCGATGGAAGGAAAGTTGCTTCCGAATGAACAGTTCACGCTCGCCGCGCTCAAAACGGAACTTGGTACAGGGAAAAGTTTTCCGGTCGTGCACATCGCCAGCCATTTTATTGAGGACGCAACCAGCGGCGAGGAACCATACTTGATGCTCGGCGGAGAAAATGCCGGCGACGAAAAAGGTTTTGCG
The DNA here is from genome assembly GCA_036008485.1 of Candidatus Acidiferrales bacterium. Taxonomy (GTDB): domain Bacteria; phylum Acidobacteriota; class Terriglobia; order Acidiferrales; family UBA7541; genus DASTCZ01. The sequence continues at coordinate 640 of DASYNR010000228.1, read as the reverse complement.
TTGACGCTTTCCAATTTAGAAGATTCGACAATCAGTTTTCACGGTACCGAACTTCTCACTCTTTCGGCGTGCAGCACCGCGAAAGGAGACGCCGCGAAAGACGGTCAGGAAATGGATAGCCTCGGGATGATCGCGCAGCAAAAAGATGCGGGCGCGGTTCTCGCGACTCTCTGGGACGTGAACGACGCCAGCACCAGTCTCCTGATGAGCGATTTTTATTCGCGCTGGCTCGCGCATCCCGCCGAAGGCAAAGCCGAATCGCTGCGTCAGGCACAACTCGCGCTGGTGCACAATGCAAAGTACGAGCATCCGTTTTTCTGGGCGCCGTTTGTTTTGATTGGAAATTTCCAGTAACTCCGCCCGCTAAATGCAAAACTCTCGACCACGCTGCGGCGTCTATAGTAAAAGTAACCCACCATGTATAAACTCCGCCAGATCGTTGGAGTTTGCCGCAACCAACTTTTGACTGCCGCTGGCGTCGCCGTACTGGTTGCACCAATTGTTGTGGCCATGATCGGCGCGCGCGCGACTCGCGCACAGTCGCAGCCCGACTTCAAGTACGATGTTGCGTCGATTAAGCAAAGTAAGCCAGGAAACGGCGGTGAAATGATTCTCGTAGGCATGAAAGACACCCCCGACG
>DASYNR010000227.1:0-5783 GCA_036008485.1 Candidatus Acidiferrales bacterium | reverse complement strand
GCCGGGTGCCGAGGCGGAAAACATCGTGATTGCGTCCGGAGCGAACGTGGTGCTGCTGGATGATTTCGGCGCGGCTCGCGCTGATTTGAAGTTGCTGACGAAACTTATTACGGCGGCGCCATCGCTGAAAGTGATTTTGGTGGGCATGCCGGAAGCGGAGCTGGCATTTTTGGACTCGGTGCGCGCCGGCGCGATCGGATATGTGTTGCACGATGCGTCGGCGGAAGTTTTTATTTCGTCGGTACGCGCAGTGTTGAATGGGGAGGCTGCTTGCCCGGCGCGGATGATCGTATCCTTATATAAGTATGTTCCGGGCAACGGAATCGCCTGCCCGAATTTTGCGCGGGAAAATAGAGCGGCGGCTTGCGCCCACACCGCGGCACGCGCTTTGCGCTTTTCCTCCCACACCGCATAACAATCTTCCACAGTTTTCAGTGATTTTCAGCTCGATTGCCCATTCGTACAGGTGTAAAACGCGCGGACATTTCGCGCAATAGCCCGCGAATTAGCCTCCAGACCAGCATATTTCCGCATTCGCAATCTCTATGCTCGTTAAACGGCCTGAGTGTGCTCGGCCGTGCATTTTTCGCGGAGGACTTCCATGCGGATGTGGCTACGTGGTGCGCTTGTTCTTGCTTTCACAATAATTTTGAACGGCTTGCCCGTGTTGGCGCAGGATTGGCAGGAAGTTGGGCCAAATGGCGGCGATGTTCGCGCAATGGTTGCCGACCCGGCGAATCCGGACGTCCTTTATCTGGGCACCGTTGACGGCCACATATTTTCTTCGCAGGATGCCGGGATGCACTGGCATTTGACGGGGCGCATGGGCGATCGCGCCGACACCGTGGTGATGGCGATTATCGTGGATCGCCGCGATTCGCATCATCTATATGCTGCAACGCGCACGCTTGGCGAAAATGGCGGCGGAGTTTTTCGCAGCGATGATAGCGGCGCAACGTGGCGTGCTTCAGGACTTGCGGGACAGTCCGTACGCGCGTTGATTCAAACAGACGCCGACAAAGATTTATTTTTCGCGGGAACGCTGGACGGAGTTTACCGTTCGCACGACGACGGCGCGCGATGGGAACGCATCTCTCCGGCTGGCCACGCTGATCTTCGCAATTTCGATTCGCTTCTTTCCGATCCGCGCGACGCAAATATTTTGTATGCCGGCACATATCACCTGGCCTGGAAAACTGTGGACGGCGGTAAGAATTGGCAAAATATTCCCACCGGCATGGTTGACGATTCCGACGTGATGAGCATTACGATTGATCCGACAAATCCGGATCGCGTGTATGCGAGCGCGTGCTCGGGCATCTATCACAGCGATAACGGCGCGGCGAAGTGGGCAAAGTACGGCGGAATTCCATTTCTTTCACGGCGCACGCAAATTATTCGGCAGGATCCCACTAATCCTTCGATCGTTTATGCGGGAACTACGGATGGACTTTGGAAAACGACCAACGCGGGCGCTACGTGGGCCCGAGTGAGCGTGCCGAACTGGACGATTAGCGCGTTGCTGCTGGATGCGCGGCGGCCGGGAAGAATTATTTTGGGCGTGGAAGGGTTGGGCGTCTATGTTACACGCGATGCAGGCGCAACATTCACGGCGATCAACGAAGGATTTTCTCATCGTCAAGTGCGTGAGCTTGTGACCGATCCGCAACAGCCATCGCGAATGTTGCTAGTGCTTACAAACGCGGTCGAATCGATTTACGCAACGAATGACAGCGGACGAACATGGTCGGCGATTGGACATAACGCGAGCACGCAAACTTTGCGGCACGTTTACGCAGCGCCGGAACCGAGCGGATGGTTGGCGACGCCGCAATCGGGCGGACTTCTCCGATATGACGCGTCACACGCGACGTGGGTCCAAACAGGCGTGATTGTTGCGAAGCCAGCGGCGCCTGCTGCGCGGACGTCGAAGGCGGCTTCCGCTTCGGTGAAAACTTCCGCGCCGGCGGCCACATCGGCTGCGGCACGCGCGTCAGTATTTTCCAAGCCACTGAAAAGCCAGATTTACGATATCGCGTTCAGCGCGAATCTTTGGTTGGCCGCAACTTCGGATGGATTAATTGCGTCGCGCGATCATGGAACAACTTGGACGGAATTTGATTCGTATAGCAAGACTTCCAGCGCTCCCCACGCAGCTGTGCGTGTGGTGAGAATTTCCGCCGACGGAAATTCATTCTGGGTACTTGGCGATTCCGGTCTGGCGATTTCGCGCGATGCGGGCGCGTCATGGGCGAACGCTGATCCTTCGCTGCATGCGAAGGACGTCGAGAAACTTGTGATCATCACTGGCGATACACTTTTCGCAATTCGCACGGGCGGAGCGCTGGTTAGCAATGATAGTGGACTGACCTGGCGCTTTCTGAATGTGCCTGACACGCAAGTTGCCGACGTTGCGGTGGAAGGCGATGAGTGGCTGGTTTCCACGCGACATCACGGACTTTTTGTTTCCACAAATAAAGGGCAAGCGTGGAAGCAACTGAACGGACAACTTGGCGAAGGAAATTTCCCGTCGCTCGCGGCGGGACCGTCATCGCGATTGGTGCTTGCGGCGTCAGCAACGGAAGGACTTTTTTCACTGCGCACGCCGGTGGCGGCAAGTTCGGCGGCGGTGATGAGCGCTCCCGGAGGAAGCCAGAAGTAGCGCTAGTGCGAAGGATTAGCGCGCACAAACCAAGCCGACACAATTTGCCACACGCCCAGCGCAAACAGGAAAACTGCGAACGCCTGGCGCATGCGGCGCGGAGAAATTTTGTGGGCCAGTTTGCCGCCCAGCAATCCGCCCACGAACACTCCGGGCATGATAAGAAGTCCGACTATCCAACTGACTTCATGGGCATTCGCGTAATTAACAAAAGCCAGAAGGCTGACGGGTGCAACCAGCGCCGCTAAACTGGTGCCTTGCGCGGTGTGCTGGGGAAATCCGAAAAGCAGAACGAGCAGCGGAACTAGAAGAACTCCGCCGCCAACGCCGAACAATCCCGACGCGACGCCAACGACCGTGGCCACGATAAATATCAGAAAAAGAATTAGCCGCCGGTTAGCCATTGGATTTTTTCTCCAAAGGCTGCGGACGGGATCGCCACCACAATAAAATCGCCGCCACAATCAAAAAACTTCCGAACGCGCCTTTCAAATCGCGCGAATCCATTTGGATTGCGATCTTACTACCGAAATATCCACCGAAGAAAAATCCCAGCGCACACATCATGCCCGCCCAAATATCCACGTTGCCGTTGCGCCAGTAGGTGAGCATCGCGCCCAGACCTAGCGGCGGCAATTGCAGAAAAAGCGAAGTGCCCTGCGCCATGTGCTGATCCATGCCCAGCAAATAAACCATCGCGGGCACAAGCACCACGCCGCCGCCGATGCCCGCAAGTCCCACGAGCACGCCGACAACCAGGCCCATCACGACAACACCTGCGTAATACATTCGCGCTCCGTTTCCGCGATTTAGTTCCGAAAATTGATTTAGAAAATTAGTTCACAAATGCTGCGCGCCATCTTCCTTCAGAATTGACGCGCGAGCAACGGGAAACGTGACAATCGCTTTTCGCGAAAGATTGGCGTATCTTTTCGGATTATGAAGATCACGCTGACTTCCCTGCTACTACTTATCGCGCTTCTTGGCGCGAGTGCGCCTCGACCGGTTGAAACTCCGGCGGACGCGTTGCTTGTGCTTTCCAAAACGGATCAAACTCTTGCGATTGTGAATCCTGCGACGCTGCAAGTGATCGCGCGAGTTCCGGTTGGGAATGATCCGCACGAAGTGATTGCATCCACGGATGGAAGAATTGCGTACGTTTCAAATTATGGCAGCGGAGCTTTCAACACGCTGGCGGTTGTGGATCTGGCCGGGCAGAAAGCGTTGCCGAGTATTGATCTTGGCGCTCTACGCGGGCCGCACGGACTGACTTTCGTCGGCGGAAAAGTTTGGTTCACGGCGGAGGCGGCGAAAGCGATTGGAAGTTACGATCCGATTAGCCAAAGCGTGGACTGGATTTTCGGCACCGGGCAAAACAGAACGCACATGATTTGGGTTTCGCCGGAGATGAATCGAATTGTCACGACGAACGTCAGCTCGGCGACGGTGAGCATCATCGAAAAAGTGATTGGCGGAGGACCTGGTCGCGGAGGGCCGCCTCCGGGCGCGCCGGCAAATCCTGAACGCGGAGCGCCGGACGCAGCGCGTGGCCGCGGTGCGCAAGCGAATTTGCCCACGCTGCCGGGGCGCGGAAATGTCGGTGGACAGATTGGCCGGGGAGGGCCGCAAGGAGCGCCGGGCGGAGACTGGAATCAGACGGTGATTCCTGTCGGCAGCGGCGCGGAAGGATTTGACGTTTCGCCCGACGGCAAGGAAATTTGGGTGGCCAACGCGGGCGACGGAACTATTTCCATCATTAATATTGCGGCGAAGAGCGTGACGCAAACTGTTGCCGCTGACACTCGCGGCGCGAATCGTTTGAAATTTACTCCGGACGGAAAGCGAGTGTTCGTGGCGGGTCAGGCCGGCGCAAACGGCGCGGCCCTGACCGTGATCGACGCTGCATCGCGGAACATTGTTAAGCGAATTGCGGTGGGACGCGGCGCGGCGGGAATTGTGATGCAGCCCGACGGTGCGCGCGCGTTCGTGGCGTGCTCACCGGATAACAATCTGGCTGTGATTAACCTGACGACGCTGGAAGTTGTTGGACGGATTGATGCTGGCGGGAATCCGGATGGCGTGGCCTGGGCCATACGGCACTAAAACTCTCCTTACCCTCAAACTTTTCTCTCTCCTTGACACTCTACAGGTGAAACGTTTAGCCTTGTCGGACGTCTAGGAGAAGAGAGACTTTATGAATCCCATTAAGACTGACCTGCTGCAAGGCACGCTGGACCTGCTGATCCTGAAAACGGTGGCGCTGGGGCCGCAGCACGGCTACGGAATTTCGCTGCGCATTCAGCAGATTTCGCGCGAGGCCCTGCAAGTGCGCCAAGGCTCGCTTTATCCGGCGCTGCACCGGCTGGAACGCCGCGGATGGATCGCCGCCGAGTGGGGCGATTCGGAAAATAATCGCCGGGCAAAATTTTACAAAATTACGCGAGCCGGGCGGCGTCAGCTGGAAGTGGAAGAAACAAATTGGGAACGATTGGCGGTTGCCATCGGCCAAATATTGAAAACAGTTGAGCCGGGGGCGTGAACCAATTTCGATGAGCTTGCTGACGAAAATCCGGATGCGGGCGCGCGATTTGTTTCACGTGAAACGATCCGAGCGCGAGCTTGACGCCGAATTGCGTTTTGACATCGCGCAACGCGTAGAAGCCAATGTGCGCGCCGGAATGAAGCGCGAAGATGCGGAACGCAGCGCGCGCCGCGAATTCGGCAGCGCGGATCTGGCGAAAGAGGAGTGCCGCGATGCGCGTGGCGTGCGCTGGCTGCAAGATGCCGCCCAGGACGTCCGATTCGGCCTGCGCATCTTGCGCAAAAATCCCGGATTCACAATCGTCGCCGTGCTCACGCTTGCGCTCGGTATCGGCGCGAACACCGCCATCTTCAGCGTTGTGGATGCGGTACTGCTGCGGTCGCTTCCATTTCGCGATGCGGACAGGCGTGTTGCAATTTCGGAGACGCACGCGGCGTTGCCGGAGCTTGGCGCTTCCTCCGCAGACTTTGCCGACTGGCGCGCGCAGTCGCATTCGCTGAAAGAATTGGCTGCGTACAATTTGACCAGCATTCCGCAAAGCACACTCGTGGTGAATGGCGAGGCGCAGGAAGTTCGTGG
>DASYNR010000226.1:0-2102 GCA_036008485.1 Candidatus Acidiferrales bacterium | reverse complement strand
TGCGCACAAAATAATTTGGCACATCGGTAGGAGATTCATGACGCGTCATAAACTTAGATCCATCCGGAGTGAGCAACGCCACGACATTTTCGTAGGCCTTGTCGGGGCATTGGAACAATCGTTCCGCGGTAAGAGTTTTGATATTGAATTTGTCCACGAACGGATGATCGCCGTCAGGCCCTGAGCCCATTCCTTCCAGGAAAATAAAATCTCCCTCTTGTCGAACGGCCGGGTGGCCATTCGCCAATTCTCGGTTCATGGGATTGCCGGGATTTTTGTAGCGATCGTCACTATTTAAATCCCACGCCAACTTCGGCGCTTCGGAGGGATTCATGGGATTGAAAAAATAGGTGCGCGTTCGCCGGGGACGCATATTTGATTCGCGATACATAGCGAAATCCGGATGCTCGCCCCAGGAAATTCCGCCAAATCGGTTTTCAGTCCGCAATAATTCGGACGGATCGGCTTTGAATGGAGCTTTGAGCCACATTACTTTATCGCGTTGCGGAACTTGCTTTCGCGAATCACCGCCGTCCAGCGCTTCGGCCCAGACGAGCGTTGCGGGATCGGTTGGTTTCCAGGTGATGTCGCGGCGGCCAGCGAACTGCACTCCACGCTGCAAATTATCCTCGAGCGGAATACTGACAACTTTGAAAACGACGCGCCCTTCCAAATCGAGAATTTCTGTTTCACGCGGAAACGAATTCCAGCCGAGCAAATAGGAATAGTGACCGTCCTGCCGGTGCAGATGCGTTTCTAAAATATATTTTCCGTCCGGAGAAACATTGAGACCGGCGTAAATCGCGGGCTTTCCGACGGGAGTGACTTTATTGTCGGACAAATCTATCGTGGCGATTTGCGACGTTGCGTAATAATCGAATAAGTCTTCGTCGTGCGCGTTGGTGAGTAAATCTTCCAGCGTGGCCACGGATGTAGAACGGCCAAAACTTTCTTCCACGTGCGGGCCGAGCGGAACTTTCGCGGTTGGCGGAGGAGAATTTCTGCCGCCTGCTACGACCGTCTTGCAAAGAAGTTTCGTGCTGCCGCCCATCCATTCGCAACCGCCGCCACCTCCGCCGCGTCCACCGCCGCCGGCCAGAACCGCGTTGATGCGAACTTCGGGAACCATGTGAATCGCGCCGGTGGTGTCGCCGGCCCAGAGGCGAATCGCGTCGCGCGTGGTTTGTGTGAAAATAAATCGCTTGCCGTCAGGCGACCATCTTGGCGGGCTGAATCTTCCCTCCGAGGGCAGCGCAACTTTTATTTCCTTGCCGTCGGAAATGCGCTTCACGACAAAATCTGTGACCGAGGGAACATTGTGCGGCCCGCTAGTCGCGGGATTAATCCGGATCGCCGCGAGGCGCAGCATCGGCTGCGCGAGATCGGCGATGGTCGGATATCCAACTTGGCGCGTGATGATCATGTAGTCGCCGGATGGACTGACCGTGCCGGTGGGAACTACGGGCGCGTTCATCACGTCCAGAATTTCTTTCGGCGGTTTTTGATAAGTCGTTTGCGCGCCGGCCGGCAATCCAAAACTGAGAATCGCTGCGCACGCAACCGAAAATGCTGTCACACGAATTCGCTTTACACTCATAGAAATCACTTGGCATACCTCCGTCAATACGCTTTGTTTCCGACCTCGGGCAAAGTCTTACATTAGAAATGATGGGACTGCAACCTTCCCGTCATGTTCAAGGACGGGCGGAAGCGCGTGCGCGTTTCGTTCAAGTTTATTCGGAGCTGACGGCGCGGATTAGTGGGTCTTGTAAAGAAGCTGATAGATTTTCGCGTCAACGAACAATTGATACAGAACGGGATCCAATTCATTATCACGCACGGATAGTTCTAGGATTTCGAGCGCGCGTTCTGGCGAGACTGCTTTCTTGTAAGGACGATCCGACGCGGACAGCGCGTCAAAAATATCGCAGACGGTCATGATTTTCGCCTGCACAGGAATTTGCGCCGCCACAAGTTGCCGCGGGTATCCGGTACCATTTAATTTTTCGTGATGAGCGCGTGCAATGGCAGGAATTCCGCGAATTTCGCGCGTCCACGGAATTTGCATCAGAAAATTAAAACTGTGCACCACGTGCGATTCA
>DASYNR010000225.1:0-17389 GCA_036008485.1 Candidatus Acidiferrales bacterium | reverse complement strand
GGCCGACCACGCCTTCGACGTCGCGGCGCTGGAAAAGTTGAAGTCCATGGGCGTGAAGGTGACGCCAGTTGAACTTCCGGTCGAGTTCACGCCCGTGCTGGTTGCCGCCATGGAGCAAATTTTGGAAACGGAAGCAGCGGCCGCGTCCGACGAATTGACGCGCACGGGCCGCGACAAGCTGCTGACGCGGCAGACACCACAGGACTGGCCCAACCGTTTTCGCACGGCACGATTCATACCTGCGGTCGAGTATGTGCAAGCCAATCGCGCGCGTATGTTGTTGATTGAAGCGATGGGAAAGCTCTTCGAGAACCTCGACTTGATCGTCATGCCCACAAATGGCGCGCAAGTGACGGTGACCAATCTGACCGGACATCCCGCCGTGATTTTGCCGAACGGATTCCGCTCAGCGGAGACACCGATGCCGAATAATAATAATCCGAACGCAGGCGGCGGGCCGGGCACCCCGGTAAGCCTAACTTTCCTCGGCAATCTTTACAGCGACGCGAAGCTGCTGGCTTTCGCGCGCGCTTATCAGGACGCAACAACGTTCCATCTGAAGCATCCGAATTTGGACGTCTAAACAAAAAAGTTTCACTTGCTGAAATGGATCCTCGCCCGTGGCCTCCGGCGCGGCGCAGGCTGGTCTTCGCGGCAGCAAAAGATTCGGTGCGTCTACGATTGTTTTGTGCTCTAGAAATGAATGTAGTGAGAGGTGTAGTGATCGAAGGAGTTGATTCCTATTGAATGTTTTGGTCGGGGCGTGGAGATTCGAACTCCAGGCCTCCTGCGCCCAAGGCAGGCGCGCTACCAGGCTGCGCTACGCCCCGACATTTCTGACGTCTCATTCTACTGCATTTTACGAATTTGTCTTCATGGGCGCCGCCGCGCCGGAATCTATTTCGCGCCGCAAGAGAAATGGCCGCCATGCATCGTTCAATTAACGACCAACTCGCGAAGATGCAAAACCTGTAAGCGAATCCGCGCGGGCATTTCATCAACTGTTCGACATGTCATCGAGGGAATGTGGATCCGCTCGCAACGGACCGGTGACCGATTGTGCAGACGCGGAACGGTTTACATGGCAGGACAGATTCAGTCGTAGCAATTCATTCGCCCGATTCTCCTGTCAAGTGAGCTGTGATTCTTCCTGTCGCTACGCTTGACTCCGTTCCACCAATTGCCGTATAACCCTTACGACTCAGAGTTGTATGGGAATCCGGTTTAATTCCGGAGCGGCCCCGCCACTGTGAGCGCTGAGGAAAGAAGCAAGTAGGCCACTGGTGCAGAAATGCTCTGGGAAGGCGGCTTCATTCCGAGGAAGCGCGAGCCAGGAGACCGGCTGAGTTCACATCGATTCGCATCGACCTCGAAGGGAGCGTCGATAACGATTCTGGAATTAGACCGAATAAACTAAATCGTTTTGGGATTAGCGTTTTGAAATACTCATTTGCCGTTCATCGGCGGATGTCCAATTCGTTTCGTTATTTCGGTTCTTACGATTGCGTTTTTCCGCAATCCATTCCTCGGTGTGATCCCAGGGTTAAATTCGTTCAGTACGTTTTTGCATCATTTTAGCAATTTGCTGGCGCGATGTTCGGGAAGCGCGGTGAAAATCCGCCACTACCCAGTAACTGTAAGCGACGGTTTTGCGGTTGCACGAAGCCACTGCCCGAAAAGGGTGGGAAGGCGCAACCGTTAGGAAGTACGTCGCGAGTCAGGAGACCGGTCCCGCCAAGCTCACAGTCCGCTCTTTCTAGGGCGAAGGAGGACTTACATGTTCATTTCGGTGGCAAGTCGTTTACGATTCGTACTGTCGTTGATTTTTCTGCAGTTCTTGTTCACTTCGATTTCACTCGCTCAGTCGAATGGAAGCCTGCACGGAAAAGTTGTGGATACGCTCGGGACCCCCATCCCGGGTGCGACCATCACGGTTCTTCAGGAAAATAAAGAAATCACTCACGTCCAAGCTGACGCCGACGGCCTCTTCAAGTTGGATGTTCCTGCGAAGGGACGTTATGTTCCGCAGGTCGAAGCAAAAGGCTTCAGCACTCAAACTCTAGCTCCAATCTTCCTTGAATCCGGCAAGACAGAAGAGCTCAATGTCACGCTTCAAGTTGGCCCCTTGGCCCAGCAAATCGTTGTGTCGGCGACGGGCACAGCCCTACCGGAAGCGCAGGTCGGCGCTTCGGTAACTGTCGTCGACAACGATCAGATTCAAGTGATGAATAAATTGGACGTGTTCGAGGATTTGCGAATTGTTCCCGGCGCGCAAATCGTCCAGAGCGGCCAGCGCGGCGCTCTCACGTCCTTGTTTATTCGCGGAGGCGCGTCGAACTTCAACAAGATTCTCGTTGACGGAATCCCTGTGAACGAGATTGGAGGGGCGTTCGATTTCGCTCAACTCTCGAATACCGGCGTCGACAACGTGGAAGTTCTGAGCGGTTCCAACAGCGTACTGTACGGAGCGGACGCGCTGTCAGGCGTCGTCAACATTACATCGCAAAAAGGCACGACGCAGTTACCGCTAGTCCAATACTCGATCGACGGCGGGAATTTCGGAACTCTGCACCAGGACGTTTCTCTCGGCGGAGCGATCCACCATTTCGATTACTTCTCCGAATTTTCTCGGTCCGATACACAGGGCAGCTTTCAGAACGATTTTTTTCATAACGCTACATCCAATTCTAATTTTGGCTGGCTGATCAATCCGACCACCAGTCTTCGCGTAACCGCGCGATATACCGCCACGGATGCGGGCGCTCCCAACGCGATTGCGTTCTATGGAATTTCGGACGCTTCCACGCAGAGCAATCAGAATCTTTACGTCGGCGCCACTCTCCAGCAACAAACGACCGACCGTTGGCACAACTCTGTGCAGTTTGCGTTCTCACAATTCGCCTCTGTTTTCGATACTCCATTCCCGACAGGTCAGCCCTTTGAAGGAAATTTCCTAGGTAATCCGGTAACGATCAAAGGTGCCAACGGTTTCAGCGTAACAGGGCAGGCTATTCTCGATTTTGGCGGCGACTTTCCCATGATCGAACCGGACTACGAAGCCCGCCGCTCCGTGTATGCGCAATCGGATTACCGTTTTTTCGGGGACTGGACAGGAATCGCCGGATTCCGTTACGAGCACGAAGACGGTGAAGGCCTTACTCGCAACAACTACAGTTCATTCCTGGAAGGACACGGAAGCGTCAAGCATCGTTTGTTTCTCACCGTCGGAGTCGGACTTGAAAATAACGCCGTCTTCGGGTTCGCAGCTTCCCCGCGTGTTTCAGGCGCTTACTATCTGCGGAAGTCATCCGGATTTTTTGGAGAAACGAAACTCAAAGCGAATTTCGGCAAAGGAATCAAAGAGCCTTCTACATTTGAACAGGCTTCGGCATTGTTCAACGTTCTGACGCCGGCTCAGATTATGCAGTTCAATGTTTCACCGATCGGTCCCGAACGAAGCAAGACCACGGATTTCGGCCTTGATCAAGCACTTTGGAATGGGCGTGCAGTTCTTGGGGTCACGCTTTTCTACAACCAGTTTTACAATCTGATTTCGTTTTTGGATATTGCTGATCTCATTTCTATCGGCGTGCCCCCCGGAGCAGCCGAAGCCACTCCCTTCGGAGGCGGCGCCTACGTAAATGCCACCTCCGAACGCGCGATGGGCGCCGAAGTTCAGTTTAAGTCGAATCTCGGACACGGCTTCACATTCCAGGGCGAATATACCTATCTCGACGCCGTCGTCACCAAGGCGTTCGGTGATCCATCATTTAATCCTTTGTTTCCAAACATTCCAATCGGAGCATTTTCTCCATTGCAAGGAGCTCGTCCCTTTCGGCAAGCGCCACATTCGGGAAGCATCGCTGTGACTTATGTCCGCAGGAAATTCAACGCAGCGTTGATCGGCTCGTTCGTAGGCCGCCGCGACGACAGCACCTTCCTTGAAGACGCCAACTTCGGAAATACGCTGCTTCTTCCGAATCGGAATGTTCTTGCCGGCTATCAAAAAGTTGACTTCAGCGCCGGCTACGACATCAAACCTTGGGTCAGAATCTACTCGAGCATCGAAAACCTGTTGGACCAACATTATCAAGCAGCATTTGGATTTCCCGCGCTGCCGTTGTCTATTCGAGGCGGCCTGAAATTCACAATCGGTGGCGAGCGCGGGTTTTGGAAGTAAGCAGAAATATTTTCTAAATCGGCCGAGGGGAAGGGGAGCCCCTCGGCTGGGTCAGAGTATCCGTTTGCAGAAATGTCTCATTTAGCACAGTGTATTTTCGCGCTTCATTTCCAATCCTGTCTTGACCTTTCGTCTGCTCCGTATACACTAAAACTCCCTTCGCAAAACTGTGTGCGGCTTCAGGCTGTCCTCTTACAGCTTTCAGTGCCGCGCATGGAATGAAATTCCATTTTAATTCTGGTGAGAAATGAAGACGACATTGCGGCTCATTCGGAAGATTCGTCTCGCGTTCGGGGCTGCTGTTTTAATTCTGATCATTGTCGGCGCCATCTGCTACCGCTCCGTCACTGTGTCCAGCGCCAGCGATCAATGGGTGGACCACACACACAGCGTAATCGCAAATTTGCAGGATTTGCTCGCCGCAATGTTGACCGTTGAATCCACCTGCCGCGGATACGTCCTGAGCGGCGACGAATCTCTTCTCGCCGAATACCATTCCGGCGTTCTACGGACACAAACGGAACTTGCCACTCTTCGCGAACTAACCTCCGATAACGCCGGCCAGCAGAGCCGCATAGCTCTCCTCGATCCGCTCGCCACTTCAAAAATTCAACTCGCAGATAAAGTGATCGCTGTGCGGCGAACGCAGGGTCTTAACGCCACGCTGGAAACCATCGGAAATGGCGGCGGGAAAAAATTAATGGACGACTTCCGCGCAGGCGTTCGCGATATGCAAGCGGAAGAGGAGCGGTTGTTGGTTCTGCGCGAAGCCGACGCAAATCGCCGGCTAGCGCAATCGAAAATAATTTTGATTCTGGGCACCACGCTGGGCTTATTGATTACGATTTTGGCCGGATGGAATGTTGAGCGCGACAGTTTCAAACGCGGACTCGCTGAAATTGCTTACCGCGAAAGCGAAGACAAGTATCGGCGCCTCGTTCAAGGCGTTCAGGATTACGCGATATTAATGTTAGGTCCGCTCGGGGAAATCCGCAGTTGGAATCCTGGCGCCGAACGCATGACCGGCTGCAAATTTGAAGAAGTCGTTGGCCAGAACTTTTCGCGATTCTTTCCTCCCGAAGCCATCAAGCAGGGCAGGCCGCAGGAAATCTTACGCCTGGCTGCGCTCACCGGCTTGCACGAAGAACAAGGCACCCGCATGCGTGCAGACGGTACGCATTACCTGGTTCGGAGTACTTTCACGGCATCGCGCGATGAAGAAGGTACCTTGCGCGGATTTTCAGTGATCAGCCGCGATCTCAGCGAGAGCGCCGAGTCCGACGCGAAGTATCAGGGGCTTCTGGAAGCCGCGCCTGACGCGATGGTGGTCGTAAATCAGGGCGGAGAAATCGTTCTTCTAAATCTTCAAGCGGAAAAACAATTCGGCTACAGCCGCGATCAGTTGGTCGGACAAAAAGTCACCACCATCATTCCCGAAGGTTTCGCGGAACGACTCATCGCCGACGGCACTCGCACTGCCTCCGAAGCTCTCGCCCAGCAAATCGGCACCGGAATTGAACTCTACGGCCGCCGGAACGACGGCACTGATTTCCCAATCGAAATCATGCTCAGCCCGCTGGAAAGCGCCGAAGGAATTCTGGTCACCGCTGCTATTCGCGATATCAGCGTGCGCAAAGAAGCGGAAAAACATTTGGCCCGCATGGAAGGCCGTTACCGCGGATTGCTCGAAGCCGCGCCGGACGCCATGGTCGTAGTGAATCAGAAGGGCGAAATAGTCCTCCTGAACGTACAGGCTGAAAACCAGTTTGGATATAGCCGTGATGAACTCGTTGGCCAGCAGGTGAAAAATATTATTCCCGAAGGTTTCGCGGAACGCATTATCGCCGACGGAACCCGCACCGCCGCGGAAGCTCTTGCTCAACAAATCGGGGCCGGAATTGAACTGTACGGCCGCCGAAAGAATGGCACTGATTTCCCAATTGAAATAATGCTCAGTCCGCTGGAAAGCGCCGAAGGGATCCTGGTCACAGCAGCAATTCGCAACATCAGTGTCCGCAAAGAAGCCGAAAAAAATATTGTCCGCATGGAAGGCCGTTATCGCGGACTGCTGGAAGCCGCTCCGGACGCCATGGTCGTAGTGAATCAGCAGGGCGAAATCGTCCTCCTAAACGTTCAGGCCGAAAAACAATTCGGATACCGCCGCGATGAACTCGTCGGCCAAAAAGTAAAAAATATTATTCCCGAAGGATTTGCGGAACGTCTCGTTGCTGATGAACTGCGCTCCGCGGAGGACGCGCTTGCCCAGCAAATCGGAACGGGAATCGAACTTACCGGGCGCCGCAAAGACGGCAGCGATTTTCCAATCGAAATCATGCTGAGTCCGCTGGAAAGCAACGAAGGAATTCTCGTCACCGCCGCTATTCGCGATATCAGCGTCCGCAAACAGGCCGACAAACATTTGGCGCAAATGGAAGGCCGCTACCGTGGACTGCTCGAAGCCGCGCCGGACGCCATGGTCGTAGTGAACCGCCGAGGAGAAATTGTTCTCCTGAATGTTCAGGCAGAAAAACAATTTGGATACCACCGGGATGAACTCGTCGGCCAAAAGATGAAGAACATTATTCCCGAAGGATTCGCGGAACGATTGATCGCCGACGGTCTGCGCTCCGCCGAAGACGCCCTCGCGCAAAAGATCGGCACCGGAATTGAACTGAGCGGACGCCGCAAGGATGGCAGCGATTTTCCAATCGAGTTGATGCTCAGTCCCCTCGAAAGCGCCGAAGGAATTTTGGTCACCGCCGCGATTCGTGACATCACCACGCGCAAGGCCGCCGAAACTCATCTCCTGCAAAAAGTAGAGGAGCTAAATCGCTCCAACGAAGAACTGGGCCAGTTCGCTTACATCGCCTCTCACGATTTGCAGGAGCCGTTGCGCATGGTAGCCAGCTACACGCAACTTCTCTCAAGGCGCTACACCGGAAAACTCGACGCCGACGCCGATGAATTTATTGCCTTTGCCGTTGACGGCGCCAATCGTATGCAGCGCCTGATTCAGGATCTGCTGGCGTTTTCTCGCATCGGAACGAAGGGCGCCGATCTCGTCGATTATTCCAGCGAGGACGCTATGCAACAGGCTCTGATCAATTTGCGGGGCGTAATCGGCGATAGCGGCGCGCTGGTCACCCACGATCCGTTGCCGCGCGTCCATGCGGACGAAACGCAACTCGTTCAACTATTTCAAAACTTAGTCGGCAACGCCATCAAGTACCAAAGTCCCGGAGTTCCTCACGTCCACGTTTCCGCTGCCATGAATGTCGATAAGAAATGGGTTTTTTCCGTGAAAGATAATGGACTCGGAATTGACCCGCAATATTTTGAACGAATTTTTGGCATGTTCCAACGCTTGCACAAGCGCGAAGAATTTGCCGGCACCGGAATCGGTCTGGCGATCTGCAAGAAAATTGTCGAACGCCACAAAGGTACCATTTCGGTTGAATCTCAACTGGGGCAAGGCTCCACATTTCGTTTCACCATGGAAGGAACGGAGAGAAAAGCATGACTATCATCGGTGGGAAAGGCAATCCGATAGAAGTTCTTTTAATTGAAGACAGTCCCGGCGATGTCCGGCTCACCAAGGAGGCTTTCCGCGCTGCGAATCCGTCGATCCACCTGCACGTCGCTTCCGACGGGGTCGAAGCCATGATCTTTCTCAGGCAGGAGGGAATCCACATGAATGCTCCGCGCCCGGACCTGATTCTGTTGGACTTGAATCTTCCGAAAATGGACGGCCGCGAAGTTCTCGCGCGCATCAAGGAAGACGACCTGCTCAAAACAATTCCCACCGTGATTCTCACCACTTCCGACGCTGAAGTGGACATCGCGAAAAGCTATCAGCTTCAAGCCAACTGCTACTTGAACAAGCCTGTGCAGTTGGACGCCTTCGAGCTCCTGGTAAAAAGCATCAACGATTTCTGGCTCACGGAAGTCAAATTACCAAGGACCGCGGCGGTTCCGAGCGGAAAAATTTAGTTGGAAGCTTCTTTCATTGGAGTGACACAAAGACGCTACCTGGCGGCAAATTAATTTCTGAAATACCTGGATAGGAGAGAGGAGCAAATCATGCAAATCATTGGCAACAACGGCGTGAACATCGAAGTACTTCTGGTTGAAGACAGTCCCGGCGATGTCCGCCTAACTCTGGAAGCATTCCACGGCGCAAATCCCGCGGTGCATTTGAATATCGCCGCGGACGGGGCGGAAGCCATGGAATTCTTGAACCGCGAAGGAAAACATGCCAGAGCTCCACGTCCAGACTTGATCCTGCTGGACCTGAATCTGCCAAAAATGGATGGCCGGGAAGTTCTGGCCAAAATCAAAACTCATAGCATTCTGAAAACGATTCCTACGGTGATCCTGACCACCTCCGAGGCGGAAGCAGACATCTCGAAAAGTTATCAACTCCACGCGAATTGCTACTTGCGCAAGCCCGTGCAGTTGGACGTTTTCGAGAGTCTGGTTGAGAGCATCAACGATTTTTGGCTTACGGCGGTCAGATTGCCGCAGCAATCATAAAGGAATTCAGCGCGGGGGCGGCGTTCGCGGAACTGCGAACAGGCGCTGCAAAGCGCATTAGGAAAAGAGGCACTCATGCAGATACTCAGAACAGAAGGAAAGTCCATCGAAGTCCTTTTGGTCGAAGATAGTCCGGGCGATGTTCGCCTGACCAAGGAAGCTTTTCGCGAAGCAAATGAGGCCGTCCACGTGAACGTGGTTGCGGACGGCGTCGAAGCCATGGCCTTTCTGAATCAAATTGGGAATTACTTCCGCGCACCGCGCCCCGATCTAATTCTGCTGGATCTGAACCTGCCCAAAATGGATGGCCGCGAGGTTCTGGCGAGAATCAAGAATGATGACAGCCTGAAAACTATTCCCACGGTGATTCTCTCCACGTCTGAAGCGGCCGCGGATATTGAGAAAAGTTATGAACTTCACGCGAACTGTTATCTCAACAAGCCTGTGCTGTTCGACGCTTTCGATAGTCTCGTGAAAAACATCAACAATTTCTGGCTGACGGAAGTCACCTTGCCGCGGCAGGAGCAGAGTGTTCTGGTATCAAATTGACGAGCCCGAGCAACGTGAACGGCGCCAGCAGTAGCACAATCAATCTTGGCTGTGTGCACTGCGAACGAGCAAGCGCCCAGAACTAGTTTTGAATTGAGGAATTTCTGCAGATCGTGCAGATCCTCGGAGGAAATGGAATGCCCATCGAGGTACTTTTGGTCGAGGACAGTCCCGGCGATGTCCGGTTGACGAAGGAAGCGTTCCACGACGCCAATCCGTCCGTACATTTGAATGTGGCAGCCGATGGCGTGGAGGCTATGGCCTTTCTGAAGCATCAGGGAATTTATGCGCAGGCTCCGCGGCCAGACCTGATCTTATTGGATTTGAATTTGCCCAAGATGGACGGGCGTGAAGTTCTGGCTCAAATCAAAATGGATGACAGCTTAAAAACCATCCCAACGGTTGTTCTCACCACTTCGGAATCTGAAGTGGATATCGCCAAGAGCTATCAGCTTCAGGCGAATTGCTACCTCAGCAAACCCGTGCAGTTGGACGCCTTCGAGGCTCTCGTAAAAAGCATCAACGATTTCTGGCTCACTAAGGTTAAGTTGCCGCAGAACCGCCAAATTCGATGAGCAAAAAGACCATCAAGCTGCTTCTGCTCGTTGAAGATAATCCCGGAGACGCTCGTCTGCTCCGCGAGATGATCAACGAGCAGGGCGAGCGCGACACCGAATTCACTCACGTGATATCGATGTCGGAGGCGGAAAAGTACCTGAAGGAATGGAAGTTTGACATCATTCTTCTCGACCTCGGCCTGCCCGATGTGACCGGCTTGGAAGCTGTGCGAAGGGCTCACGCTGGCGCCCCGCACACTCCCCTAGTTGTACTCACAGGTCTTGACGACGAAACACTCGCCGCACAAGCTTTGCAGGAAGGCGCACAGGACTACCTCATTAAAGGTCAGATCGAAGCGCGTGGACTTTTCCGTGCATTGCGCTACGCCGTCGAGCGCAAAACCATGGAAGAAGCGCTCTTCGTGGAAAAAGAGCGCGCCCAGGTCACTCTGAATTGCATTGGCGACGGCGTCGTTTGCACGGACATCGCCGGAAGCATCACTTTCCTCAACATCGTGGCGGAATCAATGACGGGCTGGACACATCAGGAAGCCTGCGGCCAGCCGATGGCGGATGTTTTCCAAATCCTCGATGCCACCACGCGCGAAACCATCGCAAATCCAATGGAGATGGCCGTCAGCCTCGATCGCACCGTGCACCTGCCCGGGAACTGCATTCTCGTCCGGCGCGACGGATTTGAAACTCCTATCGAGGATTCCGTCGCTCCCATTCACGATCGCGAAGGCCAGGCCACCGGCGCGGTCATTGTTTTTCGTGACGTCAGCATCGCTCGCGCCATGGCGCTGCAGATGGCCCATTCCGCTCAGCATGATTTTCTCACCGGTCTCCCCAATCGAATGCTTTTGAACGACCGCGTAAGCCACGCAATTTCTTTGTCGCCACGCCACATGAAAAAAGTTGCCGTGCTGTTTTTGGATTTGGATGGCTTCAAACACATCAATGATTCTCTCGGCCATCCCATCGGCGATAAGCTTCTTCAGTCCGTGGCAGAACGGTTGGTGGATTGTGTGCGCGGTTCGGATACTGTCAGCCGGCAGGGCGGCGACGAATTCGTCGTGCTTCTTTCCGAAATCGAACAAGCCGAGGACGCGGCCATTTCCGCCAGAAGAATGCTGCACGCAGTTGCCGAAGCGCATTCCATCAACAAACACGATCTGCATGTCACTACCAGCATCGGTGTAAGCGTTTATCCCGACGATGGGCTGGACGCCGAAACGCTCATCAAAAATGCTGACACTGCGATGTACCAGGCGAAAGAAAATGGGCGTCAGAGTTACCAATTTTTCAAATCGGGCATGAACGTTCGCGCAGTCGAGCGCCAATCCATCGAGGAAAGTTTGCGCCGCGCCGTTGAGCGTCAGGAATTCACTCTCCACTACCAGCCGAAAATTAATTTGCGCACAGGCGACATCACCGGCGCGGAAGCGCTCATCCGCTGGACGCATCCGGTTCGCGGCCTCGTGCCGCCCGCACAATTTATTCCGGTCGCTGAAGATTGCGGCATGATTCTTCCCATCGGTATCTGGGTGCTGCACGAAGCGTGTAAGCAGGCGAGGGAATGGATTGATGCGGGACTGCCCATCAGAACGATAGCGGTGAACATTTCCGCCATGCAGTTTCGCAACGATCACTTTCTAAACGACGTATTCACCATTCTTTCGGAAACCAGCCTCGATCCAAAATGTCTCGAACTTGAACTCACCGAAAGCGTATTGATCAAGCGCGCCGAAACCGCTTCGTCCGTTCTTCAAACACTCAGGGCCAGAGGCATACAGATCGCAGTGGACGACTTCGGCACCGGCTATTCCAGCTTGAGCTACCTGACCAAATTTCCGATTGATGCATTGAAAATCGACCAGTCGTTTGTTCGCCAGATTTCAACCGTTCCGGTCGACACCACCATCGTCACCACCGTAATCAGCATGGGCCGAAGTTTGAAACTGCGCGTGGTTGCCGAAGGTGTCGAAACGCAAAACGAGTTAGAGTTTCTTCAAGCTCACAATTGCGAAGAAGCCCAGGGATATTATTTCAGCCGCCCGGTGCCAGCTCAAAAATTTGCCCGCCTTCTGGAGACCGGAATTCGCGAAGCAGTTTTGCGCTAAACGCGCCATCCCGTTTCTCGTCCCGCCAGTTACCCGCGACGGTTCTGGGACGACGTTCGCCTCCTTATTCCCTTTGTTTCCTTACCCTTAGCCGTCCGCCGCCCGTCTCGCCCAGAGCCCATTTTTAGAAAACTATGCACCCCCCACCCCTACCCTATTTTGCGATGTATATGCAAATAAAGGGCTTACAGCGATCTGTGGGTGATCGTTATGCAAATAAAGGACTTACCGGAAAAATGATTTCATAGGCGTACGCTTTGCCTACAGGCGTTTTTGGTAGAGAGGACACCTTCTGGTGGGTCTGTGTTTCTTTACGTGGGTGGTTTTCGCTTCGCCGATCCTCTACAAGTCTTTTCTGTTTGTCTCTGCGAATTCTGCGTTCAGAGCGTTTCCTGCCATTTTCCACCTCCAAAAAGTGCAATATAATGCACTTTTCTTCAAAATCCGTCCTCAACATGCATTATAGTGCAGTTTTTCAACTCATCTCCTCTTGACCATCTACAGAAGTGTGTTACACTCCTGTAGATCTCCAAAAGGAGTGTATGCCAAATTCCAAAGCCGAAGTTCTTCAAGGCACTCTCGATTTGCTGGTCCTCAAGACGCTCGATGCCATGGGGCCGATCCACGGTTTTGGAATCGCGCTACGCATCCAGCAAGTTTCCGACGACCTGCTCCAAATAAATCAGGGCACTCTCTACCCGGCCTTGCTACGTCTGGAACAGCGCGGTTGGATTTCTTCCAAGTGGGGAATTTCGGAAAATAATCGCAAGGCGAAATTTTATTCTTTGACTCGCTCCGGCCGCAAACAGCTCGGCGAAGAAGCCGAGGAATGGAGCCGAATGTCCGCGATGATCAATCGTGTGTTGAAAACGAGTTAGCTCAATCATGCGAGAACTTCTGCAAACTTTTTTCTCTCGTCTCACGTCAGTATTTCGTCGCCGTCATCACGACGACGATCTGACCGCGGAAATGAATTCGCACCTACAAATGGCCGTTGATTTAAACATGCGCAAAGGCATGTCCGCGGAAGACGCTCGTCGACAAGCGCTCATAAGCTTTGGCGGAATCGAGAACGTAAAAGAACTCTATCGCGATCAGCGAGGATTGCCGATGCTTGAAACAACTCTGCAGGATATTCGTTTCGGATTCCGCATGCTTCGCCGAAGCCCGGGTTTTTCTCTCCTTGCGATTCTTTGTCTCACCGTCGCAATTGGAGCGAACGCCGCCGTTTTCAGTTGGCTCGAAGGAATTCTTTTCCGCCCGTTTCCCGCTGTTGCTCATCAAGAAAGAATGGTCGCTCTCGCCGGAACTGCTCGCGGCGTTCCCGGATTTACCGACATTTCTTGGCCCGATTTTCTCGACTATGAGAAAAATTCCCGCCTGATTGAATCATTCATTGTCGATCGAATAACCGGAACAACGCTCAGCATCGGCGATCGAGCCGAGCGCGCCACTGGAAGCATCGTCTCGGCAAATTATTTTGAGGCGCTCGGCGTCCATCCGATTTTAGGACGCGGATTTCTACCCGAAGAGAATTTCGGCCGCAACGCTCATCCAGTCACCGTAATTAGCTATCGTACCTGGAAAGATCGCTACGGCGGAGATCCCGCAATTATCGGCAGAGAGCAATATTTAAATGGAGTGCAGCACACAATTGTTGGTGTCGCGCCGGAAGGATTTGACGGCACGTTTGTCGGATACGCGTTTCAATTTTGGGTGCCGCTTTCCATGCAGGAAACTTTTAACACGCCGTACAAACTGGAAGATCGCGGCGCGCGTTGGATTGAAGGCTTCGCGATTTTGAAACCCGGCGTTTCGCGTCAGCAGGCGCAACAGGAAATTTCGGCATTAGCTCAACAATTGGAAAACACTTATCCTGCGACGAATCGCGGAAGCGGCGTCAAACTTATGCCGCTATGGGAGACTCCGTTCAATCAGGCAAATACTTTGCTTCCGACTCTCGAAATCGCGCTCGTCGTGGTGATTTTCGTTTTGCTCATCGCGTGCGCAAATGTCAGCAATCTTTTGCTGGTGCGTTCTTTTGCGCGACGGCAAGAAATGACCATCCGGCTCGCAATCGGTGCGGGACGCGGCCGGCTTTTGCGGCAACTTCTGACGGAAGGATTGATACTTTCATCATTCGCTGCGGCTGGTGGTCTGCTTTTCGCGCGATGGTTCCGCAACGCGCTGGTTTTATTTTTCCCTCCGCTTCCGAGCGGAATCATTATCAATTTGCCCGGAAAACTTGATTGGCGCGTCCTCGCCTTGAGCGCGGGCGTCTGCATATTTTCTACCCTGCTGTTCGCGCTATTTCCCGCGATTCAAGCCAGCAAGATTGATCTTGCCACCGCGCTGAAATCAGAATCCGGTGGAGTTGTCGGCGGCTCGCGCAGAGCGCGGTTTCGTTCGACTCTCGTGCTGATTCAGGTGGCGTTGAGTTTTGTTCTGCTGGTCGGCACGGTCTTGCTGATGAAAAGCGCACAGGGAATTGAAAACGCGAACCCCGGTTTTTCGACGGACGGAGTCTTAACAAGTTCCGTTGATCTGTTCGCAGCGGGATACGACAAAGTGCGCGCCAAGAATTTTCGGGATCAACTGATCGATCGCGTTCAAGGGCTTCCCGGAATTCAGTCCGCCGCATTTTCGCGATGGTTGCCCTTCAGCTACGTCGGCTATCTGTCCTCTCCCGTTTCTGTGATTGGCTACGTGCCCGCGCCTGACGAAAATCCCGAAGTGGAATTCAACGCCGTGAGTCCGGAATATTTTTCGACTGTAGGAATAGCGCTGCTGTCCGGCCGCGAATTCACCGGAGTCGACGACGAAAAGAGCGTTCCCGTCGCAATTGTCAACGACACAATGGCCGCGAAATTTTGGCCTGGCAGAAATCCGGTCGGCGATCATTTTAAAGCCAAAGATCAATCTCTCCTCGTCGTCGGAGTCGCGAAAAACTCGAAGTACGGAACCATTCGGGAAAATCCGGAGCCGTTTTATTACATCGCGCTGCGGCAAAATGTTTCCGTCAATGGAGCTTTATATTTGCGTACGTCGCTGAGTGCGGCGGCGATTGCTCCAGCTCTTGCGCGCGAAATCCGCGCGATTGATCCCGGCCTTGCGCCGATGGAAACGATCACGATGCGGCAGCAAATCGATCGCAGGTCATACACTCAAAAGCTAGCGGTTACACTTCTTGGCGTTTTCGGCGGAATGGCGTTGCTGCTCGCGGCCATCGGACTGTATAGCGTGATGTCGTACGCGGTGTCGCAAAGCAAACGAGAGTTGGGCCTAAGAATGGCGCTCGGCGCGGAAGCATCCGATCTTTTGCGGCTCGTAATGTCTCAAGGACTGACGCTGACCGCGATCGGAATTATTCTGGGCGCGATCGCGTCGCTGGCGCTAACGAGCTTGATCGGAAATCTCCTGTTCAGCGTGAGTCCGCGCGACCCGCTCGCTTTTGCAATGGCGTTCGCAGTGATGGCGGCCGTTTCGCTGGCAGCAACTTTCTTGCCCGCGTGGCGCGCTTCACGGACGGATCCAGTCCGCGCGCTGCGAGAATAATTTTCTCAAGCCTGCACAAAGCTGAACGCATTTTTAGGGAAGGCTGCCTGCGTGATATGGAGTGAATCGCAAAACCACGCCAAGCACAATGAGAACGACCGCAAAATAAGCCGTCGTTGAAGGACTCGGCTGCGCAGAAATATCTTTCGTAAAAATTCGCCATGCGAAACCCGCAGCGGCCAGGAAAAATATTTTCTCGTCCATTAGCAGCCAGAGAATCAAGCAAGCGGTCATCAGAATGATTCGCTCTGCTTTGTTTAGTACTGTCACCGCTTGCCCACCGTCCAAAATCCAAACCGGCGTCAAGTTCAACACATTCAACCACGCGCCCGCGCGCGCTAGCGCGGCCCAAATATCATTTCCCGTTTTCCACCAGACCAGCGCGCACACCGCCGCAGCGAACGCGCCGGCCAACGGCCCCGCGAGACTGACTGCCGCGCGCGTCTCCTCTGAAACTCCCAGCGCGTGCCATCGCACGTACGCTCCGAGTCCCGGAAGAAATACCGGCATGTCAGCCGGCAGTCCTCTGCGCTTCACATCGACGTAATGACCCATCTCGTGAATCAAAATCATCGCCGCGAAGCCGGCACCGAATTTCGCGCCGAATATTGCCCAGTAGAAGGCCACGAATGCGCCCAGCGTCAGCAAGAACTTCAATTGAAAAAGGGCAAATAGAACTTTTAATTTTGTAAGCGCGATCGCTATTGGCGCCAACGGGCCCAATCGTTTCGCCCACTTGTGTTGGGATTCACTCGCAGCGGATTTGCTCTCCTGTGTCGTAAGCATTGCCGCGCGATTGCGCACCCATTGCGCTTGCGCGGAATCTTGCGGCAGAAGTTCCAGCGCCTGCAGCCATACTGCGCGCGCTTTTGCTGGTTGATGTTGCTCTTCGAGCAACTTCGCTCCGGCCGAAAGTTGCTCGAGTTTTTGTGTGTGCAACAGAGTGTGGCACTGATCGCATACCAGCGCACCAGGCGAAAGCATTTTCAAACAACGGGGACAACTGATGTTCGCGCCGGAAATTGCGGCAGAGACATCATCTGCAGAAGGCACGATGGGTGTGGAACTCACGCGCGTTGATTCCAGCCCTATCCGGCGCTGACTTGATCAAGCGCTGGAGACGCGCTTTGGTACGGGCCGTGAATTTCGATTGGTTGCCCCGCCGTCATTTTCCAGGCAATCTTCATTCCAATAAAAAGAATAAACAATCCGATCGCTCCGGAAAAAGGATCGTTGAGTGCCAGGAACGGCGACGCCAAGCCAATCCCTAACAGCACCACGATCGCTTTCACAAAAACAATCGCAGCCTGTCCGGGTGTTGCGTCCGCCGGTAATCGATTCGGCGCCTTCTGCGGTGAAGCCGAACGCTCGATGCTCGCCGGCCCGTGAGCGTCACGCTGCTTCGCCGCTTGCCAGAAAATTATCGGTAGTACTGCGAGCGAAACCGCCATGTACGTCAGCACTACCGCCGTAATCTGATATCTGCGCCCGCCGATTCCTTCTGATCCCATCATCATTGCTTTGGCCACAATATATCCGACGGCCAGCGAGAGATAACCGATGATCCATCCCGTGGCGATTTCAAACGTCGCGTAAACCGCCAGTCCCAGAACGGCGCCCACTCCGCCAAAAATCAACGCGCGGATGTAATTTCGGCGATTGTCCTTCGGTCGCGCGTTTTCCACCCGTTTGGCGCAGTCACCGCACGCAGCAACGCCGTTCACGCGATAATATGTCGCGCCTAGCGGCTTGTTGCAGGTTTTGCATTGATCGGCGCCCGGCTTCGGGGCGTACTCAGCGGTGCTGAATTGCGGCGTTGGGTTGGTTAGGCTCTCAGACATGCGGCGCAAGGTATCACAGGTTAGTCGTAGCAAGAAGTGAAAATATTTCGA
>DASYNR010000224.1:0-27227 GCA_036008485.1 Candidatus Acidiferrales bacterium | reverse complement strand
ATCTTCCGCTGGATCGCAAGATTCGGAATCTTTCTCATGGAATGCGAATGAAGGCTGCTCTGGCTTCTTCGCTGGCGTACAGGCCGCCGCTGATTATTCTGGACGAACCTTTCACCGGACTGGATGCGCTGGTGCGGGATGAATTTATCGCGGGCGTTTTGGAATGCGCGGAAGACGCGACGATTCTGATTTCCTCTCACGACCTTGCGGAAATTGAAACTTTCGCCAGCCACATCGGCTATCTGGACAACGGCCGTCTGCAATTTTCGGAAGAGATGACTTCCCTTTCGGAGCGTTTTCGCGAAATCGAAATCACACTCGCGAATCCCGTTGCAACACCGGCGGCATGGCCGGCGGCGTGGCTGAATCGAGAACAGTCTGCGACGGTGGTGCGTTTTGTGGATTCGCATTTTGATCAGGCGCGAACGATGGCCGAAGTGCAGGGCGTGTTTGGAGCTGTGCAACAAATCAACGTGAGTGCGATGCCGCTTCGCGCGATTTTCGTGACACTGGCCAAAGCCGGCCGAAAGGCAGCGTAGGCAAATATGGGACAAGCGATTCATATTTTCAAAAAAGATGTGCGGCATTTGCGATTTGAAATTGCTATTGCGATCACGGTCGCTGCGTTGTTCGCGTTTATCGAAACGAAGCATGCGTTGTGGCCGGTGGACCTTGTGAATAGCAGAACGCTGACGTCGTATTTGGCGTTGCTGCTTTTGCCGGTGGCATGGTGGATGCTGATCGGGCGCGTTGTACATGACGAAGCGTTGCCCGGTGACCGTCAATTCTGGCTCACGCGGCCATATTCATGGCGCAGCTTGCTCGGCGCAAAACTACTTTTTATTCTGGCGTTCGTGAATCTGCCGATGCTGATCGCGCAAATGGTGATCGTTCACGCTTACGGATTTTCGCTTGGCGCGGAATTGGTTGGACTGGTGTGGAGTCAAGTTCTACTGACAATTGTTTTTGTCTTGCCGATACTTGCGATTTCCGCACTCACCGATGGATTCGTGCAGTTGATCGCTGGCAGCCTGACGCCATGCGTAATTGCGTTGGCGGTTTTTGGTTTGAGCGTCAACTTTAAACCTCAATTCATGCTGTTTGGTATCGCGGGCGGGTTCGCGAATGGGCACGACTGGGTTAGGACTTATCTTATATATTTGATCATTACCGTCGCGGCTTCGGCAATTCTTTTCTGGCAATACTCCCGTCGTCGAACTGCAATTGGGCGTAGTTTTGCGGCAGCCGCATGGATTTTGGTCGGGATGGTGGTTTATTTCATTTCGTGGAATGCAGCATCCAAGATTGACTACGCCCTTTCTCGAACGCAAATAGATATTTCTTCAGTTCGTTTAGTTTCTGATTTGGGCGCGGAAAGACGGCCTGCCGGCTTTCGACAAGGAGGAGACTATGTGGGTGTTCACGTGCCGCTTCAATTCGCAGGACTCCCTTCAGGCACAAGGACAAGAATCGAAAATTTGTCCATGACCTTTCAGGTGCCTGACGGCACGACATGGATAGCCGATGGTTTTTCCTGGGAAAACCCAGACCCGCCGGACAAACAAATTTTCGTTCAGTCTGGCTTTTTTGGTGCGGCCTACTTGACGCACAACGATGTGCCGGTGAAAATCCACGGTACAATTGATTTGACAGTATATGGGAACCCGCACACGACACAGATTCCCTTCGGAGAGCGATCTGTTCCAGTGGCACACGTGGGATTGTGTTCGGCAAATGAGAATCCCAATCGCCAAAATGATTATTTTCTGGTTTGCAACTCTGCTTTCCGGGCTCCAACGGCGCTGGTTTCCTATCGATTCGTTCAGCCGGACGAGAAGTCGAATGATACGAATTCTCTTCCAATGCGAAACGTGTCGGTTCCAGTACGAGGGGAGTTGGGTGTCTCCGCTCTAATGAACCCGCAATCGATGTCTTTCTCCCCGTTCCCTGCCAATCTCCGGATCAGTCCAGTGAGCCAGGATTTTAGACACTCATGGTCCCCGACGCCGTGGGACCACGCCGTTGTGGAAACATTGGAGCCAGTCGGACACGTTCGATTTGATTTTGATATCGATCTTGGAAAAGTTCCCATGTACAGGAGCAACAACAATGAAAAAATTCGACCGTAGGATTGGAAGTCGGAGAATGAAATTTCTGCGCGTGGCGGGCGCGATGGCGATCATCATTGCGTTTGCATTTGGGTTGGCGCACGGAACGGCCGCACACGCACAGTCGGAAAGCGTGGCGACATATCCATCCGGATACGAGTTCGACGTCGCTACGATTTACTTAAGCACAGACGCGCACCCCGGCGGCGTGGTGGGATTCTTGACGCCTGATAGCTACCGGGCGCGGAATATGACGATGAGATTTGTCATTAAAAGTGCGTATGACCTGTGGGGAGGCCGAGAAGAAATGGTGTTAGGCGGCCCGAAATGGCTCGATACCGACGGGTATTACATCACGGCGAAAATGGATGCCGCGGTCGCGGACAACCTGAAAAAACTCAGCCCCGACGAGCGCAAGCTGATGCAAGACAAAATGGTTCGCGCGCTTTTGGCCGATCGCTTCAAGCTCGCGATTCACCGCGAAGCAAAAGAATTTCCAATTTACGCGCTGACTGTCTCGAAAAACGGACTAAAACTTCAGGAAGCAAAACCGGGCGACACTTACGATCATGCGTTTCAGGGTGGGCCGGCAAAAGCAGGCGACATTTTCGACATCATCGGTACGGAACCTGCCGGAAACACGATGACGATTTACGGGTTCGGAGTTTCGATGTCAGGCCTGGCCCATCACTTAGGAACGAAGGCGGGCCAGATTGTGGAGGACAAGACCGGGCTCACGGGCAGTTATGACTTCACGTTGAAGTATTGGCTAAATCTGATTCTAGTTGGACCTGGAGGCACGCCGGACCCGCAATCTGTGGCCGCAGCAGCGGAGCCCGCCGGGGGACCGAATTTAATGACGGCGATTCAACAGCAGCTTGGATTGAAACTGGAATCGACAAAAGGGCCGGTGGAAGTTGTGGTGATTGATCATGTTGAGAGGCCTTCAGGAAATTAGTGGAGGATGTTTAAAGCTCAGCGAGGCAACGAATGAGACTTTCGCGGTTCCACCGATTGCTAATTCTCGCGATCGTACTTTTCTTGGTTGGACTAGCAAGCGTTGCAGTGCCGGTACTATTTGGTTTTGCGAACACGCTGCCGAGCCGCGGGCACTCGCAACCTCAGAATGCAGTAACGATTGGCCCCGAATTCAAGTACGAGCCGATTTCCATCAAGTTGCTGAGGACCGACGCCACGCCAGATTACCGAGGACTGGTGGCCGACCTGGAGCCGGATGGGATAAGCGTTAGAATGGTGACGCTACTGGGCCTCCTGCAATCGGCTTATGCAGAGATAGATCCCAGCTGGTCCGGATTTGGATTAAGAGATAACCAAATCGTTGGAGCTCCAAACTGGGCGACGACCTACCTGTATGCTATTGAGGGGAAAGTGGACTCATCTGTAGCGAGTGAACTCGGCAAGCTTAGTCCAAGTCAGCAAGGGCTTGCGCGAGCGCGCATGCTGCAAGCGTTGTTGGTGGACCGTTTCAAGTTGAAGGCTCACTCGGAAAACAGAGAGGGCCCGGTTTATTTCCTAACTGTCGCGAAGAGCGGCCCCAAGATGAAACAAGCAACTGCCGGCGAAACCTATCCAAAGGGGCCGGGATGGGGAGGGTTCACGTGGCACGCAGGTATGACGGTGATGGCTCCTTCTGACCCCGGATCGACAAAACGCATTGCTCTAGGTGCTCCGTTGTCGGGACTGGCAACGACGCTATCGATGTGGCTGCACTGCCCTGTGATCGATAAGACTGGACTAACGGGGAAATATGATTATCAGCTTCAATGGACAGCGAACGAAAACGCAGAGACGGGGCCGGAAACAAATTGGCCTTCACTGTTCACCGCGATTCAGCAGCAGATCGGATTGAAATTGGAGCCGGCGAAAGGGCCAGTTCCGGTATTGGTGATCGATCATGTGGAGAAGGCTTCGGGGAATTAGCGGAGGAACTTTATGAAAATGCGCGTGGGAATAACTTTGGTCGCAGCGTGCCTGCTTGCTTTCGGCGCATCCGGCGCGGCGGAAGTTTCGAGCGGCGAAGCCGTTGTGAATGCGATGCATGCTCGCTACGAAAAAGTCTGGTACGACACGGTGACTTTTACGCAGAAGAGCACGACTTACAATCCGGACGGCACAACAAAAGTGGAGACGTGGTATGAAGCGGCGAGTCTGCCAGGAAAATTGCGCATTGATTATGGAGCTTCGAGTGAGGGTAACGGACTGGTGCTGGCGGATGGAAACGCGACGTCTGTTCAGGCGGGGAAAGAAACGTCGACGCGTCCATTGCTGAATTTATTGCTGGTGCTGGGATTTGATGTTTATCGGCAGGCACCGGAAATTACGATTGGGCAATTAAAACATGAAGGCATTGACGTGACGAAATTTCACGAAGAATTGTGGAATGGCGAGCCCGTCTACGTGGTGGGAGCGGAGAAGGGCGATTTGAAGTCAAAACAATTCTGGGTAGAAAAAAAGCGATTGTTGTTTGTGCGTCTGCTGCAGCCCTACCAGCGCGATCTGACCAAAACGACAGACACGCGATTCGTGGATTACCGCGAAGAGGGCAAAGGATTGATCGCAGCGCGTGTGGAAGTTTATCGCGACGAGAAAATGGTGTTCACCGAGGATTACACGGAGATCAAGATTGGAGTGAAGCTGGATCCGGGAACGTTTGATCCGAAGCAGTTTAATACGACGCATTGGGAGAAGTAGGTGGGGGAACCGTGCACCGAATGAGCGTATTTTGTTGCTAGACTCACGGGCGTAGGAATGAAAAAACTTCTTCTATTATTGTCCATCGCCGGGTTGGCGAGCTTTTCTTGTTTTTTCTTGTTCCCAGGCCGTCCGAAGTGGCCGGTCTTACTCGGATGGCTGATGTGCCTTTCGGCTTATATCGGAATGCTTTCTATGTTCTATAAAAGGAAAGCTCGAGTGCCTATGTTGATGAGGTGGGTGGAACACGAAAAGCAGCCCGTTCTCTATAAATTGGTATATCTGTATTTCCTTCTCGCAGGTGTTTTTGTTGCGGTAGTAGCTTGTGCGGCTACGTTTGACCCGACTTGATTGCCGGGTCGCAATCGCGCTGCGCTCTTTTCACGTATTCCCTCCCCGATGACGGAGCGCACGGACCTTCCGTTGTACTGGCGTTACGCACGTGATGTCGAACTTACGCATGGTCCGCCTGTCCATTGCGCCGGCTTTGTAAAGGTCCGTCGCGGTTTCGTGGACAGCGGCAAGCAGCCTGCTGGAGTACTTTTTGGATTTTGATTTCGTCGTCGCGCTCATTGTGTGTCACCTGCGGGAACTTCTAATTTCATCACAGTTCAACGGCTACGTGCAAGAAAGTCTAGACCCAGGCGTCATAGCGCTCCGCCGGATATCCTTCGCTGCGCTCAGGATGACGTCGTCTTCAACGTCTCGAACTTTGCTACGCCGGCTCGGTGCGCTTCACACCGGCGATTAATTTTCCGCGGGCAAGGCGGACGGAAATTTCGTTTCCGGCGGAAACTTGTTCGGAGCTGCGGATTACGTTTCCGGCGGCGTCATAGATGATTGCGTAGCCGCGATCGAGTACGCGCAGAGGGCTGCGTTCTTCGAGTTGGAGAACGAGGCGCTCGTAACGCTGGCGCTTGGCGACGAGAAAACGGTCGATGCGCATTTGCAAATTGCTGGCGCTGTGCGTGGAGCGGAGGCGCAGAGACGCGAGGCGGACGCGCAGATCGTATGCCGCGATACGAGCGCGGGCTTCGGTGAAGCGTTCGCGGAGCAAATCGAGTTTCGCGCGGAGCGATTCGCCGAGGCGGAGAGCGAGTTCGTCGGCGCGCTGGCGATATTGACGGACCAGATCTTCCGCGCGGCGGAAAGCCTGATCGCGCACGAGTTCATGCAGGCGTTCTTTGCGGCGCATGATCAGGAAACGAATTCGGTCGCCTAGACTTTCCTGCAATTGGACTATGTGATGGTCAAAGGCTTCGCGCGTTTGCAAAACTATTTCCGCGGCGTGAGAAGGAGTGGAAGCGCGGACGTCGGCGACGAAATCGGCGATGGTGAAATCGGTTTCGTGTCCGATAGCGGAAACAATTGCGATTGCTGACGCGGCGATCGCGCGCGCAACTTTTTCTTCGTTGAAGGCCCACAAATCTTCGAGAGAGCCGCCGCCGCGCGCGAGAATTACGACGTCCGGGCGAAGGCTTGCTGCGGCGCGGGAATTGAAATAAGCGAGCGCTTCGACAATTTCCTCGGCGGCGCCTTCGCCTTGCACTTTTACGGGATAAATCATCACGCGCACATTTGGAAATCTGCGGCGCAGAATTCTCAAGAGATCGCGAAGAGCGGCGGCGCGCGGAGAAGTGATCACGCCGATGCGCAGAGGCAGCATCGGCAACGGCTTCTTGCGCGCGAGGTCGAACAAACCTTCGGCCGCTAATTTTTTCTTTAATTGCTCGAAGGCGAGTTGTAGCGCGCCGAGTCCGACCGGCTCAATATTGTCCACGTAAATTTGATATTCGCCGCGCGCTTCGTAAACGCTTACTGAGCCACGCACGCGAACTTTCAGCCCGTCTTCGGGACGGAATTTTAAGCGCTGCGCAGTAGTTCGGAAGCAGACGCACTTCACTTGCGCCTTCTCGTCCTTCAACGTGAAATAAAGGTGGCCCGACTGGGCGTCGCGGAAATTGGAAATTTCGCCTTCGACCCACACCCCGGCAAACGCCGCGGCCAGTAGTTCGCGGACGCGAGCCGTCAGTTCGCTGACGGTCCAGATTTTGCGCTCGGGAATTAAGTTGAATTGAAGCTGTGACGCCACGCACACGTCCTTTATGAAAAAAACTTCCTTAACGACGAAACCACGAAATCAGCCAGAACAGCGCACTCAGGATAACGCTCAAAACGATGCAGGTCACGACCGGAAAATAAATACTTCCGTTCCTGCCCTGCCAGGAAATGTCTCCTGGAAGGCGCCCGAGTCGGAATGGGAGCTTCCCCGAAAAATAAAGGAGAGCCCCGATTCCAGCGAACACCGCGCCGAACACGAGCAATGCTCGACCGAGTTCACGAACGGGCACCATCGTGGCATTTTACTCGAAACAGGAACGGCCGATATCGCCGATAAAGTGAAATGTCCCGAAGTGTCCTCATTCGTCCGTTGCGCTGAATAGTTCGGGAGATGTATACCCTGCGGCATCTCAGGCTTCGCGTCTGTTTCGGAC
Source organism: Candidatus Acidiferrales bacterium (assembly GCA_036008485.1). Classification (GTDB taxonomy): domain Bacteria; phylum Acidobacteriota; class Terriglobia; order Acidiferrales; family UBA7541; genus DASTCZ01. Next base: position 19,912 of record DASYNR010000224.1, on the reverse strand, counting down.
ATCGACTCAATTGGGACGGAGAATCGAATGAAGACAACGAAATTTGCATTTGCGGTTCTAGTGGCGGTGGCGCTAGTTGCTTGTGGAGGACATGCGACGTCAGGCGGTGCGGCCTTAGCAGGAAGCTCTGTTTCGACGGGAGGTTCGACGCCGGCGGCAAGCTCCACTTCCACCGTCAACGGAGGCAATGCCGCCGGAGGGTCAGCATCTGGCTTTGGCGAAACGAGGACGGTCGAGATTTGGGATCCGATGTTCAACATGGTGGCTTACACCATTTCCATTCCGAAGAGCTGGAATTTTGAAGGGACAGTGCTGCACGGGCCCGGATGTCTGTTTGGAATGGTCGCGCCAGTGTTACGGGGGTACAGCCCGGATATGCTTTACGGAATTCAGACAATTCCGACCTCGGATTTTTTCTGGGCCGAGGATCAGCGTGCGCTGCCAAAGGGGCCGGCGTGCAAAGTTCTTCAAACTATGTCCGCCGAGGACTATGGGCGCCTGATCACCGTTTCAATACGGCCAGGCTCGGTTGTGGATTCGGTGGAAACCGCTCCAGGTGAAGCTGCTTATCTGGCAGGTCTTGAGAAGAGTAATCAAGCGCTGGCGGCGCAGGCAGCTTCGTACGGAAACCACAACCCCATCCACGTTACGGGCCAGCAGCGATGGCTGCATATACATTACGACCTGAATGGGCATCCCGAAGAAGAAATCTTGAATGTGGCGATGTCTATGGCTGATCAGCCGACGTCCGTAATGGTGAACCGGCCCGGCGAGATTCTGCGAACGGCGATGATGCACCGAATCCAATCGACTCCTTACGTGAATGGATTCCGCGCGCCGAAAGGACAACTGCAACCGAACGTTGAGGCGTTCAAGGCGATCAACTCGTCCTTCAAAATCAATCCGGATTACAGCGCAAAATATAATGCCTATCTGCAGGACCTGACGAACAAATCGATTGCGGCGTCATGGGCGGTGACGAATTCCATTTTGGCGCAGGGCCGGGCGCAGCAAGCTCAGATGACGGCGAACGCGCAGGCGTTCATCGCGAATATGCAGAAGCAGGGCGACGCGCGCAATGCACAATTCAATGCGCAGATGGCTGCTAAAGACGCGCACACGAAAGATGTGGTTGATTATATTTTGGATCAACAACTGTATGTGAATCCGACGACGGGACAAACGACGACGCAGAGCAATCAATATAATCACACGTACTCAAATGGAACGGGACCGGGGAGTGTGGTGGTGCAGTCGAATGCTCCGGCAAATCCGCAGGGAGTGCTGGCGGGAAACTGGACGGAGTTACAGCCGATACATCACTAGGACGTTTAGAAAAACAAAGCCCACTTCCCTTTTCACTTGGGAAGTGGGCTTTTGATTTTGCGATGCGTAGATGAAAAACCTTGCGCGTTGCGAGCGCTACTACAGTTCCATGCCGGCGAAGAAATATCCGATTTCAAATGATGCGGTATCCGGCGCGTCTGATCCGTGCGTGCAATTGCTTCCGATGCTGGTGCCCAGATCGCGTCGAATTGTGCCCGGCGCGGCTTTGGCGGGATCAGTGGCGCCCATTGTGTCGCGCCATTTTGCGATGGCACCTTCGGCTTCCATCACGATCAGAACGCAGCGGCCGGAGCTCATGAAGTCTGTTAGCTCACCGAAGAAGGGGCGCGCTTTATGGACGGCATAAAAACCTTCAGCTTCTGTTTTGCTGAGGCTGACGGATTTAATCGCGATAATGGAAAATCCTGCTTTGTGAATGCGGGATAGAATTTCGCCCGTCAGTCCGCGCTTGTATGCGTCGGGTTTGATGATTGCAAATGTTCTCTCTGATGCCACAATTTCCTCCGAGGGATTTGTAAAAGTTATTTTTGAACTTTATCGCTTCTTTTTCTTGGCCGGCTTGGTCTTCGCTTTGCTCGCCGCTGCTTTCTTCGCTGGCTTCGCGGCCGGTTTCTTCGCGCTGGATTTACGAGAAAGCGCTTCCTGCATCATGTGTCCAATTTCCGCGGGGCTTTGTACGGTGCGAATTCCCGCGGCTTCCATTGCCTTGTACTTTTCTTTTGCAGTGCCCATGCCGCCGCTGATGATCGCGCCGGCGTGGCCCATGCGGCGGCCTGGAGGCGCGGTTTGTCCGGCGATGAATCCGACCACCGGCTTTTTCACATGAAGGCGGATATATTCCGCCGCGGTTTCTTCGGCGTTGCCGCCGATTTCACCGATCATCACGATGGCTTCAGTATCGGGATCTTCATTGAACAATCGAATTGAGTCTAGAAAACTTGTGCCGATAATTGGATCCCCACCGATTCCGATGCAGGTGGATTGTCCAATGCCGAGCTTCGTCAATTGATCGACGGCTTCGTAGGTGAGAGTTCCGCTGCGGCTTACGAGGCCGACGCGGCCCTGCTTGTGAATTCTTCCCGGCATAATTCCAATTTTGCATTTGCCCGGCGAAATAATTCCGGGGCAGTTCGGGCCGATCAGACGAGTCGTACCGCCGCGCAGAACTGCTGCAACGCGCACCATATCCAATCCGGGAATTCCCTCGGTGATGCAAACGACCAACGGCAATTTCGAATCGGCGCCTTCGAGAATTGCATCCGCTGCGAATGGTGGCGGGACAAATATTACGGATGCGTTTGCGTCCGTTGCTTTCACCGCTTCAGCGACCGTGTTGAACACGGGCACGCCCAAATGTTTCGTGCCGCCTTTGCCGGGCGTGACGCCGCCAACTACTTTCGTGCCGTAGGCGATCATCTGTTCGGCGTGAAAACTTCCTTCGCGGCCGGTGAGTCCCTGAACGATGACGCGCGTTTTTTCATTTACGAGAACGCTCATCGCGCACCCCCAGCTTTACGTGCGAGCGCTACAATTTTTTCCGCGCCGTCTTTCATTCCTTCGGCAATCGTAAAATTCAATTTCGATTCGCTCAAAATCTTTTTCCCTTCCTCGACGTTCGTTCCTTCCATTCGCACCACTACCGGCACGGTGATTCCCAGTTCACGCGCCGCCGCAACTACGCCCGATGCGAGCACATCGCATCGCAGAATTCCACCGAAAATATTGATGAACACGCCCTTCACGGCTTCGTCGCTCATCAAAATACGGAAGGCGTTTTTCACTTGCTCGGCGCTGGCGCCTCCGCCAACGTCCAGAAAGTTTGCAGGCGATCCGCCGGCGAGTTTAATGATGTCCATCGTAGCCATTGCGAGGCCCGCGCCATTCACCATGCAGCCTACGGTGCCGTCGAGCTTGATGTAATTTAGATTGAATTTTGAAGCTTCCACTTCAAGCGGATCTTCTTCGTCGATGTCGCGAAGCTCTTTTAGCTCCGGATGGCGATAAAGCGCGTTGTCGTCGAAAACCATTTTCGCGTCAAGCGCGACGAGCTTCCCTTCGCCAGTCACGATCAGCGGATTAATTTCCACGAGCGACGCGTCAGTTTCCATCACGGCGCGATAGAGCGCCTGAAAAAATGGTCCGGCATTTTTAATTTCGTCGCCTTTCAGTCCCAAACCAAACGCGAGCTTGCGCGTTTGATACGGTTGGAATCCGACGGCGGGATCAATTCGCTCCTTCAGAATTGCTTCGGGATCTTTCGCGGCCACTTCCTCGATTTCCATTCCGCCGGAAGTGCTGGCCAGAAAAACCGGCGCTTCGGCGGCGCGATCCACCACGACGCTTAAATAAAGTTCGCGTTTAATATCAAGGCCTTCTTCGATCAGCAGACGCTTCACAATTTTCCCGGCGGGACCCGTCTGCACGGTGACGAGATTCATGCCCATAATTTCCGAAGCGAGCTGCATCGCTTCGTCGCGAGATTTCGCAAGTTTCACGCCGCCGCCTTTGCCGCGGCCTCCAGCATGAATTTGCGCTTTTACGACGACGACTTTCGTGCCCAATTTTTCGGCGGCGAGGCGCGCGTCGTTTGCGTTGAAAAGAACGATGCCGCGCGGAGTGGGAACGCCGAACTTTGCCAAAATCGCCTTGGCCTGATACTCGTGTATCTTCACGCGCGCTCCATCAGTGTTAGAATTTTGCGGATTAGAAAACATGTAAGTTTATCTGGAACTAGAGCGGGGAGCAAGGCGGCCGCGAAAATGGCGTTGGAAATGAAAATGAGATGCATGCACTGCGAGCGGCCGATTTCGCCCGGCGGCGAGGCGTTTATTTGTTCATTTGAATGCACGTTTTGCGTAGAATGCACGGCAAAGTTCGCTGAAATTTGCCCGAATTGCGAAGGGGAGTTGGTGCGGCGCCCGCGCAGAAAGGCGCCCAGCGCTTCGTAAATTGAGAATGTTGAGCCATCACATCACGCGAATTTCCTCGGGCGCGCATCTGACGCGCGCGGACGCGGAATCTGTTGCTGAAGAATTGCTCAGCGGAAAATTGAGCGACGACGAAATTTCACTGCTGCTTTCGGTGCTTCGCGATAAAGGCGAATGCGTGGAGGAGCTTGTAGGATTTGCCGCAGTGATGCGCCGGCATGCGAGTCCAGTATTTCCGAATCTGAGCGCGGAACAACGCCACGCGCTTGCGGGCGAAATGGTGGACACTTGCGGCACCGGCGGCAGCGGACGAAATACATTTAACATTTCAACGGCGGCGGCGTTTGTGGCGGCCGGCGCGGGAGTGCGCGTTGCAAAACACGGCAACCGCACGTCAACTTCGCGCAGCGGATCGGCCGATGTGCTGGAAGCGCTGGGCGTGCGCGTGGAAATTCCAACGGAGAAATCCGGCGAAGCGATTATGGAAATTGGAGTCGGATTTCTTTTTGCGCGAGCAGCGCATGCAGCTGCGCGTCACGCTGCGCCGGCGCGGAAATTGCTTGGCGGACACACAATTTTTAACTTACTCGGCCCGCTGACAAATCCGGCTGGTGCGGCGGCGCAAGTTCTGGGAGTGGTTCACGCAAAATGGGTTGAGCCGATGGCGCGTGCGCTGGCCGAACTTGGCACGCGTCATGCGTTTGTTGTGCATGGCGACGACGGGCTGGATGAAATTTCGCTGGGCGGCGAAACGCTTGTGGCGGAAGTTGGCGCGCCGAATCAATCGGCTGAGGCGCGCGGAAATAGAAATTTGGAAGTGCGCACGCTGCGTCTTGCGCCGGAGAATTTCGGAGTTGAGCGGGCGCCGTTGAGCGTGCTTGCCGGCGGCGGACCCGAGGAAAACGCGGCGATCATCCGCGCGATTTTCGCCGGCGAATCGGGACCGCGCAGGGATATTGTTGTGATAAACGCGGCGGCGGCGATATTTGTCGCAGGACGCGCAGCGAATTTGCGCGAAGGCGCGGAACTTGCGGCGGCGTCAATTGATTCCGGAGCGGCGGGCGAAAAGTTGGAAGCGCTCGTGGAATTTACAAACCGCTAGAATCGCGCTCAAATTCAACTCGCTCGGCGGTCTCCGTCATTTCCACCACATAGTTTCTGATACGCAACACATTCGCCATCTGGTGATTCGCTGGCCGCGGAGAAGTTTAGAATCTGATGCCAGAATACGGCCCATCTCCATTCTCTGAAACTTCGGAGGAAAAAATGAATTCACGAAAGCTATCGGGAGTTGTTGCTCTGGCTGTGATCGTAAGTATTTTCGGAGCGGCGCACCTCGCGTCGGCTGCGGTCGTCGACATGTTCTTGAAAATTGAAGGCACGAAGCAAGGCACATTCAAAGGCGACGGCGCGGCGGCGACGGGCCGCTTGCCCGGCTCACAATTCACGTATCAGGAATCAGCGACGACGGGAGCAGGTGCCGGAAAAGTTGCGGCCTCCGCTCAACCTACGGGCAGGCGGATGCACGGCACGATCACGATCGTCAGAGAGATTGACAAGGCGTCGCCGATGTTCGCGAAAGCGATGAACAGCGGCGAAGTTCTAAGCTCCGTTGACATTGAATTTGTGCACAACGGCGCGAGCGCCAATCCAGAAGTTTACAAGACGCTGCATCTGAGCAACGCGATAATTACGGCGATCCATCCTGTGGGAGGCGGAGGCACGGACCGGCCGGTGGAATCAATCACATTCGTTGCCGACACGCAGGACATTGTGGCGAAGAATAAGAACGGCGGGAAATCGGCCATAGACGATTGGATGGCACAGAAATAGTTATCTGACGAACAGTTCCCCGGTCGGAGCGGGTGGCGATTCGCTGCCCGCTCTGCATCTCTTCAGCACTCCCCCGGCACATTTGAAAATATTCTTTGTCAGATAAATTGGCCGGCGCGAAAGTATTTGTGCGTCAGCGTGGAAAACTATAGTCTCGCCTCGAACGTCTAGCATACCGTGAAGCTCCGCGGAGGATGACAAATGGCATCAGTGGCCGGCAGTCGCATTGGCATCGCATTGTTGGGAATATCCGCGCTGGCTTTTTGGACTGCCGCGCAGCGTCCGAAATCCCCGCCGCGCGCGTTGACCGCCGTTTCGCATACGGCGGCCGAGATTCGCGCTTGGCGCGAAGCGAATGAGATGCGTGTGATGGACGAGCTTCGCGCGTTCCTTCAAATTCCAAATTTTGCTTCTGATACGGACAATATTCGGCTGAATGCCGACAAGCTGGAGGAGATGCTGCGCGCTCGCGGATTTGAAACACAGTTTCTAGAAATCGAACATCGCGGGCCGGTAGTCTTTGGGAATTTAGTAACACCTAACGCGAAGCGCACAATCATTTTTTACATGCACTATGACGGGCAGTCCGTTGATCCGTCCACTTGGACGGGCACGAAACCTTTTGAGCCGACGCTGCGCGACAAGCCTCTTGATTCCGAAGGACAAATCATTTCGTTTCCGACGGACCACGAACGATACAACGATGATTGGCGGCTTTACGCGCGTTCGGCTGCTGATGACAAATCTCCCATCGTCGCGCTGCTTGCTTCGATTGACGCGCTGCGCGCGCGAAAAATTCCCATCGGCGTGAATGTGAAAGTTGTTTTCGATGGCGAAGAAGAAGCCGGCTCGCCGCATTTGGAGAAGACGCTGATGGATCATCGCGATCTGCTTCAAGGCGATTTGCTGATCAATGGCGATGGGCCGGTGCATCAGTCGGGACGGATGCAGGTGCTCTTTGGAAATCGCGGAATTGTTCGCGCCGATATTACTGTTTACGGGCCGGTGCATTCGCTGCACAGCGGGCACTACGGAAATTGGGCGCCGAATCCGGCGATGCGGCTGGCGCAACTTCTGTCGAGCATGAAGGATGACAACGGGCACGTGCGCATTTCTGGATTTTACGACGACATTGCAGATCTCGGCCCGACTGCGCAGCAAGCTCTGAAAGACATGCCGGACAATGACACCGAGTTAGCACATGATTTGGGAATCAACGCGCCCGAAGGCGGCGGAAAAAAGTTGGTTGAGCTGATCACGCAACCCTCGCTGAACATTGACGGGTTGCGCAGCGAAGATGTTGGCGAGCAAGCGCGCACGATTATTCCGGAGCGCGCCACTGCCGCGATTGATATGCGCTTGGTGAAAAATATTTCTCCGCGGGAGCAGTTCGACCGGTTGGTGGCGCATATTCGCAAACAAGGATATTACGTTACGACCCACGAACCGAGAATGGAAGATCGTCAGCGGTACGCGAAAATTGCGCGCGTGGAAATGTCCGCAGGGGGCTATCCGGCCAGTCTTACATCAATGGATTTGCCCGTTTCCAAAGCGCTGGCGGATGTTGTGAACGCCGCGATTGGAGGCGGCTTGATCAGAATGCCGATGAGCGGGGGAAGTTCGCCAATGTATATTTTTGAAAATCTCCGACTGCCGGTGATTAATGTGCCGATCGTGAACTATGACGATAATCAGCACAGTCCAAATGAAAATTTGCGGATCGGAAATTTTTGGCAGGGGATGGAAATTTACGGCGCGCTGCTGGCCGATTTGAAATGGTAATTTCTGCGCGACGCTTAGCCGGTATTAATTCAACGTTAGAAAATTTTTCAGCAGCTGCATTCCCGGCCCGGTAAGAACGGATTCCGGATGGAATTGCACTCCCTCCACGCGAAATTTGCGGTGACGCAGGCCCATAATCGTGCCGTCAGAAGTTTCAGCGGAAACTTCCAGCACGCGCGGCAAGGATTTCCTTTCGACAATCAGTGAGTGATATCGCGTTGCCGTGAATGGCTTTGCTAATCCGCGAAAAATTGTTTTGCCGTCGTGGAATACTTCGCTGGTTTTCCCGTGCAGAATCTTTCTTGCACGCACAACCTTTCCGCCGAATGCTTCGCCCATTGCTTGATGTCCCAGGCAGACGCCGAGAATTGGAATTTTGCCCGCGAATCTTTTGATTAGTTCGACGGAAATTCCCGCTTCGCTTGGCGTGCATGGGCCAGGAGAAATTACGATTTTTTCCGGATTGGCACGCGCGATCTCGTCGAGGGTGATTTTGTCGTTGCGGCGCACTTCCAGCTCGCAACCCAGCTCACCCAGATACTGCGCCAGGTTGTAGGTGAAGGAATCGTAGTTGTCGAGCAGCAGAATCATGTTCATAGTTTAACTTGCTGCGAAACGGATGTCATTCCCCGGCCGTGCTACGATATTTCACCGGAGGCCGTATGCCATTCGTCGATACTAGCACTCTGAAAGTTACCGAACGCTTGCCCGGCTGGAACGGCCGCTATTTCCATACGGCGAACATGACCGTTGCGCATTACGACTTCAAACGCGGCGCCTCCATTCATGAACATTTTCATCCGCAAGAAGAAGTTTACGAAGTAATCGAAGGCGAACTTCAATTGACTGTGGACGGCGAAACGAAAATTGCGCGTCCTGGATTTGTCGCGATTGTGCCGAGCAACGCGCGGCACTCTGTGAAAGCACTTACGGATGGCCGCGCAATTATTGTGGATTCACCGTCGCGGCCCGAATTCCAGTAGATTATTGTGCCGCGCTAATCTTCGTCCGACTGCGCCATTTCAATCGCGCGGAAAAGCGCTTTGGATTTGTTCAGCGTCTCCGCATATTCCGTCGCAGGAACTGAATCCGCCACTAATCCCGCTCCGACCTGCACATAGGCGACGCCGTCCTTGACAACAAGCGTGCGAATTGCTATGCAGGAATCGAGATTGCCCGCGAAGTCCAAATAAAGAATCGCGCCACCGTAAACGCCGCGGCGAGTCGGCTCCAGTTCGTCAATAATTTCCATGGCGCGAACTTTTGGCGCGCCGGAAAGTGTGCCCGCGGGAAAACATGCGGCGAGGGCGTCAAAACAATTCACGTCAGCGCGCAGAGTTCCACGCAAACTGGAAACTAGATGCGAGACGTGCGAGTAGCGCTCGACAAACATTAATTTTTCCACGCGGACGGAGCCATATTCGCAAACGCGGCCCAAATCGTTGCGGCCCAAATCCACGAGCATGATGTGCTCGGCGCGTTCCTTCGGATCGCCCAGCATTTGCGCTTCGAGTTTCTGATCTTCTTTCTCATCACGGCCGCGCGGATGCGTGCCTGCAATCGGGCGATAGAAAACGTCGCGCCCCTGCACTTTCACGAGCATTTCAGGAGAGCTACCGGCTACTGCCATGTCGCCCAATTTTAGGAAATACATATACGGCGAAGGATTTACGACGCGCAGCGCGCGATAAACCTCAAATGGATCGGTTTCCATTTTCGCGGAGAATCGCTGGCTGAGCACAACTTGAAACGCGTCGCCTGCACGAATGTATTCTTTCACCTTGCCGACGGACGAAATAAATTTCCCACGCGTCATATTCGATTCAAATTTCAATTTGCGCTTGGATTTACTTCCACGCTTGCGCGCAGGTTTTTCTTCGGCGACAGGCTGGCCGAGCGTTTTTCGCAGCGCGCCGATTTCGCGAACGGCGGCGTTATATTTCTCACGCAGACTTCCTTGCCCGTCGGTATAAACGTTGCGCACAATCCAGACGCGGTGTTGCACATGGTCGAACACGACAAGGCCCAGGAAAAACATCATTACGGTGTCGTCGAGACCTGCGTCATCGCGGCCGGAATCGGGAATTCGCTCGAATTGGCGCACCATGTCATACGAAAAATATCCAATCGCTCCGCCAACGAGCGGAGGAAGTCCCGGCACGCGAACGGGCCGATACTTGCGGACAAGCCCGCGAAGAAATTTCATGGGATTGCCGTACTCAAGTTGCATGCGGCCATCGGATTCCAGCACGCATGCGCCTCTGCGACATCGGAAAACCTGCGCTGGATTTGCTCCGACGAATGTGTAGCGCGCGATTTTTTCGCCGCCTTCAACACTTTCCAGAAGACAGGCGTAGCGCGCGTCGCGTGAAAGCCGAAGATACGCGGAGACGGGCGTCAGCAAATCTGCGCGCACAGTTTCATACACCGGCACCAAATTCCCCTGCCGCGCCATTTTGCTAAACGTTTTGAAATCAGGCTGGATCATTCGTCCTTTGAAAACACTTATGCTCTAAATGTTGTACCAATTTTTTAGTGAATCGAGAAATTATCGTCGCAGCGCCGCAAGCGTCACTCGCCGCATAATTTCAGCCGGTGCGCGCTGGCCCATCCAGATTTCCCACTGCGCGATTCCTTGCGCGATAAACATTTCGGCACCAGAGACAGTTTCAATTCCGCGGCGCTCGGCGAGCTTCAGCAACTTCGTGCGCATCGGACGATAAATCATGTCCATCACTACTCGGCAATTTAATTCTTCGGCACGCAAAGGAGCAGCGTCACTTTCGCGAAGACCGAGCGGCGTGGAATTTACGATCGCGTCGAAAAATTCGCCCCTCAATTTTCTGCGCGTGATTGATTGGCAACCTGCATCTCGCGCAAGCGCGGCGGATTGCGTATCACGTCGCGCGCAGATGCTGACCATCGCGCCCGCTTCGACGAGCGCAAATGCTGCGGCGCGCGCTGCGCCACCTGCACCCAGCAGCAGTACTCTACTGCCTTTCAATTCCATACGCGAAGAAAGCGCGCGAAGCACGCCGACGTAATCCGTATTATACCCGTACAACTTTGCGCCTCCGCGAACAACCACGGTATTCACCGCGCCAATTTTTGCGGCCAGCGGATCGCATCCATCCAGATGCGAAATGATTGCCCGCTTGTGCGGCAGCGTAATCGCAAATCCCTTCACGCCAAGTTTCGGGCACGACGCGAGAAAATCTTTCAGGTCTGTCACTAGAAATGGCAGAAGCACCGCGTTCACGCGCCGCGCAGCGAACGCCGCATTGTGCATGAGCGGCGAAAGCGAATGCGCGATGGGATTCCCAATTACGCCATAAGCGCTGGTTCGGCGATCCAGTTTTTCGGCGCGATACATGCCGCGCATTTCGTCCGCGGAAAGTTGACCTGGCGCGGTGGCCCGATCCGCAGCCGCATATGCCAACGCGCTTCCCGCGCGCAATGCAAGAATGCGCGCGGGCAATCCTACTTCGCCCATCGGCACGGCAACCACATTCCGCTTGCGCTGAACAGTTGCCAATACCCGCACGCTATCGCCGATTGTTCGAGCGTGCGCGGCAATTTTAATCGCATCTCCGCCGCACCGTACCAACCGGCGCATGACAGCCTTCAAATCGCGCGGAGTTCCGCGAAAATCGTGGAAGGAAATCATCACCTGCGCGCCGACCTGCCGCAGTTCGTCCAGGCCGTACTGGTCGAGCCGTTCCGCCGATTCTACTTCCACGTCGCACCAGGCGCATCCGCATTCAGCGGCGAGACGCAGCCATAACATCTGATCGTGCACGTCGCCGAAATACTTACCGCCGGCGGCACGTCGGCGCATAGTGGCAATCACACACGCTTTTTTGCGATCCACACGCAGCCGCATAATTAGCCGGTCGAGTTCCGCGTTGGACCTCATCCAGTCCATGCGCAATTCCGCCGTCCGCGAGTGCTTCAGCGTCTGCCGCAACGCCTTCAGCGCGGCATCAGCCGTCCTTTCCGCAATCACGACGCAAATGCGCTCCCGCCCGAATAACACTTTCCGCCTCCTGAATTGGCGTGTGGAAAGATGAACTTTTGCTTCTACCATGCGGTGTCGAATGTGTAAAGGCTGTCCTCACGGGCAATTGACGCTCATTTGCCCCTTTGCTAGCGTGGACGTAGGACGATTGCGCCCGATAGTTGCGCTCTGTATCTGGGCTTGCGGGCGCGTCCACAGAGTTCAAGGAGTGAAGCACATGCGAGGCAAATTCATTACTTTTGGCCTGATTTTGGGGATGGTTGCCGGCGTTACCGGCGCTCAGGTTCCCCGGCGCACCACCGTTGACGAGACCGCGATGTACTGCTCAGGCGCGGTTACGTCCGAAGCGATTCCTCAGGATAGCTACGTTATTTCGGGCGAGCAATCGGTGGATAAAGTCGGCTTCGTGGCTGGCCAATTGGTTTACATCAATCGCGGTGCCGGACAAGGCGTAAAGGTCGGCGATGAATATCTGGTGATTCGGAGCATCAAGGACGACCTGAAGGAGCCCTGGTTTAAGGGACAAGATGAATTGCTGCGCGCGATGGGCCAGACCTGGGCTGACGAGGGCAGATTGAAGGTAGTCCACGTCGGCGAGAAGGTATCGACGGCGGAAGTTAAATCGACCTGTGATTACATTCAGCGCGGAGACATTGTGTTGCCGTTTCAAGAGCGCCCGGCGCCTCCTTTGAAGCAGAATGCGGACGTTGTTGATCCGTTCGCACCGGCGACGGGAAAGACTGGCATGATCGTTGCATCAAAATTTTTCGGTCAGGCCGAAGGCACCAACAGCATCGTGTATGTGAACATTGGCGCTTCGCAGGGCGTGAAAGTGGGAAGCTACCTGCGCGTGTTCCGCAATCAAGGCCGCGGAGTTGCCACGATATACCAGGACAAAGGCACCGAATATAAACTGTTTGGATTCGGCAGCACACCGGTGGCTTACGAGTGGCCGGGATTGCCGCGCGAAATTCTGGGCGAAGGAATCGTAGTCCGCGTTTCCGGGAATACGGCCACGCTGATGCTTACTGCTGTTCGGCATGAGGTGTATCACGGAGACTACGTGGAGCTTGAACAGTAGAAATTTAATCCAGCGGTGATTGACTTCAACGGGCCGGCTAACGCCGGCCCTATTTTTTAGGCTGAGCGAAATTTACGGACGTGCGGCGTGCGCTTTGCGTACGGCGTGGCGCCAGCGCAGAATTCCTATCCCGATTATCACCAGCAGGCATATTTCGATAAATACCTTTTCGCCGTCGAATGGATCGAGCGGCGAATTCTTCAGTTCGGAATCCGTAAAAATGCTGTGCCAGAACAAGGCGATTGCGGCTGCATAGGTGATGTAATGAAACGCCTTCCAGGTTTTGCGGCCAAGCGTGATCCGCAAATAGGAAGTCACGACCACAATCATCAGCAAATACAGCGCGACTGCGCCAATGGTGTTATCGAGAGGCTGGCTTGGCGAATGGACTGGATAAATTATGTCAATGAGCCGGAATTTTGCCGTCGAAGAAAAGAGCAGAATTACCGGATGCAGGATTGAAGTGAACAGCAGAAGATAGCCCGTCCAATTGTGGAGACGAAAATAATTGAAGTGCTTATGCGGCCAGTAGCGCACGGGACTGTAGCGTAACGCCATCATCAAGCCGAGCAGAAAATTCAGCGTGATGAGACCTACGGCTACCAGACCGACATCGGCGGAAAGATCGATGGCGGAGATCACAGGATTTTTGCCCTGCTGCGGTGCACCCTAACAGTCGAGATATTTGACGACAAAATTGTTTTCTCCGGAATGCCGCTAGGATAGCAAAGACGTAGTCGGGCGCGAAGTACGTTTCAGCGATGTGATGATTATTTTGAAGATTTAGATGGAGCGTCGTGCTCCGAAAAAACATCGGCAGTGAACCCGAAGATTTGCGTTTCCGCGGATTTCCATGCGTCCTTCGGTAATCCCGCCTTCAGGCAAGTCTCCGAAAGAAATTTTTCGGCGGTCCAATTGCGCTCAGAGGCGACCTGTGGCAGAAGCAATCCGCGAAATGGGCCGCATTCGACGATTAATCCATGCTTGCCGATAACAATTTCTTCCCGCGTGATTGGCTTTGGTGGCGAGAGCACGGAGATTTCGATCGCGAGCTGCGCCACTTCGTCCGGTTGCACCGGATTGAAGCGATCATCCTCGCGCGCCGCTGAGATCGCGCATCGCGCCACCGTTTCCGCGAGTGATTTATGCGTCTCCACTTGGCCGACGCATCCGCGCAATTTTCCGCGCACGTGCAACGTGACGAATGCTCCGTGGCGCTCGGCCAGCATTCCGAGGGGCGCATCCGGTTGCCAGCGGCGGCCGTGCACGATCGTTTCCACGAGAGACTGCCTGGCAATTTTCAACAGCGCGCTTTTATCGTCATTGGAAAGTGATTCGGAAAATTCAGCCGCGCGGGAATTAAAGAGTGGGGACATCCTGCATTTTCTTTTCGCGTTCGATTCTTTCGAGCAAACGGAGCTTGCGGCGTTGCTTGATGCTGCCGTCCACCTGGCTCCAGAATTTCATAAAATATTGCACCGACGAAAGTATGGCGCTGACCACGACCAGCCAGAGCAGCACGTTTGCTGTCCATTTCATGAAGTCAAATTTTGCGCTTAAGATGACTGCGCTCGCGGCGAGAATCTGCAAAACGGTTTTTGTTTTTCCCAATGCTGACGCTTGAATCGTAAATCCTTCCGCCGAAGCGATTGTGCGTAATCCCTGCACGGTGAATTCGCGTCCGATGATGATCACCACCATCCACGCCGGCACCAATCCCATTTGCACCAGCGAAATAAACGCCGCGGAGATCAGCAATTTATCCGCGATGGGATCCAGCAACATTCCCAGCGTTGTTTCCTGCTGCCGGAGCCGCGCAAGATATCCGTCAGCCCAATCCGTCGCCGCCGCGGCCAACAAAATTAGCACGCCCAAAATTACGTAAGTGATGTGAGTGCCGAACAAGGTAAAATTCGGCTGGCCCGTCAGCAGAACGACGACGAGCACCGGCACGAAAAAGATTCGTAGAATTGTCAGCGAATTTGGAAGATTCATATGCCACCGGAGGCCGCCGAAGCCTCCACCCGCCGCAGATTCGGGTATAGAATCACACTATAGTCCCCGCATTCGTGCGCGTCAACGCTCTGTTTTTGGGTGCTTCGCAATTTGTCACCGGTTTCGGTACCTGCTCGGAAGTCCGTGTAAAGTAACCACTTCCACACGCGGTTGCCCCAAACCTGTGCAAATCCAGGAGTTGGTAAAAAGTTACCCCCTGTTAACGCGCTGGAATCGCTCGCGGAAAGCATCTCCGTAACTCCATGCAAATAAGAGACTTACGGCGCTGCCGCGAAATTCCCTGATTCTAGCGCAACCTTTGCGGCCTGAATGGCAAGATGAATTTGCTTGGCTTTCCACAGGAATTTCCACAGCGTGACCGGAATTCGGATTCGTTACTTTCTAGCCAATTAACGCGATTTAGGGCCGAAATTGGCCCTGAATTCGGCGTTCACGGGCCAGTAACATATTCATCATCACGCAAAATTGCTTCGCGCGGCGCAGATCGAATTACTGCGGAGTGAAATCATTTTGCGACGTAAGCGTTCAGTCTTCGCGCCAATGATTCCGGCACGTCTGCCAGCAAGCGCATGGAAGAATCTTCAATTTCGGAACTGATGACGCGTCCCAGCGCGTGGATGAGCGCGAGCATACGTCCATCGGCGAGCGGCACGAGTAATTTCATGTGCACGACTTCGTCAACGGGCATTGCTTCGTCCATGCGGCGCAGGAGTCCGTCGAGGCCCTCATTTTTCAGCGCGGAAACAAAAACGTTTCCTGCGATGGCGCTGCCGTTCGTTTGCGCGGCGGGATTCGCGGCAAGAAGCGCCTCCAATTCATCTTTCGGCAGGCGATCAATTTTATTGCAAACTAATAATCGCGGGCGCGCGCTGACGTTCAGGTCCGCCAAAACTTTTTCCACTTCGGCATCCTGCTCAGCGTGGTGCGGATTTGAAATATCCGTGACGTGCAGCAGCAGCGACGCTTCCTGAACTTCTTCCAGCGTGGCGCGGAATGCGGCGATCAGCGCGGGAGGCAGCGCGCGAATAAATCCGACAGTATCGGAAAGCAGCACGCGGCGTCCGGAAGGCAAGCGCACGGCGCGGACCGTAGGATCAAGCGTCGCAAACATTTTCGACGAGACAAGTACGCCGGCTTTGCTGAGCGCATTGAACAAAGTGGATTTTCCGGCATTTGTATATCCGACAAGCGCAACAGTTCCGAGGGGTACGGCCTGGCGTTTTTCGCGGCGCAGAGAGCGCTGCTTGCGCACCATCTCAATACTTTTCTGGATGCGTCCGATTTTTTCGCGGATGCGCCGGCGATCCGTTTCCAATTTTTGTTCGCCGGGACCGCGCGTTCCGATTCCGCCGCCCAAACGTGAAAGTTCGGTGCGCTGTCCGGCCAACCGTGGCAGTAAATAATTTAACTGAGCTAGCTCGACTTGCAATTGACCTTCGCGGCTGCGCGCGTGCCTCGCGAAAATATCCAGAATAATTTGCGTGCGGTCAATCACACGGCGGTCGAGCGCTTCTTCAATATTTCGCTGCTGCGTCGGAGTCAAATTCGTATCGAAAATTACCAGCGGCGCATTGTGCATGCGCGCTTCAATTTCGATTTCTTCCAGCTTGCCCTGCCCGACAAGCGTCGCAGGATCAGGCCGTTCTCGCATTTGCAGCATCGAGCCGGTAACTTCAGCGCCCGCGCTTCGCGCCAGTTCGGCCAATTCCAGAAGAGATTCGCGCTCAGCTTGTCCCGCTTCCACGCCCGGAAGCCGGCCGGGACGCTTTTTCCCGAGGCCGACCAGGAAAACTCGTTCGCGATGTTCGGTTGTGTGCGATGTGGTTTTCATTCTGCTTTCACTTTACTACATAGCTTCGACTCAAGACGCCGAGATCTCTTTGTGCTCAATTTCACCGCTTAGATATTTCAGAGCTTCGTCCGAAAGTTTCGCATCATCGCCGAATCCTTCAAACCATTTCACGTCCTTTTCAGGACGGAACCATGTGACCTGCCGCTTCGCGTATCTCCGCGTGGCTTGTTGAATTGCCGCAACCACCGCGGGCAACTTATTTTTTCCTTCCAGATGCGCGCGCAAATCTCCATATCCGATAAACGAAAACGGTTTCGCCGTTGCGGGAATTCCCTTCTCGGTCAGCGCGCGCACTTCCGCCAGCCATCCACGATCCATCATCTCAATGGTGCGGCGCTCGATGCGTTCGTACAGCGCTGTGCGCGGCGGCATCAACCCAATTTTGATTACGCGAAAGCCTTCCAGTTTTTGCCTGCGTGCGCTCTGCACTTCGGAAACTGGCTTTCCGGCGAGCATGGATATTTCAATCGCGCGCATTAATTTCGGCGTATCTCGCGGGCCAATCCGTTTTGCTGCTGAAGAATCAATCCTCCGCAGCGCGCGATGCAGATAATCCGCTCCGTGCCGCGCCATACTTGTCCGCAAACGCGTGCGCACTTCTTCCGAGCGCACAGGCGTTTCGGAAAATCCGTCAATCAGCGCGCGCATATAAAGTCCCGTGCCAACCGTCATCACCGGCAAGCGCCCGCGTTCGCGCAAATCCGCAAGCACTTCAATGGCGCGTTCGCGGTAAACGCCGGCGGTGAATAATTCGTCCGGCTCCAGCAAATCAATCAGGTGATGCCGCACGGTTTTCTGTTCGGCAGCGGAAGGCTTCGACGTGCCAATATCAAATCCACGATACACCTGCGTAGAATCGCAGACGACAATTTCGCCGCCAAGCTCGCGCGCCACGCGCATTCCCAGCGCGGATTTTCCGGACGCGGTCGGCCCAACGATGGCTACGAGCACGGGAGCACGCGTCACAATATTCCTTCATAGCGCAGCAGCAAATACACCAGCGCGATCAGCCCGAGTACGATCAGGCCCAAAATTTGATTGCGTGTGGGTCTCACCTTCCGCGGGGTACTTC
This sequence comes from Candidatus Acidiferrales bacterium, assembly GCA_036008485.1. GTDB lineage: Bacteria > Acidobacteriota > Terriglobia > Acidiferrales > UBA7541 > DASTCZ01. The sequence goes on along the minus strand of DASYNR010000224.1, from coordinate 1,984 downwards.
CAGGTTGTAGTAATAAATGAATTGGTATTCGACGAACGGTCCGCCGAACGCCGGTGGCAGGGGTTCAAATGGACTGGACGCCCGTATGGAACCCATCGCCGCGCGATCCAGCGGAGGTTTACTGGATGTTCTTTCCAGAATTGGTTCTTCAGCTACGACTGTTCCGTCTTTAAAAATACGGAAGCGCAGCATCACGATTCCCTGATCGCCCATCAACGCCGATTCCGGCATGATGGAATACCAGTTGCGCTTCACACTGGCGACAATACGTTCATTGTAAGCGGTAAAGTCCACGCCCTGTGGATCAGTGAGCATCGTTAGCCCGGCGCCGGCCTGGCCTCCTCCGCCTCCACCACCGCCTCCTCCGCCGCCGCGGCCACCCGGCATTCTTCCCGTAGTCACAATGCTTCTGCCTCCGCCGCCGCCATTCGTCGGCAAATCACTCGCGGCCTGCGAAAGCGTGTGTCCAATCGAAGTGTTCGGCAAAATTAATCCGTGCGGAGTGGGCGGCTGATCCGCTCGAATCGGCTCAAGAGACGGCTGCGGTTTCACCGGTTGCGGCGTCGGCGCCACAGGAAGCGGTTGCGGCGGAGCAGAAGTTTCTTTCGGTTGCGGCTGCGCAATTGCCGGCGCGGGTATTTCGGTCTTGGGCTGCGGTGCCGGTTCCGGCGGAGTCAGCTTCCGAATAATTTTTGGATCAATGTGAATCGGGTTTCCCGCACTGATGTGTGGCGTAGGATGCAGCGCGCTGCGCAAATCCGGCGGCATATAAAGATCGCCCAGTGAATGTGACGCCGCGATAATTTCAGCCTGCGTTGGTTGGCGCGATGTGAACAAGCTCGGTATCAAAAGGATGATCACAATCGCCGCGGCGTGGAGCGCTGCTGACGTGCCGCGCAAAACCCATTTCTGCTCGTCCTTCAGACTTCGCGGACCATCCGTCATCAAATGCACTTCGCCGGTAGTGAGCACGTCCGGGTCGAGCACTTCCGGCATTTCCGCCGCGTGTTGCAATGGCTGGCGCACCGCGACTGTATCCGGTAGCACGGCGTCTTTCGGCACCGCAACGTGTTTGCCCAAAACATCCAGCGGAACGTAATCGGGCGTGGTGCGCGAAACATCCAGCGCGTGGATCGGCATGTCACGCGGAATTACCATGCGTGACGAAAGCACGTCCATCGGCATGTAAGCAGGAATCTTAGAAAGCGCGTCAATCTGTCCCGGCGGCAGATCCGCGGCGATTACCGTGCGCGTATCCATCGGCGTTTTGCGCCGTGTTCCCAGCGCAGCTCCGCCTTCAGCGCCCAGCGTGGCGTTCCGAGGAACCAGCATTCTATTAATCATGTTGAAAGCGACGCACCATAAAACGACACACCCGGCCTATCTATGCCCCATTTATGACAGCGGAGACACAAATGCACTTAGTTGGACGCGCTTCCCGTGCTCTTGGATGCTTGCGGCCACACGTTCGGCCAGCTCCAAGGCACGGCGGCCGGCTTCTCCATCCACTCCCGGCCTGTTGCGGTCCCGCACAGCAATTATAAACTCAGCCAGTTCCGCTTTCAGCGGTTCTTGCGGCTCCGTGACCAACTTTTCAAAGTCGAATTCCGGCGGTGGACCGAGATTCTTCACGCGTACGCGAAGCGCGTCCTGCCGCGTGTAGTCGAGCGACACGTATTCGTGTTCCTGGAAAAATCGCATCTTTCGTACGCGCTCTGTGGAGACGCGGCTGGCCGTGACGTTTGCCACCGCACCCGATACGAATTCCAAACGCGCGTGCGCGATGTCTACCTTGTCCGAAACGACTGGAATTCCCACCGCCTTCACGTCCGTGACTTCTTCGCCGACCAGCGCGAGCAAGATATCCAGGTCGTGAATCATCACGTCGAAAACCACGTCAATATCCAAACTTCGCGGCGTATAAATTCCCAGCCGGTGCACTTCAAAAAATAGCGGCCTGCGCATAATTCCTGTTGCTGCTATG
>DASYNR010000223.1:0-9474 GCA_036008485.1 Candidatus Acidiferrales bacterium | reverse complement strand
ATGGGCGAGATGAAAGGATCACTGCGTAAGTGCGAGATGGCCGCATGCAACGCTCAAAAAGATAACGCAGTCAACATAGGATTATTTGTTTTGTCCGCGCCGACGCAGATACTGCGAAGCGCGGTGCAGGTTTCAGTTTTCGCGCAGGCGCCGTTTGTGGCGCATCCAGTTTCACAAATTCCTGAAACACCCCCTCCTCGAATTTCGCTCTCCTAATTCATTCAACATCTTTTAGAACCGCGCGTGATTTCTGTTCACGCGCGCGAGCGCCGTTTTTTTTGGCGCACATTGACTTCAAATGAATCTTCGAGCCATTGCGCTTCGATTTCCAGATGAGAGTGCGATGCCGGCATTTCTTGGGGATGAGAATTTGCCACAGCGAAATAAAAATTAGGCCTTGGGAGAAAACATGAAACGCAGGATTGGCATTTTACCGATTATTTTTGCTTTTCTTTCCGCCGCAGCCTTTGCGAATATTTACGGCGCCGTCCGCGGCGTGGTGCACGATTCGCAGCATCTTCCGATTCCCGGCGCAACGGTGAAGCTGAAGGCGAAGCTATCAGACTGGGAAAAGACCGAAACGACGGACGCCAACGGCGAATTCCAATTTAACGGAGTGCCGTTGGGCGATTATTCGGTGACGGTATCAAACGCAAACTTCGCGAGCGCGACACAGGATGTGACTGTAATTTCCGGAACTGTTCCAATAGTTCACATTCAATTGCAAGTCGGCGCGGCAACCGAAAAAATTAATGTGACCGCATCTACGGCGACAATACCAACGGACAGCGCAACTCCCATCACGCTGATCGATAGCGCTGACATCGCGCGCACGCCGGGAGCAGACCGCTCAAACAGTTTGGCAATGATTACGGATTACGTGCCGGGTTCCTACATTACGCACGACATGCTGCACATCCGAGGCGGACATCAGACAACGTGGTTGCTGGATGGAATTCCAGTGATCAACACGGCGATCGCACAAAACGTCGGGCCGCAATTCGATCCGAAAGATATGGAGTTTTTGGAAGTGAATCGCGGAAGCTACGGAGCGGAATTCGGTGACCGCACATATGGCGTATTCAACGTCGTGCCGCGAAGTGGATTCGAGCGAAACAATTTGTGCGAGATGTCTCTGAGCTTTGGAATTTTTTATCAAACGAACGACGCTTTGAATTGCGGCAGCCACACGCAGCGTTTCGCGTACTATCTGAGCGTCAACGGAAACCGCAGCAACCTTGGCTTGCAGCCTCCGGTTCCTCAGGTGGTTCATGATGCCGTAAACGGCGCGGGCGGCTTTGGATCGTTCACGTACAACATTGATTCCTCCAACCAGCTTCGGCTGGTGACTTCGCTGCGGCGCGATTATTTCCAGATCCCATTCGATCCATTTCCAAATGACATCGAAAACAATCCTGTGGACGGACAGTTTCCGAGTATCGGCCTACGCGATGGCGAACACGAGACCGACGCAGGAGTTTTGTTTACGTGGGTTCACACATTCAATTCGCACCTGCTGCTGACGGTTTCGCCTTTCTACCACTACAACAGCGGCAATTACGCCAGCTCGCCCACGGATTCTCCGGTTGCCACCACGGAAAATCGCAACTCGACATACGCGGGAGGCCAAACAAGTTTCGCTGCAAATTATAAATATAACGATCTGCAAGCGGGCTTCCTGGGCTTTTATCAAGGCGATAACCAACTTTTCGGCGCGATCTTTAATGATGGCAGCGGCAATCTGCCGTTCACGGATGTAGAGCATCCGAACGCGCATCTGGAAGCGTTTTACATTGACGATAAATTCAAACCATTCTCATGGCTGACGCTTTCAGCCGGGATGCGTCCGACGTGGTTTTCCGAAGGAAACTTTCCGTCGACGGCGGTCACGCCACCAATTTCCGAGTCGGCGATTAGCCCGCGATTCGGAGCGACGGTGACGATTCCCAAACTGCATTGGACATTCCGCGGCTTCTACGGCGATTACTATCAGGCGCCGCCGATTGAGACGGTTTCCGGTCCGCCGCTGATTAATTTTGCGGAAGGACAAAGCCTGGGATTTGTGCCGCTACACGGCGAACGCGATAAGGAATGGCAGTTCGGCGTGACGATTCCCTTCCGAGGATGGGTAGTGGACGCGGATAATTTCCGAACGAACGCCACAAATTTTCTGGACCACAACAACATCGGGGACTCGAGCATATTTTTTCCAATCACTGTCTCGCGAGCTGTAATTCGTGGTTGGGAGCTTACGCTGCGCTCGCCGCGGTTTGCGTCCAACCGTGGACAGATACATTTGGCTTACTCAAACCAAATCGCCGAGGGAAGCGGCACGATTACCGGCGGGCTAACGGATTTTTCGTTTTCGCCGGGGCTTTCTCCGCTCGACCACGACCAGCGCAACACGCTAAACGTGGGAGGCGAAGTGAATCTTCCGTGGCATTCGTATGCGTCGGCGAACGTTTACTACGGCTCGGGATTCAGCAACGCTTTTCCGGGCGCGCCTTTTCCTGGAAATTATCTGCCGGCGCACACAACGTTCGATCTTTCCGCGGGAAAGGATTTTGGCGAGCGGTTCACGGTGTCGGCAACAGCGTTGAACGTGGCGAATTCCCGCTTTGAGTTGGATAACAGCCTGACTTTCGGCGGTTTCCACTGGAATGATCCGAGGGAAATTTACGGCCAGATTCGCTGGAGATTTCATTACTGAGATTCGGCGCGTACAATCGGAATATAATTGATGTGGATACAAGACGGAGGAAAACGATTTGAGTGAACGACGTTGGAAAATTAGAAGTTTAGTGACCGGGTTCTTGATACTGGCGCTCGCAGGAATTTTCTGTGTGGGATGCGAAACGGCGCCCGTACAGAATCAGGATCCTGCAGGGACGCGGCGATTTTCGTTGAGAGGAAAAGTAATCACGATCGATAAGCCGACGCAGGAAATTGTTGTGGATCACGAGGCGATACCGGGATATATGGGCGCGATGGCGATGCCTTATCCGGTGAAGGATGCGAAGTCACTGGATCAACTTTCGGTTGGGGATGAAATTCGCGCGGACGTCGTGGTGACTGACGGGAAGCCGGTGCTGGACAATATTATCGTTACGAAAAAAGGGAGTGCGACGGCGACGCCTCCCGGCACGGCGGAGTTCACGCCTCAGCCGGGAGAGGATGTGCCGGACTTCAAACTTGTGAATCAAGATGGACGGCGGATTTCTTTAAAACAATTCAGAGGCAAGGCAGTCTTGCTTACATTTATTTATACGCGATGTCCACTGCCGGATTATTGTCCGCTGATGAACACAAATTTCTCGACGATTGAAGAATCTCTGAGGAAAAATACTCCGGCGTTTGCGTCCACACATTTGCTGAGCATTAGTTTTGATTCCAAGAACGATACGCCCGCGGTGTTGCGAAAATATGGCGACGGATATTTGAAATCGAGCGGAGACAAATTGTTTGACCATTGGGAATTCGTGGTCACTTCAGCGGATGAAATGACAGAGATGGGAAAATTTTTCGGACTAACGGTGAAGGAAGATCAGGGACAGATTGTTCATTCGATGAGCACCGCGATTATTTCGCCCGATGGAAAAATCTTCAAGTGGTATCACGGCAACGATTGGAAATCGGCGGACGTACTGAATGATTTGCTAAGCGCCACGGGAAGCAAAACTCTGGCAAGTCGTTTAGAATCCGAACACGCGGTTGCCGATGGATACACCTTCTAAAATTCCTGCGAAAAACTCACGCTGGCTTACACGCGGCGTCTTCGGAATTGGACTTGCGAGTTTGTGTTCCGACTGGGGACATGAAATCGGCACGTCATTGCTGCCAATTTTGCTAGCTGGACTTGGCGCGCCTGCGTATGCACTGGGTTTAATTGAAGGAGTCGCCGACGGAGTTTCCAGCTTTGCGAAACTTGCGGGCGGATGGGTTGCTGATCGTCCGCATTTACGCAAGCCGGTTGCGGTTGCGGGATATCTGCTGACCGGACTTTCCACATTTGCATTCGGATTTGTCGGAAGTTGGCCGCAGGTTCTGGCTTCGCGCGCGATCGGTTGGATGGGGCGCGGAATTCGCGGGCCGGCGCGGGATGTTTTGTTGACGGATGCGGTGGCGCCGGAATTAGTCGGACGTGCGTTTGGATTTGAACGCACGATGGATACCATCGGCGCGATTCTTGGGCCGCTGTGCGCGACTGCATTGATCGCCATGATGAGCGTGCAGATGGCGATGCGTTGGACGCTTTTGCCCGGCGCGCTCGCGGCGGTGGCGATTGCGACGCTTGTGCCAACAGGCGTGCGTGACGGCGAACATCACGCGCTTCCCTTCACTGCGAGCCTTTCGCGATTGCCACGCGAATTTCGAGGATTTCTGAAATGCGTGGCGCTGTTTGGATTGGGTGATTTCGCGCACACACTTTTGATTCTTCGCGCGGTGCAATTGCTTACGCCGGAATATGGAATTTTGCGCGCTGGCGGAATTGCTGTTGCTCTCTACACATTTCACAACGTGATTTATGCGGCCGCGAGCTATCCGGCTGGACTGGCCGGAGACAAGCTTGGCCGGCGCGGAATTTTGGTGGTGGGATATCTGTTGGCGGCGGTGATGTCCGTTGGATTTATTTTCGCGCCGGCGCGTCTGCCGGAACTGATCGGATTGTTTGGACTGGCGGGATTTTATGTGGCGATTCAGGACACGCTTGAAAAAAGCGTGGCCGCGGAATTATTGCCGCGAGAAATTCGCGCGACCGGATTTGGAGTACTGGCGACGGTGAACGGAGCCGGAGATTTTTTCTCGAGCATTATTGTGGGATTTCTTTGGACTGAAGTTTCGCCCGCTGCAGGTTTCATTTACGCGGCGGCGCTGACGGCAATGGGTGGATTGCTCCTGCTATTTAGTTCGCGCGGCGCGGCGCCCTCGAGAACTTGATCGCAGTTCGCGCGGTGGAAACTCCCTTAAATACCGATGGTTGAATCGTCACGGTCGGCGTGGTACGGTAAGCGAACAAAAGGCGAAGCATGTAGGCGAGGTGGGATGATGGCGCAAACTTTGGCGGTACGCATGGCGGGCAGCAACGCATTATCGCGCGTGCGGGAAATTCGCGAAGTACTTGAGCTGCTTGCAGCGCGCGATACCACGGGCGAAGTTCTCACTGCGATTCATCACATTCCTGCGCGCGACGCGAGATTTGCGCCGGTTCCAGAGTGGGTGCGGCCGGAACTTGCCGGAGCGCTTTCTGCGAAAGGAATTTCGCAGCTTTATACGCATCAGGCGGCCGCGGCGGAAATGATTCGCGCTGGAAAAAATGTTGTGGTGGTAACGCCGACTGCGAGCGGGAAAACTCTTTGCTACAACGTGCCGGTTGTAAATGCTGTGTTGGAAAATACAGACACGCGGGCGCTGTATCTTTTCCCGACGAAAGCGCTGGCGCAGGATCAGCTTGCGGAATTGCACGATCTGGCGAAGCGTGTTGATAACGCATTTGGCGTTTACACATATGACGGCGACACTCCTTCGGATGCGCGCTCTGCGATTCGCGAGAAGGGCCACATTGTTCTGACGAATCCGGACATGCTGCACACCGGAATTCTGCCGCATCACACGAAGTGGCAGCGGCTTTTTGAAAATTTGCGGTATATCGTGCTGGACGAACTGCACACCTATCGCGGAGTTTTTGGGAGTCACCTGTGCAATGTGCTGCGGCGATTGCGGCGCATCGCAAATTTCTACGGATCGACGCCGCAATTTATTTGCAGTTCGGCGACGATTGCGAATCCGGGCGAGCTGGCGAGTCGCCTTATAGAAGATAAGGCGGAAGTGCTGGACGAGAATGGCGCACCTGCTGCTGAAAAAGTTTTTGTATTTTACAATCCTCCGGTTGTGAATCGGTATCTTGGGATTCGGCGAAGTTACATTCACGAATCTTCGCGGCTGGCGCAGGAATTTCTGAGACGTAATTTACAAACGATGGTTTTTGCGAATAGCCGCCTGCACACCGAAGTGCTTCTAACTTATTTGCAGCAGGCGTTTCCTGCGTCCCCCGGATCGCCGCAGAATGTGCGCGGATATCGCGGCGGATATTTGCCGGGCGAGCGGCGCGAAATCGAGCGCGGCTTGCGCGAAGGGCGCATCCGGGGAGTGGTGACGACTAATGCGCTCGAATTGGGAATCGATGTCGGATCGCTGGACGCGGTGGTGATGGCCGGATATCCGGGAACGATTGCGTCAACGTGGCAGCGCGCAGGACGCGCGGGGCGGCGCAGCGGAAGTTCTTGCGCGGTGATGGTGGCGAGTTCTTCCCCGCTGGACCAATATGTTGCGCGGCATCCGGATTATTTTTTCGGGCGCTCGCCGGAGCATGCTTACATTCAGCCGGATAATTTGGAAGTGCTGGTGAATCATTTGAAATGCGCGGCGTTTGAATTGCCGATTTCAGCCGAAGATAAATTTGGCGCGGCGGATGTACCGGGACTTTGCGAGCGGATGGCCGAGGCAGGATTTTTGCATCAGAGTGGCGAACACTGGCATTGGACTCAGGACGCGTATCCGGCGGACACGGTGAGTTTGCGCTCGGTGACTTCGGATAATTTTGTGATTGTGGATATTACGGACGCCGCGGAAGTGATTGGCGAAGTGGATTTTTCCAGCGCGCTTACAACTGTTCATCCGAAGGCAATTTATTTGCATCAGGGGACGCAATATCACGTGGAGCGCATGGATTTTGACGAGCGCAAAGCATATGTGAAGCGCGTGGACGTGGACTATTACACGGATGCGATTCGCTACACGCAGGTGCGCGTGTTGGAAATTGCGGATCACGCTCGCGTGACGCGCGAAGGTGAAGACGTCGATCTGAACGCATCACGAGTCCACGGCGATGTGTTGGTGCGTTCACAAGTTGTAGGCTTTAAGAAAATTAAATTCTTCACGCATGAAAATGTCGGCGCCGGGAAGCTGGAATTGCCGGAAAATGAAATGCACACCACGGCGTGTTGGACGACGTTGGATCGCGCGCTGGTGGAATCACTTCCCTATGCAGTGAGTGAGCGGCAGGACGGGATGCGCGGATTGTTGCACGCGATGCACAGCGTGGCCACTTTGCTTTTGATGTGCGACGCGCGCGATTTGGGAATTGCGATTGGCGAGCGTCCGCCTTCGCCGGGTATCGCGCCGGACGCTGAAGGTTGGGAACCTACACCGGAGTTTGTGGAAATTACTTCCGGTGCGCCGGAAAAAGAATTCTTCGAGCCGAATCTATATTTGTACGACGCGTATCCGGGCGGAATCGGATTCAGCGAGCCGCTGTTCCGCGCGCACAATTTATTACTTCGCAAAACTCGCGAACTGATTGCGGCGTGTACGTGCGAAAAGGGATGCCCTTCGTGCGTTGGGCCGGGCAGCGAAGGAAATGAGCGCGCGAAGGAAGCGGCGCTGGCGATTCTGGATCGGCTGGGAGCGTAGAAAATATGCAGGTCATCGTTCGGAATATTGATCACGTTCAACTGGCGATGCCGCCCGGTGAAGAAGAACGGGCGCGAACATTTTATGCGGGAGTGCTGGGTCTGACGGAAGTTCCGAAACCGACCGAGTTGGCGAGACGCGGCGGCGTGTGGTTTGAAAGTGGCGCGGTGAAAATTCATCTCGGTGTGGAGACGGATTTTCGCGCTGCGAGGAAAGCGCATCCGGCTTTGGTTGTGGAAGGACTGGCGGAAATTATTGCGCGCTGCACGCGGCTGGGTTATGCGACGAAGCCCGATGTGGCCATTGACGGCTACCGGCGCATTCACGTGGACGACCCTTTTGGAAATCGAATTGAATTGATGGAGCGCGATTGAGTTCTTCGGGCACAATACACGACAAATTTTCTCGGATCGCGGCGCTCCGGCCGTCACGAACGAATGCGTCGGCGGAAATTCGTGTGCGCGAAACTTTGGCCGTCGAAAGCGATGCCGGCGAGATGGCGCGGCTGACTGGCGCGACCGTTCAGCGCAATCGATTCGGAGAACATCTTGTGATTCGGCGATGGTATGCCACGCCGGAACAGTGCTTGCTTCCCGGTGATGCTCGGGCGCAGCAGGCGTTGAGTCTACTGCTTTCTGAAAATGCGGCGGCGCAGAAACAAAATTTGAAAAAACGGCGTGTACCATGCGATGCGGCGTTGGCCGCTGATCCTTCGCAATGGCTTTTTCTGGATACGGAAACAACTGGGCTGGTCGGCGGATCGGGCACCTACGCGTTTCTCGTAGGCTTGGCGTGGTGGGATTCCGGCGGACTGCAAGTCGAACAACTTTTCATGCGTGATTTTGGTGAGGAGCATTCGCTGCTGCTGGCGCTGGATGAACGGCTGGCGGAGAGGCGCGTGCTGGTCACATTCAACGGAAAAAGTTTTGACTGGCCGCTGCTGGAAACGCGTTTCCGGATGACGCGCAGTATTTCGCCGCGCTCCCCTGCCACGCATTTGGATTTTCTGCATCCGGCGCGGCAATTGTGGCGGCCGCGACTTAGTTCCGTACGGCTTTCCGAACTTGAGCGGCATGTGCTTCACGTTTCGCCGGGATCGAAACTGGATTGGACGCGCGATGGTGACATGAATTCGGGCGACATTCCCGAGGCGTATTTTAGTTTTGTGCGCGGCGGACTCTGCGCGCCCCTTGTGCCGGTGTTCCAGCACAATCAAATGGATTTGCGCGGATTGGCTGCGCTGGCGGGGCGCGTTCTCGATACTCTGGCTGAGCCGCAGGATGATGACGCCGCCGATGATGGACAGCATTCGCTCGATATGTACGGACTTTCACGTTTATTGACGCAACGCGGCGAGCATGGACGCGCACGAAAGGTTTGTCAGGCGGCACTGACAGCGGGATTGCCCGGGGAACATGACCGTGCTGCGCGGAGAGATCTGGCGCGATTTGCCAAACGGGCAGGCGATTTTCCGGGCGCGGTTGAGCATTGGGAGAGTTTGCTAGGCGTGACGCCGCCAACGCACACAAGAACCAAAGAACGTGTTGCGCGGAAATCTCTGGCGGGAGATCAATCGCGGACTCTTGAACGCATTTTAAAACGCGGCGTCTCCGCCGCGCCGGAGACAATTCTCGAAGAATCTCAACTACGCGCGGCACTCGAAGCTTGCGAACAGTTGGCAATTCATTTTGAACACCGGGCGCGCGCAGTCGACCGAGCGATGCAACTGACGCAGCATGGGATCACACTTTTGAGCCAAGCAAATAATGTTCGCGGACGAGATACTTTCGCGTTTGATGTGTCCGTCTGGCACAAATGGGAAGTGCGGCTCACGCGCCGACTTGGTCGGCTCGATGCGAAGATTAAGCGCTCGACGAAAAACCTCAGGATTGAATTGGCCGCGCCGCGGGTTTAGCATAGATGTTGCGGCCCAGCCGAATTTCGCGCGAAGGTGACGAATGCCCACGCAAACATCCGAAGCACCAATTACGAGAGTCACCGAAC
>DASYNR010000222.1:0-13694 GCA_036008485.1 Candidatus Acidiferrales bacterium | reverse complement strand
CTCGAAAGCAGCACTCCAATAAAATTCCACATTCCCGACCACACCACCGCCACGTGCGGCTCCAGCGAGTGCGTGTAAATCACCGTCGCCACCGCGTTCGCCGTGTCATGAAATCCGTTCACAAATTCAAATCCCAGCGCGATCAGCAGCGCCAACGCCAGCAACAGATACGGCATCACGCTCGCCGAGTGAAAATCCGCCAGATCGGTAAGCAGTTGTCTGCCCGCATAAACAAATCCGATTACCAACGCCGCCCCGAATATCCACATCCCAATTTTCGCCGGCGCTGAAATCTCTTTTCGATCCAGTACAGATGTACCTGTCGCCATCGAGCGTCTCCTGAAAATACAAATATCAAATAGCATTCTTGCGAACAAACCTGTGGACGGAGCGGCCCCACCCTATTCGCTCAATGTTAAAAATGTATGACGGCGAGTTGAACAGTTGAAGCGCACCCGAGCCGCAGTGGCGCACGAGCGCGAGATGTTGTTTTCTGAAGTTTGAACTTAGAACGTCAGCGATTTAGATAGCTGCGGCGGCGAATGCCCTTTGTTTCCTTGCCCTTAGGCCACATCGCACTCTCCCATCGAGAGTCGATTTTTCAAAAAAAGCGTACCCCCCCCCACCCACCCTATTTTGCAATGTATATGCAAATAAAGGGCTTACGGCGATCTGTGGGTGATCGTTATGCAAATAAAGGACTTAGCAGAAAAAATGTCTTCGTAGAGGCCACCTTCAGGTGGGCCGGGCTTGTCCTTCTCTTACCTGAGCTTCCTAAATTCTTTTCTCTGCGTCTCCGCAAACTCTGCGTTGAGTGCTTTTCTCGTCTTTTTTCGCCCCCAAAAAGTGCACTATAATGCACTTTTTGTCAAATTCCGCCCCATACATGCATTATAATGCATGTTGGTTATTTTTTGTAACCACTACTGTGATTTTACCGGCGCGTACTGGATCTGATTCAATTTCTTCCGCAGGTTAAACAAATCAAATCCAAACTGCGCCTTCATCAAAACTTGATCTTGCCGCAGGAAAGCTCCCTTCAAAGGTCCCGACGATTTATTCTCGTAAAACAAAAGATCCAGCTCCGGCCCAATCGAAAGACTCGGGAAAATATTAAATTTAATCTGGTGCTGCTCCAAATCTCGGAACCGCGTGTCAGTCGTGCTTTCCGTCCCAAAATTCACCAGAAACCAATCGCCCGTGTCCGTAAAGCTGTAACTCACTTTGTTATAAACCGGCACGTTCAAATAGATTTTCCAATAAATTCCGGCGTGGTCCTTCCCCGATTGAAGAGTCGAGACCACTGAATTCGCGTTGATTGTCGGCGGATTTGTAATTTTTGAATTGCTGTCATTCGCTACGCACGTCGAAAAACTAATGTCCGAAAGCGCCAAACAAGTTGCCGTAATTTTTCCGTTCGTGGAAAAATTAAATCCCTCCAGCGCGTCCCATTGATGTCCGCCTTCCGGACCAAATTCAATCGAACTGATTCGCCGCTGCCAGCGGATTCCGCCTCGAACTAATGTCGTGTAACTTCGCGGCTGATTAAATTGCAGCGTCGCAACAGGTGTGGATTTCAGCGTAAACGCGGTCGCAGTTTCTTCCAACGGCGTTTCAAAATGTGTGGTGAAAACCAAATCGAGATGCTCAGGTCCGCGCTCAAGCCACAAACGCGCTGCGCCAAGATCAAACATCCCCAAATTTGCGATCTGGTTGATCTGCCGCGAAGCGTTCGATTGTCCTTTGTATTGAACGTTAAATGTATACGAAGGACTCGCGAACAGTTGAAAGTGTTTCCAGTTGCGCGTCAACTGCGCCTGAAAATCGCTGGCCCAGTTTGTAAAGCGGTGCGAGTTCACTCCCGGAGTTGTAATGCCGCCGAAATTCGCATCAATCTGCGCATCCGATCCGTTGTGTCCTAGAGTCGTGACTCCAAAAGTTGCCTTGATCAATTGGAAATCCAGAAGCGGCCGGTACTCAATGAACTGATCCATTTTGTTTTGTAGCGTCGGCGGTTTTTCTTTCTGCTTACCGGGAACTTCGCGCGGGTGATGAAAAATTGTCCAAGTCCAAAGTTCTTCCTTCGGAGTGTAACTCGGCGCTGTGTTCGCCGGTTGCTCGGCAATTTCGTCAAGATACGTATCGCGTTGAATTGGCCCGATGCAATGCGCGTTCCACGATTCGCCTGTAATTCCGTGGCAAACTGCGCCGCTGATGGTCACAAGCTGTTTGTCAAAATCGGATGGCACTTTTGCGGGTCTTATTTGCGCCGCGGCAAGATCAGGAAATCCGGTGTCTCCGCCACCGATGTAATCGCTCGTGGCGACGGAATAAAGTTTGTTGGCGTTCAGTTGGATTCCGTCAATAAGATATTCGTTGTGCGCCGCGTCAAATGTGATTCCGACAGTCACGAGGCCGCGATTTTTATTTTCACCTACGCTCAAATTGGATTTGTCGGCGGCATCGAACGCCTTGGATTGTTTCAGCGCCTGTTGCAGAGCGCTTCCGGGAACGTAAAGTAAATTCAGGAAATCGCCTTTCCAAACGATGCGATCCAGAAGTTGCTGCAACATTTCATCCGGCTGTTTCGAGCTTAAATCAGGAATATCGCCGGAACCATCGGGAAGTTCCGCGAAAAAATCGCGCTTCTGCAAAAGTGCGACGTCTGCGTGAGTTTCCTTTTGCATTTCGCAGAGCGTTAACGTCTGGATTTGATTTGCCTGGCTTTCGGAATCGAATCCCTGCTGCCGGCAATCTCTTTGCAGCGCAGCCGTCACCGCTTTCCAAAATGCAGCAGCCTTGTCGGACGAATTTTTTGCGTCAGGCGATTTGCCCGGTTCCATGTGCTCGGAAACGAGCGTCCACTTCGGAATCACATCGGCGGAAATTGTGATGTCCAGTCTGCCGATATCTGCAACTGCTTGAGGATTGCGGCTGCCGACGATGTAAGGTTCCGGAATTGCAATCATCATCGGATGACGCACCGAACCGGCTTTTGGCGTGTCCCAACTCGTATTGATCGTGTCGCCCACGGTGGCCATTTCCGGATCGGACGCGCTTACGACAACCTGAAACTGCTTCAAACGCGTGCCTAATATTTGCGCCGTTTCAGAATTCATTTGCGCCAGGAGAACTTTGATCAGGCGTCTCTTGCCGGCCGAAATTTCTTTTGTGTATCCATTTTCTTCAAACCTGCGGCTGAACGAATCAAGCATTTGCTTCATTGCTTCTGCAGGATCTTGAATCGCGGTCTCTGTTTTGAAATTTCGGTTTGCGGTGTTAGCCCACGCGAAGTTCAGCAAGCCAACATTCGCGCCAATCTGCGGATCGACGACGCCGAATATTGCAACGTCTTCCGGAATTCCGTTTTCATCCTTTGTTTCGATCAGAACGTAGGGATCAGGATCGTGATAGCACGCCGGATTTTGCAGGTCGGTACATTTCTGTACTCCGATATCACCCGAAGATTGAAAGAAGGGAGTGTAAACGGAAAATCGCACACAGAAAGTTGCAGCGTTGTCTGAAGTTTTAACCTGAGCGTTCGTAGTGACGGCGCAAAGCCCGTAATTCATGCCAGCATGCAGTGTGTAGAAATGCTGCGCGTCAATCCACGGAAAATCCAAAGTCAATTGACCGGATTTCTCTCCCGGCTTTCCTTGCAGCACCGTGCACGGACCTTCTTTCACGGGATTCGGGATTGAATTTGGCAGGCCCGGCGTATCAGGATTTACTCCGCACAAATAAAACTTTGTGGAATTGATAATCGGCAGCAATTTACTAGTGGCATTTCCACCGGAGAGCTCAAGTGAAACTCCTCGGACCCACGGATAAACTTTCGCGCCATCGGAAAGTCCGGACAATCTAATTTCCGCGCCACCAGCATCCGCCGGACCGATCAAATCGGAAGCCTCCGGAAATCTGGGAATAAACCACGGCGGGTTTTCGCTGTCGGGCAACGGTTGATGCGCCGTATTCCAAGTGGTTTCAATCACGATGTTTCCGCCAAGCATTTGAACGCCTTGCCCCGCATTGTGCAGAGTTCCTGTCGTGTTTGGAATCGGCTGCGTGGCCATGAATCTGGCCAACTCGCGAATACGTTCGGGACCAAAATAAAAATCCTGCTTGCCGGGAACAAGCGCCGCATATCCTTCCTTGATAAAAAAATTGGCGACGTTGTCCGTTGGAATCATGAAGATGCCATTCGCTGGAGCCGCATTGTTTTGCGTGTGCTCGTCGGAGCGAATCCACTGTCTTGAATTCGCATCCCAATCGAAAAGTTCTTTTCCGACGCGTTGATAATTTTTGCCTGCGCCGGGTTGGCCGGCGGGCGGTTCGCAAAAATCGCGCGCCTCGATTTCAGGCGCGAAATTATCTCCGGTACCAACCAGGATTGCTCCCTTTGTTTTATCAATTTGGAATTGCGTTTTCAGCAGCTCTTCAAATTCGGCCGCCGCGTCGCTCTTGTCTCTTTGCCGCGCGGGATCTTTGCAACCATCGCCGACCGCGGAAGGTCCCTGCCAATCGGGAATGCGAAAATATCCGAAAGTTTTGCCGGTGTAGAGAAGACGAATCGCATCCACCTTGTCATCTTGCACAGCGGCCGGCGCCGGAGACGTTTGCTTCGGCGGCGCGGCGTCCTGCTGAGTTTGAGAATAATTCGGCGGAGCGAGGCATAACGCAATAACACAGGCAGAAAATATACTGGCGAGATACGGAACACGCATAGGTCAACCCCTTAAGCAAACATCAATCAGCCGAACAAATTTCAAGCGACGAAGTCGAACTTTGCCGGTCCCAATCGAGTGTCAATTGACTCAACAAAATTCACCGGAGAAATAACGCAATGACCGCCACAGCAATTCCCGATGCTGCGCCGAGCAATCCGAAATACCAATAGCCGCGCTTCTGTGTCAGCAGAGTGATCGAGCAAATTACCAGACTCGCCTCAAGCAACACGTCGGCAAAATCGAACCAGTTCGATCGGCGATCCAGCGCGGCGACAGTGGATTCGGTGGAGGTCGCCTGAGTTGAAATGTCCTTGGTTTCGCTATTGTACCGGTCAATTTCGCTTTTGTATTTTGCTTTTACCTGCGCTGCGTGGGCCGCATCCTGCACGGTAAAAACATCCAGCTGATCTAAAAATACTTCGTAGCTTCTTTCGCGAATCACTTTCGCCTGATATTGCGCCCATTGATCGGCGGCCTTTGTTTGCGCCAGGACTTCGTTGGCGTGAATGCGTTCTCCCATCAACGAGACTGCGGCTACAAAGACGGCCAAAATTGCCATGCTGACAGTAACTGAAGCGAGCCGCTTGTCGCCTGCCGCTTGCTCCGCGCGTTCATGCAATTCTTCAATATCGGCCATATTGACCCTCGAGTTTCCGCTCACCCGAGACGCATCCTGGCGAGCCACGAAAAGATTCGGGTATTCGCATTCACTCTGCAATGCGTGAAAGAGTGGCGAAAACCGTCACGGACGATAGCACAACTGGAATGCTCCGAAATAACAATTGCCGCAGCGATCCCAGGAAATTGCCGGCAACGCGAAAAGCGCGCGTGTTCGCCAAATAGACAATTTCGCTTTCGTAAATAATTTGCGGTAAGAATCACCCGGTATACTTGTTTTGATGAGTACGCTAATCGGCAAAATTGCTGAACACACGCGATGGACGATCTTCTACGGACCAATTCTTTCGCTGGTTCCCGCGCGCTGGCGAGTTGGCAGATTCGGAGATCGTTACGCAAACTGGGCCACCGGAACAATGCTGTCCGGAGGATTCGAGTGCATTCTTGCCGTTAATTTTTTCTGCGCGTGGGGATTCTTGCCTGTAACCACCAATCTTCTACTCTGGATCGGAATGTATTTTTTGACGGACGGCACTTGGCGAACGGCTATCGCAGTTTTCAATGGCGAAGCGGCTGGAACTGTTCTGTTGGAGCTTGTTGCTGAGGCGGGCGTAGTAGGATGGCACGGCGCGTGGAAGTTGCGGCATCCGACGGTGAAGGATCTGGTGACAGTTGATGAAAAGCGCGAAGATTGGCAATTGAAGATTGAATCTTCGAGAGCGAAAAAAGATTGGGATGTGCCTCGAATGATCCTCTACAACGAGCGGTATTACAGAATTGAATCTCTCGCGCGGATTGAAGGCGCGCGGCCGTTTGTTTATTTGCTGCGAAGTTTGCCGGCGGGAGTTCCCAGCCTGAGAGTGCTTCGTTACGCGCCAAGCGAATCTTCACTAAAACGTCCGCTTTGATTCTAGATTGAAATTCGAGCAAAATAGAGAAGCGCAAGCGGCCCCCGCGCGTTGTTTTCCGTTGGACACCTTATGAATCAAACAGCAATTCCGCCACTGTCTCCAGCCAGTCTTGAATGGGCGCATCCGCTCGTTCGGGAATGGTTCGTGAAGAAATTTGGCACGCCCACGGAACCGCAGGGGCAAGGCTGGCCGCACATTCTGGCGGAAAGAACTACGTTGATTTGCGCGCCGACTGGTTCGGGAAAAACATTAGCCGCGTTTCTTGCATGTATCGACCGGCTGGTGCGCAAAGCGGTTGCGGGAGAATTGGAAGACAGGACAGAAGTTCTTTACGTTTCGCCACTAAAAGCACTGAGCAACGATATTCAGAAAAATTTGGACACGCCGCTGGGCGAAATTCTAGAACTCGCGCGCGAGCGCGGATACCTGATGCCGGAAATCCGCACGGCCGTGCGCACTGGCGACACCTTGATGAGCGAGCGCCGCACGATGCTGAAGCGGCCACCGCACATTCTGGTGACGACACCAGAATCACTTTACATTTTACTGACGGCGGAAAAGAGCCGAGAAGTCTTGCGGACAGTGAAGACGGTGATCGTGGACGAAATTCACGCGATTGCCGACGGCAAACGCGGCTCTCATCTGGCGCTTTCTTTGGAGCGACTTGACGCGTTGACCGGACAACGATCGACACGCATCGGGCTTTCCGCTACGCAAAAGCCGATTGAATTGATTGCGCAATTTCTTGCCGGAAGTAATCAGCCGGAACCTTGCATCGTGGAAATCGCACAGCGGCGCAAATTGGATTTATCGGTGGAAGTACCCTCAAGCGAACTTGGGCCGGTGGCTTCCAACGAAATGTGGGACGAGATTTATAACCGCATTGCGGAGCTCGTTCAGCAACATCGTTCGACTTTAATTTTCGTGAACACGCGAAGACTGGCTGAGCGCGTCGGGCATCACCTGGGCGCGATACTTGGCCAAGACGCGGTTGCTTCGCATCACGGCAGCTTATCGCGCGTGCGGCGATTGGCCGTGGAAGGAAAACTGAAGGCCGGAGAAATCCGCGCGCTGGTGGCGACGGCATCGCTTGAATTGGGAATTGATATTGGAACTGTAGATTTAGTTTGCCAGATCGGCTCGCCGCGTTCGATTGCAGTTGCGTTGCAGCGAGTGGGGCGCGCGGGCCATTGGCGCGGAGCAATTCCGAAGGGCCGAATATTTGCAACGACGCGTGATGAACTTATCGAGTGCGCAGCGCTGGTGCGATCGATCCGCCAAGGCGAACTGGACAAAATTATTATTCCGGAACATCCGCTGGATATTCTTGCGCAGCAAATTGTTGCTGCGTGCGCGGCCGAGGACTGGCAGGAAAATGGTTTATTCGCGCTCGTTCGCGGCGCGTATCCATATCGGAATCTTGCTCGCAAAGATTTCGATGAAATTATCACAATGCTTTCTGAGGGAATATCGGCACGCCGCGGACGCTATGGCGCGTATCTGCATCGCGATCAGGTGAATGGGCGAGTGAGCGGGCGCCGCGGCGCGCGGCTAGCTGCGATCACAAGTGGTGGGGCGATTCCGGACAACGCGCTCTACACCGTGATCGCGGAACCTGAACATATTGTTGTTGGAACTGTGGACGAAGACTTCGCAGTGGAAAGTTTGAGCGGCGATGTGATGCTGCTGGGAAATACTTCGTGGCGAATTCGGCGAGTGCAATCCGGATCGGTACTGGTGGAAGACGCACACGGCGCAGCGCCGAGTATTCCATTCTGGCTTGGCGAAGCTCCGTCGCGTACGAACGAACTTTCCGCGGCAGTTGCTGAAATACGGCAGACCGTTAGCACGCTGGCTGAAAATGTCCTGCCGATACTTGGACGCGGAACTTCTCCGCAGGCTGCGGTGGCTGTGAATTGGCTGAAAGAAGAATGCGGACTAGACCAAGCAGCCGCTGAACAAGCGGTTGAATATATTGTTGCGGGACGCGCTGTTTTGCGCGAGGTACCGACGCAGCAAACTGTGATCGCGGAAAGATTTTTCGACGAAAGCGGCGGAATGCAACTGGTGATTCATGCGCCCTTTGGCGGGCGCATCAACAAGGCTTGGGGACTGGCGCTGCGAAAACGCTTCTGCCGTTCATTTAATTTTGAATTGCAGGCGGCTGCTACGGACAACGGCTTGAATATTTCGCTGAGCGATCAGCACAGTTTTCCTTTGGCAGATGTGTTCGATTTTCTGAAATCCGCGAGTGTGGAAGAACTTCTGGAACAGGCGGTGCTGACCTCGCCAATTTTCACGACACGCTGGCGATGGGTGGCGGGACGCTCGCTTGCATTGCTGAGATTTATGGGCGGAAAGAAAGTGCCTCCGCAAATTCAACGGATGCGTTCGGATGATTTGCTGGCGGCGGTATTTCCGGAAGCACTGGCGTGTCAGGAAAATATTGAAGGCGAAATTACAGTTCCGGAACATCCGCTGATCCGCGAAACGATGAAAGACGCTTTGACTGAGGCGATGGACATCGAGGGATTGAAAAATATTTTGGATCAGATGGCGTCGGGAAACATTCGATGCGTCGCGGTTGAAACTCCGGTGCCGTCTCAATTTTCGCACGAAATTTTGAATGCAAATCCGTATGCATATCTTGATGATGCACCGCTGGAAGAACGGCGCGCGCGCGCAGTGGAAATGCGGCGGATGCTGCCAGAGTCCGTACTTTCAGAAGTTGGACGGCTGGATCCGGCGGCGATCGATGAGGTGCGCGCTGAAGCGTGGCCGGATGTTCGCGATGCCGACGAGCTACAGGATTTATTGCAGACGCTGATCGCGTTTCCAGCGGCGGAGACGGATGCCGTGGAGCGGCGCATTCCGATCGCAGAAAAATGGAGCGCGTTGATTCTGGAGTGGGCGCCGCATTTTGCTGAATTAGAGTCCGGTCATCGCGCTGGGCGCGCTACCGTGGGAGCTCAAAGTTATTGGGTCGCGGCGGAAAAGGCGGCAACGTTTGCGGCGATTTTTCCCGCGGCACAATTTGAATCTTCACTTCCGAAGATAGAAGTTCAAACATTTTCGCGCGAGGATGCGTTGCTTGCGTGCGTGACGGGATGGATGTCGCATGTCGGGCCGATCACATCTTCTATGCTGAGCGCATTCTTGGGAATTTCCGCATCAGAAATAGACAAAACATTTTTACGGCTTGAAGGAAGCGGATCAATTCTTCGCGGACGATTCACAAATACTACTGGAGAAGAAACTGAATGGTGCGAACGGCGTTTGCTGGCGCGAATTCATCGGCTGACCTTGGGATCATTGCGAAGTCAGATTCAGCCGGCGACCGCCGCGCAATTTATGCGCTGGCTATTGCGCTGGCAACACGTGGCGCCTAGCACGCAAGTGCTTGGAGAACGCGGGACGTTGGAAATAATTCAGCAGCTTCAAGGATTTGAGGCTCCTGCAAATTCCTGGGAGAGACAAATTCTTTCACGGCGAATTGCGAATTACGATCCGAAAGTTCTCGATCAACTTTGTTTGACGGGAGCGGTGGGATGGGGACGACTTTCGCCGCATCCGGCGAGTCTTGAAGATGCGAACAGTATTAACCGACGTGTGGTGCCTTCGAGCGTTGCGCCGATTGCTTTTTTTGTGCGCGAAGATGCGGAGTGGATGATTTCGCGGCACGACAGTGTTCACGCGAACGGTGAGGCCGAAGTTCCTCGCGGACTGAGCGTGGCCGCGCGTGATGCTTTGAAATATTTGCGGGAGCGGGGCGCGTCATTTTTCGCGGACTTGGTGCGCGGCACGGGGAAACTGAAGTCAGAAGTGGAGACTGCGCTGTGGGAACTAGTAACGGCCGGACTGATTACCGCGGACGGCTTCGACAATATTCGCGCGCTGATTGATCCGAAACGCCGCGCTGGGCAAGGACGCGGGCACAACACGCGTCCGAGACATAGCGCCGGCCGGTGGTCACTTTTATTCCGTGAAGAGGCAACGGATCGAACGCTCGCCGTGGATGCGATTTGCTGGATGCTGCTGAAACGATATGGTGTGATTTTCCGGGAAGTAATTGGGCGCGAAACCGTTGTGCCGCGCTGGAGAGAATTGCTGATTGCGCTGCGGCGGCTGGAAGATCGCGGCGAAGTTCGCGGCGGACGATTTGTAAGCGGATTTATTGGCGAGCAATTTGCGTTGCCGATGGCGGTTGAATCTTTGCGCGCAACACGTGACAGCCGGCCTGCCGGCGAAATCGTGACGATATCCGCGGCGGATCCATTGAATCTTGTGGGAATTATTTTACCGGGAGGACGAGTATCGGCTGTCTCCGGCAAAGTTCTGATTTTGCGCGATGGGGCGCCGGTCGAAACGGAAGATTCATCGGCGGGATACGCACATTCTGTTGCCGTTTGATTGATACAGAGTTCACACAGCAAAATTACTCTCTTTCCTGTATCGACGTTCGTGACGCGAGAATTCAATCTGTACAGGAGGAGACAACCATGGCGAAATATGGAGAAGCTGCGGCAAGGAGTGTTAAGAGCGCAATGCACCGCGAAAAACGCGGGACGCTGCGTTCGGGAAAAGGCGGGAAAGGCGGGCGCGTGACGAGCCGGAAGCAGGCGATTGCGATCGGACTTTCCGAGGCTCGCAAAAAAGGCGCGAAAGTTCCGGCCAAGAAATAATTACTTTTCCAACTCGAAGATTTTTTCCATCAGCATCCATTTTTCGCCGGGCTTTGCATTTGGAAGCGGTTGCTGGAATTTCCACATTAATTCTTCCCACTCGCGGACTTTTGGATTTTCGGTGTCGGCTTTTCCTTTGGCCTCGAAGGAAAATTGTTCGTCTACTTCCATCACCATGAACATGCGCGTGCCCAGCAGATATATTTCAAGGTCCACGATGCCTGCGTCTTTAATGCTCTTTGTGATTTCGGGCCAGATTTTTTCGTGATGGCGTTTATATTCCGCGACCAGGCTCGGATCGCCTTTTAAATCGAGTGTTAAACAATAGCGTTTTGTCATTTGACCTCACGCGGTGCGATTGTTCGATGAGCGCGCCAACATTTCATTCGTCTTATATCCGCGCGCGGCGAAGTAGATCACGTAAACGTAGCAAATCAGCGGCATGATGAACGCCACTTGAATATTGCTGACGTCGGAAATTTTGCCCATTGCGGCGGGAATTAAGGCGCCGCCGATAATGGACATGACGAGCAACGAGGATGCGCGTTTTGTGAGAGCGCCGAGATTCTTCAAGCTGAGCGCAAAAATTGTTGGGAACATGATGGAATTGAAGAAGCCGACCAGAACGATTGCAAGAACGGACGCGAGGCCCGACGCGCCGATGCCGATCATCACGCAGATTAGCGCACCGATTCCAAATGCAGCGAGAAGGCGCGGCGCGGGAATGCGCTTCATCATCCACGAGCCGGAGAAACGGCCGATCATGAATCCGGTTTGATGCGCTATCAGAAAAAGCGCCGCCATTTTTTCGGGCGTATTCGGAGTGAGGTGCGCTAGAAAACTGCTTTGCGTTCCGCTCGATGAGGCGAGGACGCGAGCTCCCCACGCGGCCATATTGTCCAGTGTGGCGGGCATGGTGTGCTTTGTGAAACGGATTACGAAACTTCCGACGCCGACCTGCGCTCCGACGTAAAAAAATTGGGCGATGACACCTTTGATCAAGTGCGGATGCGCCCAAATGCTACTCGGGTTTTGGCGTTGGTCGCCAACCGGCGCTTCAATTTTTCCGGGCTGAAATTCTGGGAGATCCGCAAAATAGATTAGCGCCGCAACAAGAAGGAAAATGCTGGTGATTAGAAGATAAGGCGTCTTCACCATGTTGGTTTCGGAAGCGATGTAGTTCTGGAGTTGCTGCGAGCTCATGGCGGCGCGCTGAGCGGGGGTGTAGTCAATTCCGGAAAGAATGAAGGCCGCGCCGAAAATTGGAACGAGCGCGGCGCCTACCGCGTTAAATGATTGGGCGAGATTTAAGCGGCGCTCTGAACTTTCGGGCGGGCCGAGAACTGTTACGTAAGGATTGGCGCCGACTTCGAGAAACGATTGTCCAGAAGACATGACAAAGAGCGCAAAAAGGAAAAACCAATATGCGCGGGAAGTTGCGGCTGGAAGAAACAGAAGTGTTCCCGTGGCGCAGATAAGCAAACCAATCAGGATTCCTTTCTTGTAGCCGATTTTTTCCATCAGGCGTCCGGCGGGAAAAGCGGCGAGAAAATATCCGCCGAAGAATGCAACTTGAATAAATGAGGATTGAAAGTCAGTTAAGTCGAAGGCTTTCTTCAGGTGCGGAATTAGAACGTCATTCAGATTGACGCCGATGGACCAGAGAAAGAACAGACTGGTGACAAGAACGAATGGAAGAGCGTATTTTCGTTCGGTCAGGGGCGCGGATTGTGACGCCAAATTTCCTCCGTGAGGCTGCGCGTTACGGAATTATGTTAGCGCGCGGTCGAGATGGACGTAACCGCCATCAACAAATAAATGTTGGCCGGTGATGTGCGATGCTTGAGCGGAACTCAGGAATAAAACCATCGCGGCAATTTCATCGGCGTGGGTCATCCGTTTTCCCAGCGGAATTTTCGCGACGATTTGCTTCAACTTTTCTTCGGGATTCGGAAATGTGCTGAGCCATTGTTCGTAGAGAGGAGTCATGACTTCCGCGGGAACGACGGCGTTCACGCGAATTCCGAATGGAAGCAATTCCGCGGCCCATTCGCGAGTGAGTGCGAGGATCGCGCCTTTCGCTGCAACGTAGCCTGAGGTACCGCCCTGTCCGGTGAGCGCAGTTTTAGAGGCGATGTTCACTATGACGCCTTGCGATTTCTTCAATGCCGGAAGCGCGTAGTACGCCATGTTGTAGTAATGCAAAAGATTTTTCTGGAGCGAGGTTACAAATTTTTCGGGGCTGCCATTTTCCAATCCGACGCCGTCGTTGACTCCGGCGTTGTTAATGAGAACGTCCAGGCGGCCAAATTCTTTTAGCGTTTGGTCGACTGATCTCGAGCAATTTTCGGCCGTTAACAAATTTTCACAAATCAGGCCGCAGGCCTTGCCGGAATTTTGCATCTCCGATTGCAGACGCTTGCCGGCCTGTGCGTCCACATCGACAATTACGGGAATCCCATTCTCGCGAATGACGCCGCGCGTGATTGCTTCGCCAATGCCTTTCGCGCCGCCGGTGATGAGGACGACTTTGTCTTTAAGCTGCAAGTCCATTGGCAGATTCCTTCAGGTTGTAAAATCGAATTGCATTGCCGCCGAAGATATTTCCCGTTTTCGCGGCGGCGAATCCGTGCAGGTAATCTTCGATGATTTGTTTCACCTGTGCGTAGCTGGCGGCGAGCAGACAAACAGGCCAATCGGAGCCGAACATCAAGCGATCCGTCCCGAACGCGTCGAACACGACATCGAGGTACGGC
>DASYNR010000221.1:0-16814 GCA_036008485.1 Candidatus Acidiferrales bacterium | reverse complement strand
GTGAATTTGGATATAAAGAATTATGAGGCGGCGAGCTGTCCTTTGTGTGCGGAGGGTGGAGCGGCGGTGAAGCCGGGGAGTAGATTTAAGAAGGTGGGGAAGTAAGGCAAAATCCCCACACGTAAGTACGACGTGTGGGGCAGCCAGTCACTCGTGCGATAATCGTCGCGCGCCATGCGGAATTTCAAAATTACAATTTGTTATGACGGGTCAGAATTTTTCGGCTGGCAGATGCAGCCGGGGAAGGCGACTGTGCAGGGCGCGCTTGTGGAAGTGGCGTCGAAGCTGACGCAGGAGAATGTGCAGGTGCTGGGGTCGGGGCGGACGGACGCCGGAGTTCATGCGCTGGGACAAGTGGCGCATTTTAAGACGGCGAGCGATTCGTTGGATGCACGGGGATTTCAACGGGCGTTTAATGCGCTGCTGCCTGCTGCGGTGCGCGTGGTGGATGCGGAGGAAGTCGGGCCGAAATTTAATTCGCGGCACGACGCACTGGCGAAAACGTATCAGTACCGGATATATCGTGGAAAGATACTTTCGCCATTCGAGCGGAAATACGTGATGCACGATCCGTATCCGCTGGATGTGGCGGCGATGGCGAAGGCGGCGAGATATTTTGAGGGGACATTTGATTTCACGTCGATGGCGGCTTCGACGGGGGACGAGGAGTTGGATGAAAAACGGGTGACGACACGGGCGGTTTATAGTTCGCAATTTTTTGCGCGGAGGCGTGATTTATTTTCGCGGGAGGGATTCTTGGCGGGGGCGACCGCGGATGTGATTGGCGATGTCGTCGACGGGAAGAGTGAGGCGGATGAGTTGGTTTATGTTGTGCGTGGGAAATCGTTTATGAGGTATATGGTGCGGAAGATGGTGGGGACTCTGCTGGACGTGGGGCGCGGGAAATTGAAGGCGGGAGATATTCCGGAAATTATTGAGGCGAAGGATCGGTCGAGATCGGGCGCGACGGCCCCGGCACAGGGACTTTATTTGGTGGCGGTGGAGTATGGGGAGGGGTGGAAATTGTAGGACGCGAGGAGAAGAGACTCACGTTCGGAGAACGTGAGCTACACGCGCGGCGGGCGAATTGGTGTATAAATAAGCGGAGAGGGAAAATATGTCAGAGACGAATCCTGTTGTACCGGCGACGACTCCAGCGGCTGCGCCCGCTGTGGCGGCGAAACCTGCGGCCGCACCTGCGGCGCCTGTTGTTGCTGCGCCGGAAGAAACTGGGCCGCCAAAGGTGAAGGTGCGCGCGCCGAGGCAGCGTTCTTGTGACGAGAAGGACGCCAAGGGCAAGCTTTGCTGCGGACATTTGAAGCGCTACTACGATTATCCAAAGGAAATTGCGGCGCTGGTGGGCGGGCCGATGGTGGAAGTTTACCGCTGCGAGTTTTGCAAGACGCTGTACAAGCCGAATATGGCGGAGATGTCACAGAGCTATACGCTACGGACGTAATTTTGGCGCAGAGATAAATCAGGGCGCGGAGAATGTTTCTGAGCGATCAGGCGAAGTCCGGCGAAACTTCTTCGAGCGAAGAATTAATCTTCGATTGGAATTTGCAGGGGCCTGGACAGTTTTTAGCTGGTCGCAAGGTGATGTTGGATGACGAGACCTTGCGCGATGGTTTGCAGAATCCTTCCGTATTCGACCCGAGCATTGAAGACAAAATAAAAATATTGCATTTGATGGAAGCGCTGGGAATTGACACGGTGAATATCGGTCTGCCGGGCGCGGGGCCGCGTGCGTACGCGGACGTGGAAGCGCTGGCACGGGAAATTGGACGCGCGAAATTAAAGATACGTCCGAACTGCGCGGCGCGGACATTGGAGACGGATATACGTCCGATTGCGGAAATTTCGCAGAAGACGGGAATTGCGATTGAGGCGGCGACATTTTTGGGGAGCAGTCCGATCCGCCGGCTGGTGGAAGATTGGACAGTGGATCACCTGGCGCGGACGACGGAGAAGGCGGTGAAATTTGCCGTCGCGCAAGGGTTGCAGGTGATGTATGTGACAGAGGATACGATTCGGACGGACGCGGCGACGGTGAAGCGTTTGTATACGACGGCGATTGAATGCGGGGCGCGCGCGGCAGTTTTGTGCGACACGGTGGGACACGCAACGCCGAGCGGAGTTTTTGCGTTGGTGAAATTTGTGCGGGATGAAGTGGTGGGGCCGTCGGGAGAAAAAATTCGTGTGGACTGGCACGGACACAATGATCGCGGACTGGCGGTGGCGAATTCGCTGGCGGCGATTCTGGCGGGGGCGGATCAAATTCATGCGGCGGCAAATGCGTTGGGAGAGCGCGTTGGGAATACGCCGATGGAATTAATGTTGGTGAATATGCGATTGCTGGGATTGATCGATCGCGATCTGTCGCGGTTGAAGGAATATTGTGAAACAGTGGCGCGGGCGACGAAGACTACGATTCCACCGAATTATCCTGTGGTTGGGCGAGATGCGTTTCGTACTGCTACTGGAGTGCATGCGGCGGCGATAATTAAGGCGTTTAAGAAATGCGATCCGATGACGGCGAATACTGTTTATAGCGGAGTGCCTTCACATTTATTTGGATTGGAACAGATTATCGAAATTGGGCCGATGAGCGGAAAGTCCAATGTAGCGTTTTGGATGGAGCGGCACGGGATTGCGGAGTCGGATGAAGTGGTGACGAGGATTTTGGATGCGGCGAAGAAGTCCAGCCGCGTGCTGACGGACGATGAGATCGCGGCGCTGTGCGGCGCGAGTTGACGCGGTTTCGGATGCGCAATTTATTTCTTGCCATAGTAACTTTCTCGAGTGGATTAATTTTCGCGATGCCAAAAATAGCTTCAGGAAAACATCAGATTGCGCAGAGTGGAGCATCCGGCTCTGTGGTGAATGATTTGGTGCGCGATGAGCGCGTGAAGTCCGCGATGGAATGGCTGACGAAGAATGTTTCATCGATAACGGAGGAGCAGGCACGGATTACCGAGATTGCGGCGCCGCCATTTAAGGAAGCGGAGCGGGCGGCGTATATGAAAAAGGCGCTGGCGGGGATTGGTCTGCGCGTGCGGACGGATGAAGTTGGAAATGTGGTTGGGGAGCTGGCGGGAACGTCAGAAAATGAAATTGTTTTGATTACCGCGCATATGGATACGGTTTTTCCCGAGGGCACAGACGTTCACGTGAAGCGTGAGCGCGGAATGCTTTACGCGCCGGGGATTTCTGACAATGGCGCGGGGCTGGCGACGCTACTGGGGGTTGCACGCGCGATTAGCGAATCGAAGGTTGCGAATCGGCGGACGATAATTTTTGCGGCGGATGTAGGCGAAGAGGGCGAAGGAAATTTGCGCGGGATACGGAGATTGGTCGAGGACTATGGAAAGAAACTTTCGGCGGTGATTGCGCTGGATGGTGCGTCAACGGACTACGTGGTGACGCAGGCGCTGGCTTCGCGGCGAATCGAAATTATTTTGAGCGGTCCGGGCGGACATAGCTGGACGGATTTTGGCGCGCCCAATCCGATTGACGCTTTGGCGCGCGGGATTGCGCGTTTTCTGAAAACGATTGAAGTGCCGGGAAGTCCGCGGACTACATTTAATATTGGCGAAATTGAGGGCGGCGGGTCGGTGAATTCGATTCCGGCGCGCGCGGCGATTAAGGTGGATATTCGTAGCGAGCAGGAACGCGATATTTCACGCGTCGAAGCGGCGCTACGCGATGCGATCAAGTCGGGAATGCAGGAAGAGATGGCGGCGTCAAATGCGCGCGGAGTGGCCACGGCAGGTGCCGCTGGAATTGAGATGCAGTTGAAATTATTGGGATCGCGGCCGGGCGGAGATTTGGTGGCGGGATCGCCTTTGCTACAAAGCGTGATGGATGCGGATAGGTTTCTTGGGAATCGTTCGCGAATGGAGAGATCGTCGACGGACGCGAACATTCCTTTGTCGGAAGGAATCCCGGCGATTTCGATTGGCGGTGGAGGAACAGCGGGCGGTGCGCACACACTGGGTGAATGGTTTGATCCGGCCGGTCGTGAGATGGGATTGAAGCGCGTGCTGCTGACGGTGCTTAGCGCGGCGGGAGTTGAAAAATGAAATTCATTATTGGCGCGGCGATTTTTGGGATCATGATTACGATCGGAATGTGCTTGTATTTAATTCCTGGAACGAAGGGCGTGGAAGGACCTATGACGTTTCAAGACTCGGGTGCGCCGGCGGACTTGGTGTTGATTAATGGAGTGATTTACACAGGCGATCCGGAGAAGCCACGCGTGGAGGCGATTGCTTGCCGCGGTGAGCAAATTGTTGCTACCGGAACGACGGCGGAGATTCGGAAGCTGATTGACTCGAAGACGCGCGTGATCGATTTGCGCGGCGGATTCGCAATGCCGGGATTTAACGATGCGCATTTGCATTTGGGAAGCGCGGCGCAGGCGAAGTTGACGGTGAATCTGGAAGGCGCGAAGTCACTGGCGGAATTTCAGAAACGGATTCGAGAGCGAGTGGCGACCGCGAAACCCGGCGAGTGGATAACGGGACGAGGATGGGATCACACGTTGTGGAGTCCGGCGAATTTTCCAACGCGAAAAGATTTGGACGCGATTTCGACCGAGCACCCGATGTTGTTCACACATATTTCTGGCCACGTTGCTGTGGCGAATTCAAAGGCGCTGCAGTTGTCGGGAATTACAGCGGCGACGGCGAATCCTCCGGGCGGAGAAATTGAACACGACGCGCAGGGACAGCCGGATGGAATGCTGAAGGAAGGTTCGGCGTACGGAATTGTTGCACGAAAGATTCCTGACGTTACTGCTGAACAGCGGAAGAAGGGAATTGAATTGGCGTTGGCGGAAGCGGCGCAGAACGGCGTCACTTCGATGCAGGATAATTCTTCTTGGGCGGATTTTCTTGCGTACCGCGAATTGAAGAAGGATGGAAAATTGACGGCGCGAATCACAGAGTGGCTTCCGTTTGATGCGCCGCTGGATAAGCTGCAACAAATGCGGACTGAAGGCGGGACGACTGATCCGTGGCTGAAAACAGGCGCGCTGAAGGGATTCATGGATGGCGCGCTGGGAACGGGGACGGCCGCGCTACTCGCCCCTTACTCGGATGATCCGAAGAACAGCGGAATATTGGAATCGCATCCGGATGATTTAAATAAGATGTCCATCGAGCGCGACAAGGCGGGATTCCAAATTGCGTTTCATGCGATCGGAGATCGTGGCAACCGAGTCGCTCTGGACGCGTTTGCGGCGGTGGTAGCGGCAAATGGCGAACGTGATCGGCGAGACAGAATTGAGCACGCGCAGATTGTTGCGCCTGAAGATTTCGCGAGATTTGGTTCATTGAAGGTGATTGCTTCGATGCAGCCTTCGCATCAGACGACGGACATGCGCTGGGCGGAAAAACGGCTGGGGCCGGAACGGATTAAAGGCGCATACGCGTGGAAGACTATGTTGGATCACGGCGTGCGATTGGCTTTCGGAACAGACTGGCCCGTGGAAGTGATCAATCCAATGCGCGGGATACATGCCTGCGTAACGAGGCAATTGCCGGATGGAACTCCAGCGAAAGGATGGCAGCCGCAGGAAAAAGTTCCCATGGATCGATGCATTCGCGCATATACAGTGGGATCGGCTTATGCGGAATTTGAAGATGGTAAGAAGGGATTGATTATGCCTGGGCTTTTTGCGGATGTGATTGTGCTATCCGGAGATGTGACAAAGATTCCGGCGAGCGGTATTTTGAATGTGAAAGTGTTGAACACGATTGTTGGAGGCCGAGTGGTTTACGGCCAGTAGTCTTATTGCGGGCTTCGAGAAATTAACCTCCTGCAAATACTTGCCCGCTGGCGCGTGCGCCTCTACACTACGCGCGGCATATGCCCACTCGACTAAAAGCTGATTTGGCGCTGGCGACATGCGCACTGGTGTGGGGCGCTACTTTTGTGCTGGTGAAAAATGCGCTGGCGGATTCGTCGGTATTCGCGTTTCTGGCGGTGCGATTTATTCTTGCGGCGATTGTGATGGCGGCGATTTTTTGGCGGTCGCTGGCGCGAGCGAACGCGGCTGATATTCGCGCAGGAATTTTTCTTGGGTTGGTGATGTTCGGCGGATACGCGTTCCAAACGCTGGGACTTCTGACCACGACGCCGTCGAAAGCGGCATTCATCACAGGATCGAGCGTGGTATTGGTCCCGATATTTCACGGAATATTTTGGAAGTCGAAAATTGGTGTGATGGTTTGGATTGGCGCGCTGGCCGCGCTGGCGGGTTTGTACTTCTTAACTGTGCCGCGCGAAGGACTGGGCCGACTAAACGGCGGAGATTTGCTGGTGGGTTGCTGCGCCATCGTTTTCGCGATTCACATTGTGTGCGTCGGGCATTTCAGTCCGAAACATTCGGTGGGAGCTCTGACATTTTTTCAAATTGCGACGACGGCTGGCTTGGCGCTGGCGGCGATTCCGATGGCGTCGGTGGGTCACTTGGAGGTGGCGCACTTTCATCCGAACGAAGCGGTGGTGATTGCGATTGTGGTGACTGCGGTCTTTGCGACGGCGTTGGCGTTTTCAATTCAGATTTGGGCGCAGCAGCATACGTCACCATCGCATGTGGCCATACTTTTTAGTTTGGAGCCGGTATTTGCGGGAGTGACTTCGTATATTTGGTTGGACGAGCGGCTTTCTGGCAAAGCACTTGGCGGGGCGCTGCTTATTTTGGCGGGAATTTTGGTGGCGGAGATGAAGGGCGGGGCGCCTGTGGCCGCGGAGTCTCCGAATCCGGGCGGGTAGATAATCCTGCCTGATCACTCGAGTCTAATTCTGCGGCTGCGGGCCCTTCATATCTACTGGCGCGAACTGCGAGACGTGCGGGTGGGCCTTTTTTTCGTAAGCGGTGATGTCTGGTTCGTGTTGCAGCGTTAGTCCGATATCGTCGAGTCCTCGTAATAGACAATCCTTGCGGAATGGATCTACTTCGAAGGAGTATTTTAGTCCAGTGGAATCGGAAACGGTTTGGCTGGGCAAATCCACGGTGAGTTTGTAGCCCACATTATTTTCGGTACGCTTGAAAAGTTCGTCCACTTGTTCCTGCGAAAGCGTGACCGGCAAAATTCCATTCTTAAAACAATTGTTGTAGAAAATATCGGCGTAGCTGGGTGCGATGATGCTGATGAATCCGTAGTCGAGGATGCCCCACGGAGCATGTTCGCGGCTGGAACCGCAGCCGAAGTTTGCGCCTGCCAACAAGACGGACGCGCCTTTGTAGCGCGGCGCGTTCAGCTCGAAATCCGGATTCGGTTTCTCGCCGGGCAAATATCGCCAGTCGTAGAAGAGGACGCGCCCGAAGCCCTGACGCGTCAGCGCTTTCAGGAATTGCTTGGGAATCATTTGATCGGTGTCAACGTTTACGCGATTCAGCGCAGCGACGAGTCCGGTATGTTGAATAAAAGCTTGCATTCAATTCTCCTAGCGATTTGAATCCAGATTGCGCGTATCCACGAAATGCCCGGCAATCGCGGCTGCAGCCGCCATCATTGGGCTGACGAGGTGAGTGCGTCCGCCTTTGCCTTGACGGCCTTCAAAATTTCGATTGGATGTACTGGCGCAGCGTTCGCCTGAGGGCAGCACGTCGTAATTCATACCGATGCACATGCTGCAACCGGCGTCGCGCCACTCAAATCCGGCCGCGGTGAAAATTTTGTCTAACCCTTCTTTTTCGGCCTGTACTTTTACCGGACGCGAGCCGGGAACCACCAGGGCACCTTTAATATTTTTTGCGATGTGTTTTCCGGCCACAACTTTTGCGGCGATGCGGAGATCGTCAATGCGCGAGTTGGTGCAGGAGCCGATGAAAACGCGGTCCACGTTGACGTCCACAAGTTTCGTGCCAGCTTTCAGGCCCATGTATTCCAGTGCGCGCTCGACGCCGTGCTGCTGATCGGGATCGGAATATGATTCAGGGGAGGGAATGCTTCCAGTGACCGCCGAAACCATTCCGGGATTTGTGCCCCAGGTGACTTGCGGCGCGAGCGCGTCGCCATCGAGTTCGATGACTTCGTCATACTGCGCGCCCTCGTCGGTCGGCAACATTTTCCATCGCGCCACAATTTCCTGAAATTCTTTCCCGCGCGGAACGAAGGGCTTGCCTTCGAGATAGGCGAAAGTTGTTTCGTCTGGCGCAACCATTCCTGCGCGAGCGCCGCCTTCGATGGACATATTGCAAATCGTCATGCGGCCTTCCATCGAAAGAGCGCGAATCGCGGCGCCGCCGTATTCAAAAACATGTCCATTGCCGCCGGCGATGCCAACTTTTCCGATGATGGCGAGAATGATGTCTTTCGCAGTGACGCCGGGATGAAGTTTTCCGCTGACGACAACGTGGGAAGTCTTCGAGCGAAATTGCGAAAGGCACTGCGTAGCGAGGACGTGTTCAATTTCGCTGGTGCCGATGCCGAATGCTAGGGCGCCGAATGCGCCGTGAGTGGAAGTGTGGCTATCGCCGCAAACGATGGTAAGGCCCGGCTGGGTAATGCCGAGTTCGGGACCAATGATGTGGACGATTCCTTGATTGGCGCTGTGCATGTCAAACAGGCGGACACCGGTTTCGCGGCAATTTTCGGTGAGGGCGTCAAATTGAGCGGCGGCATCGGGATCGACAATGGGAAGAAAGCGATCTTTGGTTATAGTTGGAACGGAATGATCCATAACGGCGAAGGTCAAATCCGGGCGGCGAACTTTGCGTCCGCTGGCTTTCAGTCCGGCGAAGGCCTGGGGGCAAGTGCCCTCGTGAATCAGGTGACGATCAATGTAGAGAAGGCCGGGCTGTCCGGTAGGCTCGTTGACGACGTGCGAGTCCCAAATCTTTTGATACATGGTGCGCAATGGCATATTCGCGAAGCTCCATTTCAATTCTAGCAGACAAAAACTTTGACGCAACGTATTGGGGCGTTTTTACATCCTAGTAGGTGGAAGAGGAGCGTGCGAAAGCCAGCACGTGCGCGCCGCGCCCCTCCAGTTAATGCTCACGTAAAATCTTCTTAACCGTCTAATGCTGTGGGTGCTTAGAGGGGTGTATAATCCGGGCTGGACTCGGACACAATCAGGAGGAGTCAGAAATGGGAATGCAATTTCGAGGGATCGTTAACTGGTCAAGAACTCGAAGAGGTGTGGCGGCGCTTTTGGTTGCAGCGACGTTGGGAGTGGGAATACTAATCGGAAGCGTAATTTCCGATCGCGCTGGCGCGAGCCACGCTACGTATGAAAACGTGAAGACGCTTGCGGTGCCCGATCCAGTAGTAATGTCCAATACATTTTCGGGAATTGTCACCAAAGTTGGTCCCGCCGTAGTGAATATTTCCAGCACACAGCTGATGCAGGCGCCGCCGCGCGTTCAATTGCGCCGCACTCCGATAACGCCTCAGGGGCCCGGTAGCCAGGTGCGCCCAAGGGGCGGCAGTCCGCAGGGCGACGATCCGTCAATGGACGATTTCTTCAACAAATTTTTTGATGGCAATCCGGATCAGGGCGATCAGGATCGCGCTGAAAAGAGCCTCGGCTCCGGAATTATTGTGGACTCAAAGGGATTCATCCTGACGAACAATCACGTTGTGGATCAGGCGACGCGAGTTCAGGTTCAATTGGAAGGCGACACGACGAAGTACGAGGCGAAAGTGGTTGGCGTGGACGTGGAGACAGACCTCGCCGTGATTAAGATTGAAGCGCCCCGTGCGTTGCCGTATGCCAAGCTGGGTAACTCTGATGGCGTGCAAGTGGGTGACTGGGTTCTCGCGATTGGCAGCCCATTTGGTTTGAACGCGACGGTGACTGCTGGAATTGTGAGTGCGAAGGATCGCGATCGCAGCCAGCTTCAAACGAGCAGCACTCAATTTCAGCGATTCTTGCAGACCGACGCGGCGATTAATCCGGGAAATTCGGGCGGCCCGCTCGTGGATATGGCCGGCCAGGTAATTGGAATTAACACGGCGATCATGACGGGTTCGCGCAGCATGGGAAATGAAGGAGTGGGATTTGCTCTGCCGTCGAATGTCGCGATCGATGTTTACAATCAGCTTGTTACACACGGACATGTGACCCGCGGAGCGATTGGTATTACGTTCCGCGAAGACGAAAGCACGAATCCAATCGCGCTGCACAGCCTTGGCGCCGAATACGGAATCATGATTGGTTCGGTTGACAAGGACGGGCCGGCGGCGAAGGCGGGACTGAAAGCCGAAGACGTAATCACGAAGATAAATGGAAAGCCCGTGCACATTGGCAATGACCTTGTGGACCCAGTTTCGCGGACGCCGGTGGGAAATAAAGTTGAGGTCACTTACGTCCGAGACAAGGTAGCGCACACGACTTCGGTTACAGTCGGAGACCGGTCGAAAATTTCTCCGGAAGAAGCGAAGAACGACGAGGTGGCGCCGACTGCTCCTGTGAAGGATGCGTTTGGCCTGCACGTTGCGAATCTGACACCGGAAGAGGCGAAGGAAATCGGCATCGACGCGGACCGCGGAGTGATTGTAAAGCGGGATCCGACTCCGGCAAGTTTTGGCGAAGACCTCGGGTTCCGTCACGGCAATGTAATTCTTTCTGTGAACGGTCAGCCGGTCAGCAATGTTGCCGATTACCAGAAAATTATTTCGTCGCTGAGGCCGGGCCAGGAAGTAGTTTTCCGGGTGCTCGAGATGGGCGACACGGTGATGTCACGCCGGCTGGCGGGCATCGTTCCTCCGGCAAATTAAATTTCGGAAGGGCGTTGCACGTGAAACCGTAATTTCAACGAGGCGCATTGGTTAGACGACAAACAATAATTCTACGAGCCGCTGGCGAACTGTTGTTCGCTAGCGGCTTGTGTATTTGTGCGATGGCGCCGGCGGCATTTGCGCAAGCCACTGCCAGTACGTCGACACCTACTACTGCGAAAGCGAAGTCGCCGGTAAAATCGACGAGCGCTTCTTCTTCACAGGCGAAGAAACCTGTTGCGCCGGTAAAGTCCAGTTCGTCTTCGACGACCGCGAAGAAAAAGCCTGGGACGACGACGCGGACTGCGAAATCGAGAATGCAGATGGCGCCAACGCCGGATCGCATCAAGGAAATTCAAATGGCGCTGGCGGCGTCTGATTCGTATAAAGGTGAGCTGAGTGGCAAGTGGGATGACGATAGTGTCGCAGCGATGAAGCATTTTCAGCAAGTGAATGGATTGAATCCGAGCGGAAAACTAGACGCGCTTTCATTGCAAAAACTTGGTTTGGGATCCGATACGGCTGGCCGAGGCGCGCCGCGCCCTGCGAAGCCGGCCGGTACGGCTCCATCATCTACAACTCCTTCGATTCAACGGTAGCGCTTGGACGTCTGGCCGCTCGTTGACGCTCCGCGAACCCTCTGCTAAGTTTGATTGTCCGCATTAACGGATTGCACCGAAATAATTTCAAGCCGTTTGACCCCGCATATCTGGAGGCTCGATGACAAGCGTAGTTACGCCGAAGGTTTATAAGAATTTCATCAACGGGGAGTGGCAAGAATCCCGCAATCATAAAGCATTCGAGAATCGGAACCCGGCGAACAGTTCTGACCTGGTCGGAATGTTTTCGTCGTCGACAAATGAAGACGTGGATTTGGCGGTGAATGCGGCGACGGAAGCGTACAAGAGCTGGCGATTGGTGCCTGCGCCGCGCCGAGCGGAAATTTTATTTCGCACCGCGGAATTACTGGTGCGGCGCAAGGATGATTTGGCGCGCGATATGACGCGCGAAATGGGGAAGATTCTGACGGAAACACGTGGCGACGTGCAAGAAGCGATCGACATGACGTACTACATGGCGGGGGAGGGACGCCGTCTATTTGGGCAGACGACGCCTTCTGAGTTGCCGAATAAATTCGCGATGAGCGTGCGATCGTCGATTGGCGTCGCGGGAATGGTGACGCCGTGGAATTTTCCCATGGCGATTCCTTCGTGGAAAATTGCGCCGGCGCTTGTGTGCGGAAATACGGTCGTGATTAAGCCGGCCGAAGACACGCCCCTTTCTACATTCAATTATGTGCAGGCGCTGACGGAAGCTGGTCTGCCGCGCGGCGTCGTGAACATTGTGATGGGGGACGGGCCTTCGGCTGGGGCGCCACTGGTGAATCATCCGGGCGTGAATTTGGTTAGCTTTACCGGCTCGACTGAAGTTGGGCGGCTGGTGAGCGAAGCATGCGCGCCAACATTTAAGAAGTGCACGCTCGAAATGGGCGGAAAAAATATCATCATCGTGCTGGAAGATGCGAATTTGGATTTGGCAGTGGAAGGCGCGGTGTGGGGATCGTTTGGCACCACCGGTCAGCGCTGCACGGCGGCGAGTCGATTTGCAGTGCACAAAAAGGTTTACAGCGAATTTGTGGAGCGCTTTGCGAAACGTGCGAAGGCGCTACGAATTGGCAATGGTCTGGACGCGTCGACGGAAATGGGTCCACTGATCAACGAAGCTGCGCTGAATAAAGTTTCTGAGTATGTGGAGATTGGCAAAGGCGAAGGAGCAAAGCTTGCGACAGGCGGGAATCGTTTGAAGGATGGCGATTTCGGCAAGGGATATTTCCACGAGCCAACAATTTTTTCGGATTGCGACGCGAAGATGCGTATCAGTCAGGAAGAAATATTCGGGCCGGTAGTGGCGGTGATTCCGATTGATAATTTCGATCAGGCGCTGGAAATTGCGAATGGCGTGAAATATGGACTCTCGGCGTCCGTTTATACGCGTGACGTAAATAAAGCATTTCGCGCGATGCGAGATATCGTGACAGGAATTGTTTACGTGAACGCTCCCACAATTGGCGCGGAAACACATTTGCCCTTCGGCGGCACCAAGCAGACAGGGAACGGGCACCGCGAAGCAGCAACGGCGGCGCTGGATTTTTATTCGGAGTGGAAAACTCTGTACATTGATTATTCCGACCGCTTGCAGCGCGCGCAAATTGACACGGAAAAGATGGACGAGATTTAGCAGGATTCCACCCCGAGCAAATCATTCGCATTTCGCGCAACAGGCGCGGCTGGCACGGTTGCGTCCGCTTCGCGTCCTGCATACAATGAAATTGTTAGGATTTCTTCCCGATGATGATGCGAGACACTGATACGCAGGAGCGCCGCAATCGCGAGATTCTGGCCGATGTGGTGCGCGCCTACATTGAAACCGGCGAGCCGATATCTTCTCGCGCGATTTCAAAGCGTCTTGCGGAACAGTTAAGTCCTGCGACAATCCGCAACGTAATGGTTGACCTGGAAGAGGCCGGTTATCTTTCGCAGCCGCACACTTCCGCCGGCAGAGTTCCAACCGCAGCGGCGTACAGAATCTTCGCACAGATGGTGGCGTCGCAAGCACGGCTGACTTCGGAAGATGAGCAATGGATTCGCAACGAAATGGCTGCTGCGCGCGGGCCTGAGGAAATTGCAGAGCGCGCCGGACGAGTGCTGGCGCGAATTTCCCGCGGGCTGGGAATTGTGGTTGCTCCGCCGATTGGGAAAGCTGTGGTCGAGCATTTGCGATTTGTGCTGCTGCCGGATTTGCGGGTGCTCGCAATTGTGATTGGTCCCGGTGGCGCAACGCGCGACAAAGTTTTGCAAATGCAGAGGCACTTCACGCAGGAAGAGTTGGATCGCACCAGCGATCATTTGAATCGACATTATTCCGGATGGACACTCGCCGCGATTCGCGAAGATTTGTTGGCGAATTTGGCCAAGGAGCGCGAGCGTTACGACACTCTGACAGCCACGGCGCTTACATTGTGCGATGCGGAATTGCTGGCGGATACGACTACGCGGCAAGTGCACGTGGAAGGCGCGGCGCAGATGGCGGCGACGCCGGAATTCTCTGGTCAGGGACAATTTCAGGAATTGCTTTTTGCCATCGAAGAAAAACACAAGCTCGTGGCGCTCCTGAATAATTGCATCGATTCGCCCGAGCCGGTGCTGGTGCAAATCGGCCTGGGAGAAATTGCGACGGATGGCAGCAATCTTGCGCTGATCAGCGCGCCTTACACGGCGCACGACCAAGTGCAGGGATCGCTCGGTGTTCTTGGGCCGACGCGGATGCAATATGAGCGCGCGATCACGGCCGTTGCGTACGTTGCGCGCTTGTATAGTGAAACATTGGATAGGAGTTAAGAACAGTGTCGTTGAAGAATCCGTTTGGTAACGCGCCTGCGCCGGATGAACCGAGCGAAGCCGCGCAGGAAAACGATCAGACAGTGAAAGCGCAATCGGCGGACTCTAATGTCCCCGAAGCGCTGAACGCAGTCGATGAGCGCATCGCAAAACTCGAAGCGGAAAAAGATGATCTGCGCAAAACTCTGATACACCGCCAGGCGGATTTTGAAAATTTCCGCAAGCGCGTAGAGCGAGAACGTCACGAAGAATCGCGCCGCGCCACTGGAGTTGCGATTCAGCATTTGCTGCCGGTGCTGGACACATTTGAACGCGCGCTCGCTGCGCACGAGGAACCGGCGTATGTGGAATATCGCAAGGGCGTTGAGTTAATTTACAAACAACTTTGGGAATCCCTGGCAAAACAGGGACTGGAACGCATCGACGCTCAAGGAAAAGCTTTTGATCCGCATGTTCATCAGGCCATTGAGCGCGTGGAAACTAACGAACACGCGGACGGCACAGTGATTGATGTGCTACAGCCGGGCTATATTTTTCACGGACGCGTGCTTCGTCCCGCAACGGTTCGTGTAGCCGCGGCTCCCGAAGCGGCATCTTATAAAAGGAACAACTGACCGGCCCCATGCCGCAAACCCGCAAACGTGATTACTATGAAGTGTTGGTCGTCGAGCGTGAAGCTTCGTACGACGAGATTAAATCGGCGTATCGCAAAGCCGCGTTGAAGTGGCACCCGGATCGCAATCCTGAAAATAAAGAAGTGGCGGAAGAGAAATTTCGCGAAAGCACGGAAGCGTATAGCGTGCTTTCCGACGAACAGAAGCGCGCCGCCTACGATCGCTTTGGCCACGCGGGCGTTGCCGGAGTTGGGGCTGGCGGATTTGACGCGTCAATTTTCGAGGGCTTTCAGGATATTTTCGGCGGGATGTTTGGATTTGAGGATTTGTTCGGCGGCGGACGCGGCGGGCAATCGCGCGCTCAGCGCGGACAGGATCTTCGTTACGACATGACGTTGACGTTTGAAGAAGCTGCGCACGGCCTGCGCACCAAAATAAAAATTCCACGCCTTGAGTTCTGTGATTCTTGCGATGGTTCGGGCGCGAAGGCCGGCACCGGAGTAACAACTTGCGAGCAATGCCGCGGGCGCGGGCAGGTCGTCTATCAACAGGGATTTTTCAGCGTCACGCGGACATGCTCGGCATGCCGCGGCGGCGGACAAATTATTCGCGAACGATGTCCTACGTGCCGTGGGCAAGGACGCGTGCAAAAACACCGCACGATCGAAGTAGCAATTCCGGCGGGCGTTGGAACCGACTCGCGTCTCCGTATCGTCGGCGAAGGTGAGGCCGGAACTCCCGGCGCGCCTCCAGGCGATTTGTACGTCGTGCTGACGGTGAAGGAGCATCCTTTTTTCGACCGCGAAGGTTCGGATTTATTCGCAACGATTCCGATTACTTATGCGCAGGCGTCGCTCGGCGCTGATATTGGCGTGCCCGGACTTGTCGGTGAAGAAAGATTGCGAATTCCCGAAGGCACGCAGACGAACACGCGTTTTCGTATGAAGGGAAAAGGGCTGCCCGATCCACACGGAGGCGGGCGAGGCGATCTTTGTTATTTGGTGCGCGTGGTTACGCCCGGGAAACTTTCCAAGGAGCAGCGGCGCCTGATCATGGAACTCGCGCAGACGATGGCGGCGGAAAATAAGCCGATCGAGCGAAATTCTTCGTTCTTTGGAAAAGTAAGAGATATTTTCGGATAGAAATTCAATGCCCGCCAACTTCACAGCAATTCAAAGTGCCATCCGCCTGTGAGACGCCGGTTTTTTGTCAAACAATTTGATGGTGATAAGGCAGTGCTGCGCGCCGAGTCCGCGCATCATCTGGGAAATGTGTTGCGCGCCGAGATGGGGCAGTCATACGAACTAAGTGACGGCGAAACCGTGCGCTTGGGTCGTGTGAATCGCATTGACCGCGATGAAATCGAGTTCGAGCTGACGGAAAATGTTACGGATATCGCTCCGCCGCGCCTGTCGATCACGTTGCTGCTTAGCGTTGTGAAATTTGATCGCTTCGAGTGGGCTCTGGAGAAAGCAACCGAGTTGGGTGTGGATGAAATTGTGCCGCTTAGCGCGGCTCGCACCGACAAGGGACTTATTCTTGCGGCGCCGAAACGCGCGGAACGCTGGCACAGAATATTGATGGAATCTTCGCAGCAGGCGCGACGGCTTCGTCCGCCGGTGCTGCATCAAGTGGAAAGTGTTTCAGAAAGATTTGCGCGGCCACCGAGTGAACATTCATTGAAAGAAACTGGCATGCGCATAATTTTATCGGAGCACGGCGATGCTCGATCATTGCGCGAGATTCTCGGGACGCATTCGCGCGAATCGACGCTTGCCGGGACTTTGGCAGTTGGCCCCGAAGGCGGGTGGACGGACGAAGAATTCGAGATGGCGGAAACTGGCGGATTTGAAGAGGCGTCGCTTGGAAGCAATATTTTGCGCACGGAGACGGCGGTGATGGCTGCGCTGGCCTCACTGAATTTGGTTTTCGGGTGAGCGAAACATCTGGTCGATTCGCGATAGGTATTGTTGATTGAGCGCGTTTGGCTTACGATAGCGACGCATTGGAGGCTAGGACTTGCTGAAGTTTATGAGAACTCGCGCGGCGAAAAGCAATCGTCCCGG
>DASYNR010000220.1:0-4652 GCA_036008485.1 Candidatus Acidiferrales bacterium | reverse complement strand
AACGCGGCGAATTTGCGAATTTTGCGCGAACGGATTACGAGCGTGCCGCTGATATTGGATGCGGGAGTGGGAACAGCGTCGGATGCAGCGGTGGCGATGGAGTTGGGCGCGGACGGTGTGCTGATGAATACCGCGATTGCGGAAGCGTCGGATGCGGTGATGATGGCTGAGGCGATGCGGGCGGGAGTTTCAGCGGGACGGAAAGCGTTTTTGGCGGGACGGATGCCGAAGAAACTTTATGCGGCGGCGTCGAGTCCGATGAGCGGAGTGGTACGGTAAGAACGATCGAGTTTGAAACAACGTATTTGCGCGCAGCCGAGTCTTAGTCGCAGAGGAATCTATGCGGGGAATACGATGGGTTGGCTATGGCATCGTGGCGTTCATCGTCGTACTCGCGCTGGTCGTATCCCCGGCTTCAATTCGCGCACGCACTGCGAAAGACAAGGACGAACCGCCGTTATGGCGAGTCCCGATTAAGCAACTCGCACACGTTTCAATTGCATTTCGACTCTGCATTTATTGCCTTCAGATCGACTACATCGACGATTCGACGCTGGCCGTTACGCTTCTAACGACTGACATGTCGACCTCAGCTCTTAAGACCGGCGCGCCAGGTGTTTCGGGCCCGTACAAGTATCGAATGACATTTCTCGATGCAAAGTCTGGCCAGGTTCGCGCAACCCATGACTGGGAGAGCCCGATGATGTACTTCCACATCATGCCGACGCACAACGGGAAGTTTATTGTAGAAACCTTCGGCGAAATTACGCTCTACTCGCAGGAATTTGTAGCGCTACAGAGATTGAAATTTGCTGAACCTGGCTTTCTTTCAAGCAATATTGATCGGGTCGTCTTGTCCTGGGATGGAAGAACTTTTTGCATTGCGTCTGCTCGCAGCAACGAGATGACAGTAAAGCTGTTTGACGCAGACACATTTGCGCCGATCTCTTCATGGTCAACTTCGCTTCCCTCGCCGATGTGGTTTGTCGCGGCATCCGATGATGGCGTGGCAGTTTCTTCAGACAATAAGGCGTCATTCGCTTCCGTTGATCATCCGTGGCGGACGCTATTTACCGGCGCAAAAGATCCGATTCTCTCGTTGCTATCTGTAAACTTTGCGAATAACGATGTTCTGCTGATGACTCGCGGCAATCGAGTAATTGGAGTCGATCGCGGAGGAGCACAACTATTCCAGACCGAGCTCAATCCGAAGCAGTTCTCTCTCGCGACACGAAGCTCCCGAGGCGGGCACGCGTTCATGGCTCAGACAGACGATTTTCTTCTGGCATATCAATCGCAATTTGCGATCCCGGCTTCGATGGCGACGGCGCCAGACGAAATCGGTGTGTACGACTCGCGCAACGGCCATGCCATTTTTCACAGATCGGTGCTTGCACAGAACGAGCGCCCGATCGGAAGCATCGCAATTTCACCGGACGCTAACTTCGTGGCAGTGCTATCCGGTGGGTTGGGAAACCAGACTGACGGCACTGTGGAAGTATTTCGGATTCCGCAGGTGGATGGCGTTAACTGAGGCCGGCGATTATTGGATCAGACGAACAGCATGTGCCAGATTACGTCCACAGTTGTGTGGACTAGCGCGGACGCGAAAATATTTCCAGTCTTGCGCCAGGTGA
This sequence comes from Candidatus Acidiferrales bacterium, assembly GCA_036008485.1. Classification (GTDB taxonomy): domain Bacteria; phylum Acidobacteriota; class Terriglobia; order Acidiferrales; family UBA7541; genus DASTCZ01. The sequence goes on along the minus strand of DASYNR010000220.1, from coordinate 3,015 downwards.
ATCCGTAGCACAGGCCGGCAAAAGTGGCGAGAAGGGCGTAACGCCAGTTCGGGAAATATCCGTTGGCGATGTGAGACAGGCCAAAAATAATTGAGGCGGCAACGAGGCCGGCGTTTTCATTTTTGATTGTGCGCGAGAGCATGTTCTGCAACAGTCCACGAAATACAAATTCCTCGGGCCACGCGGTGAAGAAGAAAATTCCGAATATGCTGGCTGGAAGTGATTTAAGCGGGACGTGTCCGGGCGCCCAGTGAAGAAATTTTAGGCCGACGCCGCCGGGAATATCCACGGCGGCGATTACGGCGATGGCCGCGAGGATGATGAGGCCTTGATTTGCGGACCAGCTTAGCGAATATCCCGTACCGTCAAGACGACGAATGAAAATAAATCCGGCGATAGCGACATTCATTGCCAACAAAACTGTGAGCGCGTATTTCAAACGGCCGTCAGGATAGGGCCAGAGCTGCGCGAGCCAGCGAAGTTTCACGGGAAGTGCGATCGCAACTAGCGCGAGATAATCGCTCCAGCCGGGTGCTTCACCAGCGCGCAGCGAAAGGAGAGCGAGCGGAAATAAAATGTAGGCAGAGACGATTGCCCAGTGCAGCGCGGAGGAACTTCCCGTGCCGGCGGCATAGATGGCGTAGGCTACGAAAAGCGGAACGGCCAGAAGCCATGCGGCCGGCGTAGGCAAAATGCGCTGAATTTTCTGTGTGATATCTTGCGCAGCGGGAAATAATTCTCCGGCGAAAAGAATTGCCAGCGCGACGATGGCGCAGGTTAGCGCGCGTCCGCCGTAGCCGAGCCATGTGGCATAAAAAATTGCGGCGCACGCGGCGGCCAATAGTAAAACGCACGCGGCGGAGAATCGCAACTGGCGCGGAGCGGGCATAGCGCGATAGTCTAGCGCAAATTTTGTGGGAAGCAATTTGCGAGTGACGGAGAAAAATGGCGGACGGTAAACAATCGCGGCTGGCTTACATCGACTGGATGCGCGGTTTCGCGTGTCTGGTGATGTTCCAAACGCATTGCTACGACGCGTGGCTGAACGAGTCTGCGCGGCATTCGCGATTTTTCTGGTGGTCGCAACTCGGTGGAACTTTGCCCGCGCCGCTGTTTTTATTTTTAGCGGGAATTTCTTTTGCGTTGATTACGGACAGGATGCGCGAGCGTGGTGCGTCGGCGGGAGCGATTGCGCGCACAACTATTTTGCGCGGCGCGGAAATTCTTGGGCTGGGATTGCTATTTCGTTTGCAGGAATGGTTGCTGGGCGGCACGAAGGGGCCGTGGACGGATTTATTTCGCGTAGACATTTTGAATACGATTGGCGTTTCGATGATGTTGATGGGAGTGGTCTGTTGGATTGCCGGAATTTCGTTTGGGTCGAGTGCGAAGTCCGGCACGCTGCGAATTTGGAATATTATTTTGGCGGCGGCGGTGGGGATGACGATCTCTCTGATTTCGCCGATGGTTTGGACGACGTGGCGTCCGCGATTCCTGCCGTGGTTCTTAGAGACGTACATTAATGGCGTGCATGTGTTTGATAGGCCGCAGGCGTGGCTATTTCCGATATTTCCGTGGAGCGCGCTGGCGTTTGCCGGACTTGTTGCCGGATTTATCTTGCTGGGCAAATGGGCGCGTGTGCATGTTGCGCAAACTGCAGCGATGATCACGGTCGGCGGCGCTGCGATCGGCGCGTTCGCATGGTGGCTAGATAGTTTGCCGACGACGCTCTATGTGAATTACGACTTCTGGCACACGAGCCCGAATTTTTTTCTGATACGCGTCGGGCTTGTCGCGGTGATTTTGGGAATTGCGTATGCGTGGTGCCGATGGGGAGCAGGGCAGCGCGGATTCAGTCCCATGATCGAGATGGGAAAATGTTCGCTGCTGGTTTATTGGGTGCACGTCGAACTGGTTTACGGCGGGCTTTCGATCATGAAGGGCCACAATTACACGATTGGACAGGCGACATTTGGATTCGCGGTGATTTTCGTTTCGATGGTGCTGCTGGCAACAATTCGGAATGGGACGAAGGGCAGAGGCAAAGAAATTCGCGCGTGGATTGCCGAGAAGATTAATTCCAAACGCGGCATGATGGCCAGTAGCGCGGAACCGACGAAGTTGCAGCGCTGCGAAGAGCCCGTCTAGTGATCTTTATTTGGTCCCGGCTTGCCGACGTCGTCCGGGCCACCGGAAATTTTGAAAATAAGTTCGCCGGGTTTCGCGAGACCCATATCTTCGCGCGCGATTTGTTCGATGATGCGCGGATCGGTCTTCAGTGAGGTCACCTGGTCGGCGAGTTCCTGATTTTCTCTATCAAGCTTTTGCATTTCCGCGCTGAATTTATTTATTTCCAGCTGTGTGCGGCGCATGGCCAGAAATCCGTGCGGGCCGAAAATGTCGTGGATTGTCAGCGCAAGTATTGCGAGCCCTAAAATTGTGCGCAGGTTACGGCGGAAGAATGACGGGCTTTGTTCGCGTGCGTTCATATTTTCATGTCCCCTGATTTTATTTCGCAGTTCTATCGTTGATCCATTTCGTTGCATCTTCGATTATCTTGGCTGAGTCTCCGGGCGAAGCTGTTTCGGCGTAGACGCGAAGCAGCGGCTCCGTGCCGGATAAGCGCAACAGAACCCAGCTTGCATCATCGAATTCTAGTTTCAGGCCGTCGGTGCGATCCAAACTTTTCACATGACGGCCGAGAAATGTTGAATAATTATTTTTCAGACGCTTCATTACTAGCGCTTGTAGATCGGCCGACAAATGAAGATTTGCTCGGACGGGCCAGAACTCCGCGCCAACGCGCTTGAACATATCTTTGATCTGCGCGCCAAGAGAAGTTCCGCGCGCGGCCATCATTTCGCAGACGAGCAAGCAGGCGAGGATGCCGTCTTTTTCAGGAACGTGGCCGCGGATGGAAAGCCCGGCGCTTTCTTCGCCGCCGAGCGCGATTTTATCTTTTTCAATTAGTTCACCGATGTATTTGAAGCCTACCGGAGTTTGATGAATTTTCTT
>DASYNR010000219.1:0-4209 GCA_036008485.1 Candidatus Acidiferrales bacterium | reverse complement strand
GTCGTTCACGACGTTTGGAGATTCGATCGGCGGAGTTTCGTGGTACAGGGGAACGAGAAGAACGGCGGCAATCAGCGCAATCGTCAGTACCAGGGCTGCGAGAACGAAGCGCTTGAATGTTCGCATGGTGAATTGGCGGACGCATGATACCACTGTGCGGCGGGGCGGCGACGAATCGGATGTTGGAGAGACGTTGGGAAGGCTGGAAAGCGCAATGGATGAAGGATGCGTTTCGAACTGGTTACGGCGTGGCCCAATCTTCCCAGCGAAGTGTTTTTATTCGCCGGAACTCGCGCGCATTAGCCGTCACTAAAATGAGATCGTGGCGCAGCGCCTGACCTGCGATGAGCAAATCATATGGGCCTAACGATTTACCGCGCGATTCCATTTCGGCGCGAATGGCGCCGGATGATTTCGCATCTTCCTCGTCGAAGGATAGCAGTTGTATTGGGGCGGCGAAGAAGTTTTGAATGCGGCGGGCGTTTGCTTCCCGCCGCACGCTTTTCGCAACTCCATACCACAACTCAAAGGCGACGACCGTCGGCACGAGAATTTCCGCATGAGCCGCGACGGCCTGATCGAAACGGCGGCGAACCCCGGGCGGGTCATCTTTGATTAGAGCGATGCAGGCGTTTGTGTCGAGCAGATAAGTCATTTGAAAATTTTGCGGCGAGGGGTGGCGGGTTGCTTGCGTCCCTCCGGCATGAATGGTTCGGTCTTGAACCGGTCGAGTTCTGCAAACCATGCCTTTGTGTCGAACTGGAGCGGTTCGAGTAGAACCCCGCCGGGAACGCGGCGGACGCGTACTTGAGTGCCATCGAAACGGAATTCGCGGGGTAAACGGACTGCCTGGCTGCGTCCATTTCGGAAGAGTTTGGCTATGTTTTTCGAGGGCATGGGTCGAATGGATCCTCCTCACAGTATATATCATGGATATATATCCAAATGCAAGGCGCGGACGGCCGAGCACATGACCCTGGCATTGCAATTAGCTTTTGCAGACTGAAACTCAGTAACGAATGGAAGCGGACGAGCGTCTGAAGCAGGGAAGTCATCAGCCAGGAGATAAATTTGATGGCGAATAATGCTTCCTTAATTGCCGTGGACGGCCAGCCGCTCACTGCCGAGTCTCTGAAAATGATGGACTATGTCCACACGCGCGGGCAGACGCTGAGCGCATTTGAAATTTGCGAGCGAACTCGCGCAGCCGCCGCTGAACTTGAAAAAGTTGTCGCCTCGGCGAATGAGCGCGACATCCGCCGCAAACCATTTGCCGGAAAATGGCACATGGCCGATGTGGTGGATCACATTTCGCAAACCCAAATTCGTGGCGCGGAAGAATTGCGGCATCTTCTGGCCGGAAGGCGTCCGCCCGGCCCGCCCGTCTACGAAGCATTGAAATCCGGAGCGAGTGAATGGGCGCCGTGGTCAACTCTGATGACCGGGCTCCATGACGCGAATATGGAGATGATCGCGATTATGGAATCCGCGGCGCGCGAAGAAGAAAAATCCGGCGCCGCAAAAGTTTCTAATAGCGGATCAGCTCCACCCACAGTTCTCACGTTGATGGTGGCCACGACGAAACTGCCGAACGACGAGCTCGTCGCTCAACTTTGGTTCGCAGAATTACTTTGGAAAGAATATGCGCTGCTACAGCGACTGCACTTGCTGGATCACCGCACGCAAATGAAAAAATTGATGGTCGCCTGCGCGGGAGCGGACGGTTAGAAGAATTCGTAGGGGCCACCTTCAGGTGGGCCGCTGATTTACTCCAGCACTCACCTGAAGGTTCCCGCTACGACCGCTATTTGCCGCCGAAATGAAATACGACGCCCGCGGAATAATCGAAATTATTCTGAAATGCGCCGCCGAAATGGGAAATGTCCCAAGTAAATTGTCCGAGACGCACGCCAAATTTGGGAGTCGCGTTCCAATCAAGTCCGGCGCCAAGCTTCATGCCGAACGCATTTGCCGATCCCGACGTGCTTCCTGAACTAAACGAGCTGTGTTCGCCTCCAAGGAGGAACTGTCCGTAGGGAGTGAATTTGTGAGTCTGGTCCGCGATTCGCACGCCGCCCATGTACCAAATCATGTTGCTGCTAAAGTCGGTTTCGGAGTGGTGATCGAAATTGAAATCGCCGACAACTCCTAACCACGACTTGGGATAATAAACGCCGGAACCGTAACCTCCGTAAAACGGCTCGTTTGTTTCGTGATAGAAATTGAAACCGCCGCTGAGTTCAATCGGATTAAAAGTTGAAATCTTTGTGCCGGTCATCGTGCCTGTCGTCGTGTGGGAATTCGTGACAGTGTTAGTTCCAGTGTCAATCGTGACGTGATCGTGGCCGTCGTTCCACCAGATAAATCCGCCGATTCGGCGTTTCTTGCAGCCGTCATCTTTCGGAGTTTGTCCTGCGGGCACAATCACGACAACTGTTTGTCCATTCACGCACTCTTTTTCGTAGACGTCATAATGCGCTTTGCCCATGTTGGAAAGATCCAGAACGTTGCCGACATTTCCGCCGGAATCCGTGGTGCTCGTTGTGCCTGTTGTGCCCGTAGAAGTTCCGCCGGCCTTTCCCATATTTGATAAATCGAACACAACGGAAACGCCGCTGGCCGGCGAACCGTTTTTATTCACGGTGATACTACCGCCGCTTTGCGCCTGGATTGTTGCGGCGCTTGCGAACAAGATCGTGAAAGTGACAATCAGAACTGCTATTGCGATCCTTTTCATTTCTTCCTCCAAAGAGAATTTTGAGAAACGCACTCGCCGATTCGCGAGTTGAATCTACTGGTCCGAACCTGCAGCGCCGCGCCTTCCGCCGCGCCCACGTCCTCCGCCTCTTCTTCCACCGCGCCCTTGGCCCGAATTCTTTTCAAGCTCTTGAGCTTCCTGAAGCATTTCAGAAATATCTTTCCAGCGGCCAGGCGCTGCGCCGCGCAAGGCTTTTTCCATGTCGCTTGTCCACTTCACATGGAGCGCGTCAGCATTTTCCTTGGTGCGTTCGACAAAGTGCTGAGTGAATTGCGCCTCGCTCCAACCTTCCAGCTTGCTCCACAGCGCGTATTGCAAAATCGCTTCTGAATAAGCTTTTGGATTACTGTCCGGATGAAACGCTTTTTTCTGTTCCATTTGCTGCCCGGCGCGCGCAACGAATCGTATCGGCCGGAATTTCTGCTGCGCAGCGTCGCCGGCGATGCGGTATTGCGTGCCTTCGGCTGGAGGGTGCTTGCCGAACTCGAGACAGAATCCATTCAGCGGCTGTGTGACGAGCTTGCCGCCGTCTGCGGTTGTTGCGAGCGGCTGGCTCGAACCCGGAGCGATCGCCTCAAGTACCGCGCCCGAACGCATGCCGACGGACTTCACTTTACCGGTTGTGTCCAGCAATTGAAGTTGAAATGCTTCGCCCGTTGATTTTCCGTTGGAGACAATGGAATAAGTGAGATTAGGGTTCGCGGTTTGGCCGCCCGATGCGACATCCTGCGGTCTGTCGGCGGAGCGCGACGGATCTGAAAACGGAGAAGCGCCGCGAAAGGAAGCTAGCTGAATGCTGGCGTCAACACGTTCGGGAACAGGCACGGCGTCATGTCTGCGCCGCATGGCTTCTTGGACGGCGAGCGCGTGCCTGATCTCTGGGAAGCTTCGCAGAGTATTCGGAAAATCGTACGAACAGTAATACGGAACGCCGAAGAGATCGAACATCCAGAAGTATTGCGAGCGGTCATCGTAATAGTTTTGCGGGCGAAGAAATAGTTGTTGCGGTTGGAAGACGGTATGCGGCAAGCGTTGGAGAGATTCAGCATCAATCACCGGAAGACCGGGAGCTGACGGATTCGGAGTCGATGGTTGAATAAAACCCGGCGGGAGCGGGAAATATCCGTTGTTCGTCCACGGAGTAATAGTCCCGTTCCATCCAGTGGCAGGCGCTTGAGGGGGTTGCGAGTACCAGCCCGGTAATGGATCAATTGTGAGATTTCCACCGCCGTCGATAAAACACGGGGGAGGAATGTAAATCGGCGGAGCCCCGATCGCTGGAGGAGTGTCCTTTCGCCTGATCACCCAGTTGCCGAAGTCTAATTCCCAGCCGTTTCCCAAATCCCGCGCACGCGGTGGGGTAGTCTCAACCGGTGGCTGAGCGGGAGCACTACCATAGCCTGGGCGGAGGCTCCACGATGGATCGTACTTAAAATTGTACTTCAGGACGT
>DASYNR010000218.1:0-12403 GCA_036008485.1 Candidatus Acidiferrales bacterium | reverse complement strand
CCTGAAGTGCGGCGGCTCCGACGGATTTTCCGGCATCTCCGCGAATCCTGCGATCGGACATGTTGCCGATATCCTCGCCGCGCTTGGCGGACGCGGAATTCTTTCCGAATTTCCCGAACTATGCGGCGTGGAACAGGAACTAATCAATCGTTGTGTGAATGAAAATGTTTCCAATCGCTTTGTGAAACTGATGCATGACTACGCCGCGCGCGCCAAAGCCGTTCGCTCGGGATTTGAAATGAATCCTTCGCCGGGAAATATTCGCGATGGCCTGATCACGGATGCGATGAAGTCCGCCGGCGCCGCGAAAAAAGGCGGCACGTCTCCTGTCACCGCCGTTCTCGACTATCCCGAATATTCCAGCGAGCCGGGCCTGAATCTTCAATGCACTCCGGGCAATGATGTGGAATGCGTCACCGCGCAAGTCGGGGCCGGCGCAAACGTCGTGCTCTTCACCACCGGACTCGGCACGCCCACCGGAAATCCCGTCGCGCCGGTCGTGAAACTTTCCACGAATTCCGCGCTACTGCAAAAAATGTCCGACATCATTGACGTGAACACCGGGCCAATTATTTCCGGCGATTCCACGATCGAGCAAATGGGCGAGACCATTCTCGATTTCGTGATCGACGTGGCCGGCGGAAAAATTCACACGAAAGCTGAACTCGGCTCGCAGGAAGATTTCATTCCCTGGAAGCGAGGGGTGTCGTTGTAGATTTAGTCGAGAGTTAATAGTTTAGAGTTGAGAGTTGTAAACCTCCAATTCAAGCGAAGTTATGCGTGTTGGCCCAAGACCCGGGTTCCCGCCGCGGCGGGGCTACACGTTTTGATTCGGAAGCCAGGTCTGCCACCCTCAAGGGTGGCGCTACACGATCAAAGTCAGAACCTGTCGACGTGTCGTTATTATCTGGTTACCCTACCCCCCCCTCCCCCCTGTTATGAGCATCAGTGTGAAAACAAAGGGGTTAGAGGAGGCCTTTTTAGCATCAGTATCAAAACAAAGGACTTAGCTTGATCGTGATGCAAGTCGTTTGTTTTGATACTGTTGCACGCTCCTCTGATGATGATCGATTTTTTCGGGGCCGGCAGGCGGGATAAGTCCGGTTGGAGATAACGGATGCGAACGGATCGTCCAAGTCTGCGGTTCAGGGTAGCGCGGTCGGGCTGTGAATGTCAAGAAAACTATAGTACTTGGTACCAAATAGGTGATGGGAAAAGCTTGAAAGAGTATTCGAATGGCATTTCGATGGTGCAAGGCTTTCCTTGGACGCGAATTGTTTTCCCCAATGCTGCGACGCTTCCGTTAAAGTATCGCTGCCACAACTGATATCCCAGTACAGCAACATCGCTGTCACCCGCGATCAGATCACGACCGATCACGGGCCTCATACGGAAAGTTTCGGCGAAACCATCGCTTGCAAGTAACACGTCGCTGGGAATCAAAACACCGTCAACTTCGAGGGTGCGGAGTGCCTGATCTTCCCACACGAACAAACTGGACAACGATCGCTGGTGCGCACGAATTTGTTCAAAGTCGGTGTAGGAAAAACCTCTGCGCGCGCCTGACTTATCGATTGTTGAGAGCGCGACTAGCTGATAGGGCTGCGGCGCGGCCAGTGTACGCAACGCGAGCGCATTTAAAAGGCCGAAAATTGCCACGTTCGCACCGATCCCGAGGGCGAGTGAAATTATAGCTACAGCCGTAAAACCAGGAGAACGACGGAAAATTCGCAGAGCATGGCGAAGCTCGGTCATGCGCGCTCCTTATCAATGCAAGGCACAGCTTCAGTCCGGATCCATTGATTGTCAATTCTCAATTCGCCAGAGAGAGCAGTGCGCCTATAGAAGATGTTCAACGGCGATTCGCGCATATCGCACCAGGGAATTGTAATCCGCGGGATTCCAGCGGATTTGGAAGCTGTTTGGATGTTTGGGATTTTTGGGATTGGCGAAGGAGATGGGGTGCTGGGGTTTGTGGCGCTTTTCATTTAGCCATTGCGTAAGGAGCGAGTGCATGAACGGCTTGGATTTTTTGCCGCGAAATTGGATGTAGCTGGTGCCGCGATCGTTTTGGCACGAATTTATCGTGGTCAGGCCGGGGGTGTTTAGGATTTGGATTAGTTCCTGGATGTCGTGATCGACTTGGATTTCGGAATTGTTGTGGAGGAGGAGTTTGGTTTGGGGGTGTTTGGGTTTGGGCATGAATTGTATTGTACAGAAATGGAGGCAGGGAAACAGGGAGGCAAGGAGTCAGGGAGAAAGTCAAAAACGAAGTGCCTCAACGCACACAACGCACAGACGCCGAGGCGCTGAGAAACGACGGAGCAGGAAAGACGGAAGAGAAAAGCAAAGGCGCGGCCCACCTGAAGGTGGCCCCTACGAAAAAACGGGACGCCGGTTGTGGCGTCCCGTTGATGATTGCGGTGAAGAAATTGAGTTAGCGTTTTTTGCGGCGCGGAGTTGGCTTTTTGCGGGCGCTGCTCTTCTTTTTTGTCGTGGTTGATTTCTTTTTTGCTGATGAGGCCCGCTTTTTATTTGGCGTATTGTTCTGGAGTTTGAAAGTTAGTCCGGGCGAGTGAGTTTCTTTCGCGATGGCCTTTTGATCTTCCGTGGACATGTCGACAAATTCGACGCCAACGCCTACACCGGGTAAGCAGTAGCGAACTTCGCAGCGGACGTTAATTGGATGATTTGATTTTGCGAGACGGAAACTGACTTTTAAGATTGCGCCTTCGGGAAAATCGGCGGCGGTGTTGATGAACATTCCCGTGGGGCTGATGTCCGGCGGACGAATGGGAAACACGTCGCTGCGTCCTTCGTAGGTGAGCGAGAGATCTTTCAAATTCGAGTAACGGGGCCACTTTCTTGTTGGAACGGCAGACGCGGTTTTCGCGAGAGAGGTCACGATTTAAGAGTTCCTTCCAGGGCCGCTTTGTTTGAGCGCCCGCGCGCAGGGGGATGGGATTGCGACGTAGCCGAGCTTTGACGCTTTACTCCGCAGTGAGGACAGAACTGAAAAGTGGGGGAGATTCTGCGGCCGCACTGTGCACATTCTGGGAAGCCGCCGGTGTGAACCGGAACGACGCGGGAAATTTCTTCAATGCTGGTCATGCCGGTAAGAATTTTATCCAGCGCATCTTCCTGCATTAATTTCATGCCGATATCGCGCATGTGATTTCGGATGTCTTCATTGCGTACGCCGGTGCGAACGGCATCGCGAATCGTTTCGTCGAACGAGAGAATTTCATAGATGCCGACGCGTCCGCGATAGCCGGTGAGTTCGCAGAGGTCGCAGCCCTTTGGAACAAAAATAGAGGATACCGGTTCGAGCTGGCCGAGTTGTTCCATGCGTTCAAGGTTGGCGACGGTCGGTTCGTCGGTGCCTTTGCACGTGCACAGTCGCCGAACGAGGCGCTGCGCCATGATGGCGGTGATTGAAGAAGAAATCATGAATGGCGGAATGCCGAGATCGAGCAAGCGAGTGACGGCGGCGACGGAATCATTAGTGTGAAGAGTGGAGAGAACCAAGTGGCCGGTTTGCGCGGCCTTCATGGCGATTTCAGCCGTTTCTTTGTCGCGAATTTCGCCGACCATGATGACGTTCGGATCCTGCCGCAAAATGGAGCGCAGACAAGACGCGAAGGTGAGTCCAGCTTTTACATTGACGTGAACTTGATTGACGCCCGGCAAAACATATTCGACGGGATCTTCTACGGTGACAATATTGACTTCGGGCTTGCGAAGATGATTCAGCGCGGCGTAGAGCGTGGTGCTTTTGCCGGAACCCGTCGGACCGGTGACGAGCATCATGCCCTGCGGTTGCGCGAGAGCGGTAAGCAGAGTTGATTCGACCGCGGGAGGCAGACCCAGTTCGGCAAATCCGCGAACGGTTTCGCCGGGATTCAAAAGCCGCATGACAATTTTTTCGCCGTATTGCGTGGGCAGGGAAGAAACACGCATGTCAATTTGTTGCAAGCCCATTTTTACAAGGAAGCGGCCGTCCTGCGGATTGCGGCGCTCGGCGATATCCATATCGGCAAGAATCTTGATGCGCGAAATAAAAGAATTTTGAAGAGCGGCGGGAACCTTCTGAAGATCGCGGAGAACACCGTCAACACGAATGCGGACGATTACGCCGTCAACTTGCGGCTCGATGTGAATATCACTGGCGTGCTTGGCGCTAGCGGCCATAATGACTTCTGAAGTGAGGCGCACGGCCGGAGTGTGACGGCGAACGAGTTCGGCTTGGGCTTCCTGAATGGCGTCCTTGTTCGCTTGGCGCGCGCTGGTGGAAACAAATTCCATAGCCGGCCCGGCGGATTCGGGTTCGGCAGCGGCCGAGGCTGAGCCCGAAGCTGCGTTCGGTTCGGAACTGAGGCCTTCGGCGGCGGAAACTTTGCCGCCATAAAATTTTTCGATGGCTGTGAAAATTTCCGCGCGGAAACCAAGGCGCGGGGAGATAGTCGCACCACTGGTGAATTTTAGTTCGTCGGAAAGGCCGATGTTTTGCGGCTCGGCCATGGCGACGACAAGTTTCTTGCCGTCTCTGCGGATGGGGAAGACGCATCCGCGAACGGCAAGGTGGCGCGGAATGAGATGCAAAACTTCAGCATCGGGAGTGACTTCAGCGCAATTCACGTAGGGAACCGCGGTGACAGCTTCGAGAGCGGAGGCGAGTTCTTCTTTGGTGACGAGGGCACGCTCGAGCATGAGTTCGCCGAGTCGAATCACTTTTCCCTGTTGATCCGCGACAATCTTGGAGAGGTCGCCGGCCGAAATGTGGCCGCGCTCGCGAAGAACCTCGCCCAATTTCTTCTTTTTCACCGGAGCCTCATTCTTTAGCGTTGAGAAGCAATTCTTTTAGAAGTTCAGTGCCTTCGTACGCGGTGAGCATATTTTTTTGCATCATCAGGCCGATCAAGCGGCCAATCACATGGCGTTCGACCTTCGGATAATTCTGAATTTCGCGAATCACTTCGGGGGCGGCTTCGATGGGCGCGATATCGCCTCTGACCTGAGCGATCCAACGTTTGAGAACGGATCCCATGTCAGGGCCAACAGGATTGAAGGTGATGCCCATACCCATCCCGGGCAGGGAATAAACGACGGCGCCCGTAGCTTCAAACTGAAGACTGCCGTGGCGAATATTGATTTGAATTTTTGTGCCGGGAGAAAAAACGTTTATTACGTCCAGGTAGCAGCCGGTGAGGCTGATGTCAGAGACGCGAGCAGTGATGCGCGTCGCGGAACCAATGTCGATAAGTTCGGTGACAGCGGAAAACGGAAAACGCTCAGAAGTGCGGCGATCCGCGACATCGCTTCCGGTCTTAGACGAGTAACTACTATTCGACTTCGGCAAATTGCTCATCGGCGCAGCTCAAACTCCTGTTTACAGATGGCCTATCCAAGATGGGTCCAGCTACCCTCTATTCTGGTTTGCGAGCGCGCATGGGCACAATAGAAATTGAAAGTGTGAGTGCTGGAATGCAAACGGGTGGGTTGGTCGGATGGAATGTCGTGTGAGCTACATAGGCACGTGCGGTGGAGTGTAGATATAGATGAAGCGAATGAAACGGAGGCCGAAAATTTTGGCGAAAATTTTCTTGGGAGCGCGGAACTATTATTTGACGCGCGGGTTGTATGTGTAACAGATGGGGGTTGCCGTTATGAATCGCAAAATGCCGTGGGCATTAGCGGCCGCGTTGGCCGCAGTGATATTGGTGTGTGGATGCGGTGGGGCGGGAATGGGAACGACGCCGCCACCGGTGATCAGCGTGGTTGTGTCGCCAAATTCGGCGAACGTTCGCGCGGGAAGTTCACAGGCGTTCACGGCGACGGTGACGGGAACGACGAACACCGCGGTGACATGGGAAGTGAACAATGTCACCGGCGGAAACTCCACGATAGGAACGATCGATGGTTCGGGAAATTATTCTGCTCCTGCCGTTGTGCCGACTCCAAATTCGGTTTCTGTTGAAGCGGTTAGCGCTGCGAGCGCGTCTTCGTCCGGCAGCAGTCCGATCACATTGATGAATCCTGTGCCGATTGTTTCAGGAGCGAGTCCTGCATCGATTCCAGTAGGAACATTTACGCTGACAGTGACTGGAAGTGAATTTGTGAGCGGGGCGCAGGTGATGTTTGGCGGCTTGGCGCTGACGACAACATTTGTTTCGTCAACACAATTGACGGCGACGGGGACAGCGACGGCTGGGCAAGTGGGAACAGTGACGGTGACGGTAAGCAATCCGAATCCTGGCTCGGCGGGATCCACGACGTCGGCGCCGGTGCAGGTAACGCTTGCCACGGTTGTAAGTGCCGCGGCAGCGGTGAGATTTCTGGAGCAATCCACATTCGGCCCAACGCCCGCGCTGATTACGCAAGTGCAAGCGAGCGGATTCATTCCATTTTTGACGAGTCAATTTACGGCGACGCAGTCGACTTATCCGGATCCAGCGGTGGGAGTAACTTCAATTACGCCGACAGCGCAGATTTTCTTTACGAATGCGATGTCGAATCCAGATCAATTGAGACAGCGCGTGGCGTTTGCGCTGAGCCAGATATTTGTGACGTCGAATGTGACGGTGCCGCCGCAGGGAATGGCGCCATATTTGCGGACGCTTTCGGCGGACGCGTTCACGAACTATCGAACGATTATGCAGGACGTGACGCTGAGTCCTGCGATGGGCTTGTATTTGAACATGGTCGATAACGACAAGCCGAACACGACGAACGGAACTCACGCGAATGAGAATTATTCGCGCGAGCTGATGCAGCTCTTCACGCTGGGCCTGAATTTGATTAATTCAGACGGATCACTGCAACTGGATGGGAATGGAAATCCGATTCCGACATATTCTCAGGCGCAGGTGACGGCGTTTGCAAATGCGTATACCGGCTGGACGTATCCCACGATGCCGGGCGGAACGCTGGTGATCCACAATCCGCAATATTTTCTCGGGCCGATGGTGTTGTTTGAAAGCAACCATGATTTAGCGGGGAAAACGCTGCTGGAAGGTACAGTGCTGGCAGCGGGCCAAACCGGAACGCAGGATCTGGCCGGCGCGTTGGACAATATTTTCAACCATCCGAACATGCCGCCATTTGTTTCGGCGCTGCTAATTCAGCATTTGGTGACGAGCAATCCAAGCGCTGCGTATATCAGCCGCGTGGCTAACGTATTTCAGACAGGTACGTTCCAGGGAATTGGATCTGGAACGCGTGGGGATATGCAGGCGGTGATCGCGGCAATTTTGTTGGATCCGGAAGCGCGGCGTGGCGACGATCCGACCACGACGGTAGCGACGGATGGCCATTTGCGCGAACCGATCTTGTACATCACAAATCTTTTGCGCGCATTCGGAGCAACAACCGATGGACTTCAGCCTGTAAATTACGCGACGAACATGGGTGAGTCGCCGATGCGGTCGGGAAGCGTATTCAATTTCTTCCCGCCGAACTACATTATTCCGGGCACGACGATGCTGGGACCGGAATTCGATATACAAACTACGGCGACGGCGCTGGTGAGAATCAATTTCGTGAATTCATTTGCGTTCAACACGTTGGGGCCGGGAACCACGGTGAGTTTTACAACGTGGGCGAATATGGCGAGCAATCCCTCGGCGATGATCGATGCGCTGAACGCGTTGTTACTGCACGGAACTTTGTCGGCAGCGTCGAAGGCGGCGATATTGACGGCGGTGAATGCGGTGCCGGCGGGTACGAATCAGAATTTATTGCAGGCGGAGACAGCGATTTATTTAATTGCGTCGTCGTCGCAATATCAGGTGGAGCGTTGAGCAAATTTGCGTGAGAGAGAATTCAGCTTTTGAGATTGACGGAAGTACGGAGGCGCTATGGGACGACACACGCGACGAGATTTTATCCGGCAGGGTTGCTGCGCAGCGGCGGCGCTGGGAGTGGCAACGAGCTTCCGCAGTTTTGGATTGATCAATGCGCTGGCGCAGGGCACGTCTCCATTCCAGGCGTTGGTGTGCATATTTTTATTCGGCGGAAACGACGCGAACAATATGCTGGTGCCGAATGATACGACTGGATACGCGAACTACAACACGATTCGCGGCGGCGGAGGATTGGCGTTGACGCAGGCGTCACTGCTGCCGATTACTGCGAAAACGGCACAGAACGGATCGACGTTATTCGGATTGCATCCGAATTTGCCGGAGATACAGGCGCTCTACAATTCCGGGAATTTGGCGTTTATGGCAAACGTTGGGCCGCTGGTGGAACCGCTGACACGCGCGCAGTACATGGCAAAGAGTCTGACGATTCCGGCGAATTTATTTTCGCACGCAGATCAGCAGGCGCAATGGCAGACGTCTGAGTTGGATGGATTTCCCACAACTGGATGGGCGGGACGCGTCGCGGATGTGGTGCAGCCATTGATCAATGGAAATACCGCATATCCGCCGATTACGTCGGTCGCAGGGAGCGCGATTTTTTGCACTGGGCAGCAGACGCAGCCCTACGCAATTATTCCCGGGACGACGCCGGGACTGATGGGGTTTGATAATACGGCGCCTTCGACGGCGCGACTGCAGGCGCTGCAGCAATTATTGACGCTGGATACGGGAGCGTCGCTGATTCAGTCGGCAAGCTCGATCACGTCGAACTCGCTGGCGGATAGCGCAATACTTTCGGCGGCACTGGCTGGCGGCGGAACGCTGTCTACACAATTTCCAACGACGACAAGCATCGGTGCGCAACTTTTGCAGGTGGCAAAAATTTTGCAGGTACGGTCGGCGTTAGGATTGAAGCGGCAAATATTTTTCTGCTCGCTGGGTGGATTCGATACGCACAGCAATCAGATTGCGACGCAGCAGCTCTTGTTTTCGCAATTGAGTCCGGCGCTGAACGCGTTTTATTTGGCGACGAAGGAATTGGGAATCGATCAGCAGGTTACGACGTTCACGATGTCGGACTTCAGCCGCACATTCCAGCCGGCGACGGATGGAGGCACGGACCATGCGTGGGGCGGAATTCAGATGATGGTCGGCGGCGCGGTGAAGGGTGGCGATATTTACGGAACGTTGCCGGTGTTCACGCTTGGCGGGCCCAACGATGTGGGAAGCAACGGGCGATGGATTCCGACGACGGCGCTGGATCAGTACGGGGCGACGCTTGCGTCGTGGTTTGGAGTGCCAACGGCGGATCTGGCCGGAGTGTTTCCGAATTTGGCGAATTTTACTACGAAGAATCTGGGATTCGTGTGAGAGCCCTCTCCTAGGTTGTTTCGGGATCTAGAATCATGTTTGGCGCGCTCCTCACAGTACTTTTGTACTAGATATTTTTTCCTCTGTCCGTTACGTTTTGACTCAATGTTGGGAGTTGCCTCGCGTCGGTCGCGCTGTAAGTCACTTATGAGTAAGGACTTAACCGTTGGACCGTCCCTTGCAACAAATTTGGGCACGAACGCGGGTGTCCCCAAGAAAACAAAATGGGAGGGGTGCGATGAAGAACAAAATGTTTTTGGTGGGCGCGATGATTTCAGTGGCGGCGGTGAGCGCGCAGTCAAAGGAACAGTATTCCTATATGAAGGGCACGCTGTTGCAAATGGAGTCCGCGCCGTGCGGGACGGCCGAGAAGGGAAGCAAGACGGTTGCCGGAGAAATTCTGGGAACCGACGGCGAACACAAAGTGACGCAACAGGTGTTGTGCCAGGAATACGTCTTGCAGGGAGAGCGAACGATTTATCGCATCCGTCCCAAGGATGATAAGCACCCGGAGCTTTTGCCAATCGGCGAAACGGCGGAATTCCGGATCTCAAAGGATAAAATGATCCTGCGAGTGCCGGAGGCGAACGGAAAAGAAAAAGAATATATTGTTGTATCGATGACGCAGAGACCGGAATCGACACAGGCTAAGGTAGAACACAAAGAGGGCAATTAAGAATAACTCTTACGAAATAACTCTCGGAATTACTGAAAGGCCTCTCTCCAGAGGCCTTTCTTTTTTTCGATGTATTATTTCTCGAAGGCGCCGGGTGGTTTCGCCGGATTTGGGCGGCGCTTCGCGCGGATAGTGACGTCGATATCGCCGTTGCGAATATTGGTGAAGCGCATTAACACGCGGCCTTGATCGTCGAGCGAAATTATTGCCGGCACGTTTAGCGATGTGAGCATCCAGCCTGCGGGTAGTGTGACGAGATTTAGCGGGCGGCCTAGAGTGCGCTTCCAAACTAATTCGTCTTTGTCCATTGTGTAGCCAACGGCGTCCGTGTAAGTTTCTTCTACTCGGATGCGGACCGATTCGCCTTCAGCGATTGGATGGTCGAGATCGCCCTGCACGACGACTGAGTCCGGCGCGGTGGGATTCGGATAATATTTCAGATCGTTCACTTCTTTTCCGGTTACTGTGTAGGTCTTCAGTTCTTTTCCTGTGTCCGCGTTAAACATTTTTGAATCTGGATTTACCGCGCTGCCTGCGCGGACGAAACTGTGCGCGTATTTTTGTCCAACGCGGGACAGAGTGAAATCATGCGAGATTTTAAATTGGTGAGTGCTGGGATCTTGCAACCAGTATGTGATTTCCAGATCTTGTTCGGCGCGATGGAATTGAGATTGCGCGGCTACGCCTAGTACGAGAACCGCTGCAAGTGACGTCGATATCAGAACGCGGCGGAAATTCATAGCAACCTCCGCGCGGTGATCTTCACAGGCAGTTGGTCATCGCGATCGTTCAGGAAGCTGAGATGCGTGCGGCCGTCAGAATCTATATTGACGATTGCGGGCGAGGCGCTGGCAATTAATTCCCATCCCGCCGGAAGAACGACAGTGTTGCGCTTGATGCCCAGCGGGCGATCGAAAACGAGCAGGCCATTCTTAATATCGTAGGAAGGCGCGTCGGTGTAAGTTTTGAAAATGCGAATACGAGTTTGTCCGCCGTGTGGAACGGGGCCGGGCAAAGTGACTTTCAGAAAAAGATCGTCATCTTTGGCGTTGGGAGATACTTCGCCGGTCAGTTTCGCGTCCTTGCCGGATACCGTTTCAAATTTTAGATCTTTGCCGGAGGCGCGTTCGATCACTCGTTCTTTGGTAGCCGTCGAGCCAGGGCGAATGGGATTGAAGAAATATTTGGCGCCTTCGCGCGTGACAGTGACGTCGTAAGTGATCGCGAACTGGTGCGTTTCCGGCGGCAGCAATTCGTATAGAGTGTATTCATCGGCGGCGAACGCTGGGACGCAGATGCTGAGTATTGCGGCGATTAGAATTAGTTTGCGCATAATTGTTGGCGACGCGAAGTTTATCACGAAGCGCCGATACAATTCGCTAGTCGTGCGGATCAAAGCCAAGGCCGCCGACGGTAAATAGAAGTATCCAAAGAACGATCCAAAGCATAAACCCCGTGAGGCCAATCACAAAAGCAGCCTTCTGTCGTGGTTTGCGTCGGGCTAGCAAAGCGCCCACAGCTGATATTGGTCCGCTCACAAAAAGCGCGAAGCTTGCGAACCAAGCAATGCCAGCGACGAAATATGCGGCAATAATCCAGATGGCGAAGTAGCTGAGCGCTACACCGAGACTGCCTGCGGCGACGACCAGCCACGATACAATGCGTTTTGTTCTTTGGTCCAGCACGCTAGAACGGTAGGATCATGGCGCTGTCGCGGCGACCACGCCGATGTTGGCGATAGCGGCGCCTTTCGTCATGGTAGGAACGGCGCAGATATAAAGTACGACGCCGGCGACAGGTGCGCGCGCTTCCTGCACGACAGTGCCGATGTAATCGGTGACGTAGCCGATTTTCATTCCGGCGGCGACGTAGGTTCCGCGTTTTACCTCGGGATAAAAAATTCCGCTTTGATCTCCGGAGACAGTAACGACTTTTTCGATCCAAACGGGATTTTGAACGAAGGGCGCGGCGCCGGGCAACATTTTCAAATAGCGCATAATATTTTCGCTGCCGTACACGAGAGCGTCGACGTCTTGTGGTTCCACGGTGCCCGCGTGACCAGCTTCGGCGATGGCGGCGGGCTTGCCGCGAGTTAGCGCCGTGTTGCTGAGGTAGCGCGAAGCGGCCGGATCACGCGGAAAATCGGTTTGGATGATGATGTGATCGAGCCCGAAAGCAAGCGTGAGGTCACGCGTGATGCGGTCTACCTTTTCATTCCCAGAAATGGTGTAGTAGCTGTAGGGGCGCAAGTCCTCGTCCAGATCGCCGCCGTGGAGGTCAATTAGGTAATCGGATTTGTCGACGACTTGCTGCGTCATCAGAAAAGAGACGCGATCGGTTTGCGTGCCGTCCATTTTGCCGGGATAAAAACGATTCATACTTTTATTGTCGATGGGATTTACGTGTGGAACTTTTTGCTCGAACGATGGAATGTTCACGAGCGGAATTAAAATTACAGTACCGGAAATTTTTGTGGCGTCGAGAGTGGCGATCA
>DASYNR010000217.1:0-5057 GCA_036008485.1 Candidatus Acidiferrales bacterium | reverse complement strand
CCCACCATCCATCCAAAAAAAGAAAGCGATCCCCACAAATCTTCGTAAGGAACTCCGTGCAGCATTCGTCCGCGTTCCATCAGCGCGTAATAATGCAGCACTAATCCGCCGGCAAGACACACCGCCGCGAATCTTCCAATCCATTTATTTTCCACGTACAAATTCCGCAGATACGCCGCGAAACTCAGCACGTAGAGCAACAACGTAGCTTGAACAAGGATAGTCATTATAGGAATGGCGCTATTTCGACTTAGACATCAATATCGATTTCATCGCCATTATAGCGGATTTACGCGGCAGGAATACACTTGCGGATTTCGTTCGCAACCAATTCAGGAAACTATGTTCAGCGCAGAAAAACTAATCATTCATTTCATTCGCGGCCTTAATCTGCTGCCATCTTCGCGGACGCTTGCTATGATCCAGCACTTTCTTCCTCAGCCGAATCGACTTCGGCGTAATTTCAACCATCTCATCGTCCGCGATAAATTCAATCGTCTGCTCCAAACTTAGTTGACGATGCGGAATCAGCCGAATCGCTTCGTCCGCGGACGAAGCGCGCATGTTGGTCTGCTTCTTTTCTTTCGTGACGTTCACATCCATATCGGAATCGCGCGAATTTTCGCCGACGATCATGCCCTCATACACTTCGATGCCGGGCCCGATAAACATTTCGCCGCGTTCCTGCAAATTCCAAATCGCAAATGCCGTCGATACTCCAGCTCGATCCGCAACCAGCGCACCCGTCGGCCGCGTCGCCATTTCTCCGCCGTATTCCGTCCAACGTTCAAACAACGCGTGAAGTTGCGCCGTGCCGCGCGTATCCGCCAGCAATTGTCCGCGCAAACCAATCAGTCCGCGCGATGGCACGGTAAATTCCATGCGCACCCATCCGCTTCCGTGATTGATCATCTTCGCCAGCTCGCCTCGCCGGCGCCCCAGCGCTTCCATCACCACGCCCACAAACGCCTCGGGACAATCCACCACCAGCCGTTCCAACGGCTCCATTTTCTTGCCGTCCATTTCCTTCACAACAATTTCCGGCTTCCCGACCATCAACTCGTAGCCTTCCCGCCGCATCGTTTCAATCAGAATTGCCAACTGCAATTCGCCGCGCGCCAGCACGCGAAACACGTCTGTCGAATCCGAATCCGAAATTCGCAGCGAAACATTGGTCAGCAATTCTTTTGCAAGCCGGTCCCGCAAATCGCGCGACGTTACCCACTGCCCTTCGCGTCCGGAAAGCGGCCCGTTATTCACAGTGAAAAGCATCGCCAGCGTCGGCTCGTCAATCGTTAACGGAGTCATCGGCGCGGGATTTTCCAAATCCGTAATTGTTTCGCCGATTTGAATTCCTTCCACGCCCGCAACGGCCACCAGATCGCCGCACGGTACTTCTTCCACTTCGTCGCGTTCCAATCCACGAAACGTAAAAAGTTTCGTGATGCGCATCGGCACCAGTTTGCCGTCAATTTTTGAAATTCCAACTTCCGCGCCGCGCCGCAAAGTTCCGCTAAACACGCGCCCAATCGCGATGCGTCCCAGAAAATCGCTGTACGTCAGATTCATCACCTGCGCTTGCAACGCGCCATTCGGATCGCCCACCGGAGCCGGTATCGATTTCACAATCGCTTCAAACAGCGGCTGCAGATTCGTCGAGCTATCGCCAATCTTCGCGTGCGCCACGCCGATTTTCGCGTTGGTGTACAGCACCGGAAAATCCAGTTGCTCGACCGTCGCCTCTAAATCGATAAACAAATCATAAATTTCGTCCAGCACTTCCGCGCAACGCGCGTCCTGACGATCAATTTTATTCAGCACAATAATGGGAGGCAGCTTCGCCTGCAGCGCCTTTTGCAAAACGTAGCGCGTTTGCGGTAGCGGCCCTTCGCTCGCGTCCACCAGCAGCAACACGCCATCCACCATTTTCAACGCGCGTTCCACTTCGCCGCCGAAATCGCTGTGACCGGGCGTATCCACGATATTAATTTTCGTGTCGTGATAAAACAGCGCGGTGTTTTTGGCAAGAATGGTAATTCCGCGTTCGCGCTCCAAATCGTTTGAGTCCATCACGCGGTCCACCAGCACAGAATTCTCCCGAAAAATTCCGCTCTGGCGCAGCATAGCGTCCACAAGCGTGGTTTTTCCGTGGTCAACGTGAGCGATGATCGCGATATTCCGAATCGATGCCATAAAATTTAGATGCTCTTTTCTGTCAGTTACTTCATTAAATTACGAAGATCGTGCCGCGCCGGTAACACAGGCTTCAGCCTGTGGCCGTCACCATTCAAATGCTCACAGGCTGAAGCCTGTGTTACTACCCCGGTTTTCTAAATCGGCCCGTAACAATTCCCAATCGAACGCACTACCGCGCAATTCCAAATATATTTTCGGAAACAATCAAGCCCCAAGCGCGAAAAACGGCTCCAAGCAGGATTCCGAGAGGATTTACGCGTGCAACCGAGCACCTAAGAATAGCACAGCGGATGCGTTGCGTCACTCTTACGCTGCTGCCCTGGTGCCTGTTCGGTGGAACTACGAAGCGTGGTATCTATCCCGCAGTATGTGTGCGAAACTGAACCGTGACGAAAGCCACACTTTCGATACCAGAAGTTCTGCCAGTCAGCGCAATTTCCTTGCCGTGCCCAATGTGCGGCGCAAAACCCGGCCACGATTGCGAAACCACTTCGGGCGGCTTTTCCGCCGTCCACCTCGTCAGACTAAAAGCCGCAGCCCGCGCCAGCAAGAAAAGCAAATAACTTCGGACTGCGCTTCGCTCTAGCACGCCCGCACGCTTTATGACTTTCGTGCCCAGGTTCTCTAAATCACCCGTCAGCGGGGGGCGTGGAATTCTGAAGGCGCTGCGGTAACTAGGATTCTGGCGGGTCTTCGAGATCGAGGCCTCTTGTGGATCACGATTTCTATATCTCGATCGAGACGTGTAAGGAAGTTCATCAGCCGTTCAGCAGAAAATCCTTCCAATCGATACTTCGACAGTGCGGAAATCTTCGGCTGGTTTATGCTCAGCCTCTTCGCGGCATCTGTCTGCGTGAGGCCCAGATCGGCGATGATCTGATTAATCTCGACCGCCAATCTGACCTTGGTTTTCTTGTTTTCTGCGTCAGGCAAACGCAGATCGGCAAACACGTTGCCGGAGCTTGCGATCACCCTTGGATCATTTGTTGTTTTCCGCATTTCTCGCCTCATTGTCTTGCTGAGCCAATCTAAGTCGTTGAGCTATTAGTTCTATATCGGCCCGCGCCGTCTTGATTCCGCTCGGCGATTTCTTTTGAAAGGCGTGCAGAACATAAACGGCCGCCGAAAATTTAACCGTATACACTGCGCGGTACGTATCGCCAAAATGGTCTTCGACCACCTCGAAGACGCCCGCACCTTCGCCCTTCCATGGCTTTGCGCGCGGATGTTTCGCGCCGAATTGCGCCACGCTCAGGGCAACTCCGATATCGCCCTTAACCGGCTCCGGAAACGCGAGCAGATCGCGCTTACTGGAGCCGAGCCAAAACAGTGGCTTTTCGCCTGGCGTTCTATTTGCCCTGCTCATGCATTATCCTAGTTCTGGGATATGAAGTCAAGAACTAACCGATCGCGCTGCTGCCAAATGTTTGGAGCGTGGAACCATCCGGTCAGCACGTATCTCGTGGCATTTGACTATATCTGCAAAACGGTTCAACGCGGAGAGCTAGAACCTCCACCCAAATCCCACGCCAAACTGCATCGTGTTTTGCCGTGGGAAAACTGGCAGGAAGGTCGTCGTCCCGAGCAGAGTCTCAGGAGGAACGGGACCCGGATAAGTCATTGTGTCCCCAGCGTCCAGGCGAATCACGAAATGTTTTGTGGGATAAAGTTCGACTACGCCTCCGAGATCGAGCGCAAAATCTGTGGCTCGGCCAAACGTGAACACGACCGGCGTACTCGAGCCGAGCGTGATCGTCTCAGAGGTGAGCACTCTCGAATAGCTCTGAAAGCCGGGGCGCACTTTTGCAAAAAATCCAACGTGTCGTGTGCGAAAGCCGGCGCGGACTCCGTAGAATCCCTGAAGAATTCGGCCGCCATCGAACGGGCCTGCCGTCTGTTCTTCCCGCGGAAAAAGAAACATTGCGGTATCAGCTTCGATAAAGCGCCAAATTCGATAGGAGGCGAACGGGCCAACTCCGGCCTCAGTCGTGGCGCCGTCAACGCCATCAATGAACGAAAGGCTGAGCGAAGTTGCCTGCGCTCCGACGGTGAGTCTGGTCAGCCGGCCGTTATGATCTTGCTGATCATCTTTATCCTCGCGCGGAAAATCCCGAAGCGCGCCGACGCGATAACTCGCGCCGAGACTTATTTTCCACGGAGTGAGGATTGTGCCGCGAAAGATTGTTATCGCCAACGGCTCGCCGGAAGGTCCCAGAATAGTGGGGTCTAACACGGGGACATTTCCGACAAAGTAAGGGCTGACGTCGACCTCGGCTCGGAAAATCCAGCGTCGAGTAGGATAAAACTCGATGCCGCCGCCCATGTCCAACGTGAAATGCGTGACCGGCCCGCTTTTCGTCAAGAAAAAAAGGCCGTCGGGTGGCTCGAATGTGAGGGTGTTTACATTGTTAGTTTCATAGGTAAGACCGGTGCGCAAAACTCCGTAGACGGAATACCGCCGGGTCGTAATAAATTTCGCGCGCACGCCAAACAATGCCTGCAATGTTCGTCCGCCCTGTGCACTTTGATCGGGAGTTTGTGGCGCGTTCCGCGGAAAAAAATCCACGGTAGATTCAAAGGCCAGCCGCCGAGTGAAATTAATATCCAAACGCGCCCCGAATCCCGGCTTGAATTCTGGACTGCCAGCGGCATTCAGCAGCCGGATACCGTCAAACTGCCCGCCAACTTCTATGCGAGTGAATTGATCTTGAGCTTGCGTAGCCGAAGCAAATGCCAACCAGAAAACAAAAATGCCGAACAGTGCTGACGGGCCGGGACGTCGCATCGTTGCACCTCTCCTGAGGCGTGCTCGAATTGTGCACATACGATGTGATGTCTTCACAGTAAGTTGCCTCGAATCT
>DASYNR010000216.1:0-4456 GCA_036008485.1 Candidatus Acidiferrales bacterium | reverse complement strand
ATTTCGAGTTTGACGTAATCGCACAACATGCAAGTGCCGTGCGATTTCAGGTAGGTTCCGAGCGAAGTTAGTTCGCGCGACGGTTCATTCGGCAAATTTCCGTTGGCCCATATTTGGCAATGTGGATGCGGGTTGCTGGCGCCCATCAGTGGGCCGCTATTTTCAAATGGCAGAACGTAATTTACCCAGGGAAGCGCGCCGAGTTGGGCGTGCTGTTCGGCGAGAACGTCGATTACGGCGCGAAGTGTTTGCAAATCCATTCGCGGCACACGTGAATTATGTTGCGGAGAAAAACAGACGACGCGGCAAATGCCGGGCTCTCCGCGGGCGATGAGTAATTCTTTAACTTCGATCATTCCCTCGGAGGTGTTGGGAGTCATTGATGGGAAATCGTTATCGAAGACGAATGTTGCCGGGTACTTCGGATTTTGAGTGCCGTTGACGCGAACATTCCCGGGGCACATATAGCATTCTGGGTCGTAAGAGATTGTTTCCACGTGAGCTGGTGATTCGATGTGGCCTTGCCAGGGGCGGGAGGTGCGTCCGGGAGATACGAGAACCCATTCGCGAGTGAGAGGGTTGTAGCGGCGGTGAGAATCGTGGGCGAGATTGATCATTTTGTGGATGAAGACCTCCGAGGGAGCGCACGGGAAGGTTGTAGCATAAGTTCCATTACGGAACATGTGCGAATTGATACATGGGCGAGGGAAAGTGAGAGGGGAATCGAAGTCGTTGGCGGCTTCCGCCGCGCAGACCTGAAAAGAAAGGTCTGCGCCAGCCGGTTTTTTGTGCACGGAAGTTTGACGGATGATGTAAATTGCTTTGGCGCGCGCGATGATGCGCGCAATCAATTATGAGAATTCACAGGGCACTGGATTTTATCTGCCGCGCGATAGCGGCGATGGCGATTTTATTTTTGTGCGGCGGCGTGGCGTGCGCGGCGCCTACGTCGATTACGGATCCTTCGGCGAATCCGGTGGCCGATCCGCGGGCGGTGGTGATTTCGGATCAGGCGCGATTTACGGTACTGACCTCGCGATTGATTCGGATGGAGTGGTCGAGCGATTCAAAATTTGAGGATCGCGCGTCGCTGGTTTTTATTAACCGGCTGATGCCGGTGCCGGCATTTAAGCGGTCAGTGCAAAAGGGTTGGCTGATTATTGATACGGGCAAGATGGTGCTGCGTTACAAGCAGAAGAGCGGCGCGTTTACAGCGGAAAATCTTGAAGTAATTTTTACGTTTAATGGCGCGACGTTTACGTGGCATCCGGGAGTGGTGGATTCGGGGAATCTCGGCGGCACGCGGCGGACGTTGGATGGAGTGAGAGGCGCGGCGTCGCTTGAACCCGGTTTGCTTTCACGAGACGGCTGGGTGCTGGTGGACGATTCGGCGCGCACGCTGTTCGATAATAGTGATTGGCCGTGGGCGGTGGCGCGTCCTGACCCGACGGCGCAGGATTTTTATTTATTCGCGTACGGACACGACTATCGCGCGGAGCTGGCGGATTTTATTAAGGTGGCTGGACAAATTCCGCTGCCGCCGCGATTCGCATTTGGGATTTGGTGGTCGCGCTACTGGGCTTACACGGATGAGGAGTTGCAGGAGCTGGTCGGCGAATTCCACGATCACAATGTGCCGTTGGATGTTTTGGTGATTGACATGGACTGGCACCCGACTTTTGCGGTGCGCTGGTGGGAAAGTAAAAAAGACTCGGCCGGGCAGACGCTGGGATGGACGGGCTATAGCTGGAACAGTATTTACTTCCCCGATCCACCGGAATTTATGAATTGGGCGCACACGCAGGGATTGAAAGTTACGCTGAATATGCATCCGGCTTCGGGAGTGCAGTCATTTGAACAGCAATATCCCGAGATGGCGAAGGCAATGGGAATTGATCCGGCGTCGAAGCAATACGTTCCGTTCGACATCGCGAATAAAAAATTTGCCGAAAATTACATGAATATTCTTCACCATCCGCTGGAAAAAGAAGGCGTGGATTTTTTCTGGCTGGACTGGCAGCAGGAAAACACGACGAGTTTGCCGGGGCTGACGCCGACGTGGTGGCTGAACTACGTTCATTTCACGGACATGGAGCGCGAAGGGAAGCGTCCGCTGATTTATCACCGTTGGGGCGGGTTGGGAAATCACCGTTACGAGATTGGATTTTCCGGTGACGTGGTTTCGGATTGGACGTCGCTGGCATTCCAGCCGGGATTTACCGCGACGGCGGCGAATGTGGGCTACGGATACTGGAGCCACGACATTGGCGGACACGAGCCCGGCACGGTTACGCCGGAACTTTACACGCGATGGTTGCAGTGGGGCGCGTTCAGTCCAATTTTGCGAACACACATGACGAAAAATCCGGACGCGGAGCGGAGAGTGTGGGCATTTCCCGACGAATACGCGGAAATTATGCGCGATGCGGTGCTGTTGCGCCACGCGATGATTCCCTACATTTATACGGCGGCGCGCGACGCGTTTGATAGCGGCGTTTCCATGTGCCATCCGCTTTACTACGATTATCCGGAGGCGGCGGAAGCGTACACCGCGAATACAAATGGAGAATATTCGTTTGGCGATAATTTAATTGTGGCGCCGGTGACTTCGGCGATGGATGCGGTTTCGCAACTTGCGAAGCGGTCGGTGTGGCTGCCGCCCGGTGAATGGATTGAATGGCCGACGGGGGCGCGCCTGCATGGGCCAGCGACGATGGAGCGAACATTTCAGCTGGACGAGATTCCTGTTTACGCGCGAGCTGGAGCGATTGCGCCGATGCAGCTTTCCGAATCAGCTCCGACAGAGCGCAGCGCGTCTTCGCCGGGAGCGACGAGTTTTGCGGGCGCATCGAGCACGGTCACTACACGAGAAACTTCCGCGGAACGGAGGCCGGATCCGCTGGTGCTGCAAATTTTCCCCGGTGCAAAAGGCGAAGGGCATTTGTACGAGGATGCGGGAGATACGTTGGGGTATAAGTCCACGGAATTTGCGAAGACGAGTTTCACTCAGCAGCGGATGCCAGATGGATCGTTGCAAATTCAATTGCAGCCTGCGCGCGGAAGATTTCCGGGCATGGCGGATGCGCGGTCGTATCAACTTCGGCTGAGCGGATTTTGGCCGCCGGAATCAATCATGGCGAATGGAAGTGCGATTACGTATGCGGGGCCTGAGGAGCCGTTGGCCCGAGGTATTCGCGCGGGATGGCGATACGACGGCGACACAGAGACGACGATCATTAATTTGCCCGAATTTTCGGTGTCGCAGATTGTGGATGTGCACGTGAAATTTGTGGCTCACTCAGCGGAGGACGACAAGTTGTTGGATGGCGCGGCGGGGAAAATTGCGCGTCTGCACGGCGCGATGCACATGTTGGAAAAATCTTGGGATCGAGGATGGGCTCCGGATATCTTGTTGGAGGCTGCGCAGACGGGGAGGAGAATTTCGCTGCGTCCTACGACGGCGGTAGCGGAGTTGCAGAAATTGGAGAAAATGTGGCCGGAAATTTTGAAGACGATTGATGAAATGAGTGTGGATCGAGTTAGATTTATTGAGCCGGCGCTGGCGCATTTGAAAAATTAGAGTGGCCTCATATTAATGATACGGACCGAAAGACAGGATCGGAGAGTGAAATGGCAATTATAGATTTTCATAATCATTATTATCCGCCGGCGTATTTGGATGCGCTGGAGACCGGGCCGAGCGCGGTGAGGATCACGCGAGATGCTGCTGGAAATCCGTGCGTGCATTATCCGGGGGATTACAACGTGTGCGTGCCGGGGCATCGGGACATTGATTATCGCGAAGAGGTTTTGCGCGAGGCGGGTGTGGACACGCAGGTGATCACGTTGACGACGCCGGGCACGCACGTAGAGGAACCGGCGACAGCGGTGCGTCTGGCGAAATTGGTGAACGACGCGTTCGCGAAAGTGGTGGCGGAAAAGCGCGGACGATTTGTGGCGCTGGCGACGCTGCCCCTGAATGATCCGGCGGCGTCGGTGGACGAGTTGCGTCGATGCGTGACGCAGTTGGGATTTCGCGGAGCGATGCTGTTTAGCAATGTGAATGGGACGCCGCTGTATGACAAACAATTTACGCGGCTGTACGAAGTGGCGAATGAATTGGAGGCGGTGCTGTACATTCACCCAACAAATCCCGTTGGCGTGGAGGCGATGCTTGATTATTGGCTGATGCCGCTGGTGGGATTTTTGGCAGACACGACACTGGCCGCGGCGGGACTGGTTTTCAGCGGAGTGGCGGAGAAATTTCCGGATATCAACTGGGTGCTGGGACATTTGGGTGGCGCGATTCCTTACCTTGCGGAGAGGCTGGACCGCGGGTATGAGGCGTTCGCGGATTGCCGAGTGAACATCGCGCAGCCGCCGAGCGTTTATTTGAAGAAGTTTTTCTACGACACGGTGAATTTCGATCCGCACGCGATTGAACTGGCGATTGAAT
>DASYNR010000215.1:0-4159 GCA_036008485.1 Candidatus Acidiferrales bacterium | reverse complement strand
CCCCCCACCCCCCTGTTTTGCGATGTGTATGCAAATAAGGGACTTACAGCAATCTGTGGTTGATCGTTATGCAAATAAAGGGCTTACGGGCGAGAGACCTACTAAATTCGAGCGGAATGTGCAGTCTCGACGCCAACCGCGCGAAGAACTAAATCCGCCAACGCACCAATAAAACGGGGAGAATCTCCAACAGCAGGCATCATTTCAAAACGTTCCACGCCAAGTTTTGTTGCGTATTCGCGCGCCTCAATATTTATTTCGTGCAGAGTCTCAATGTGTTCCGTGACAAATGAAACCGGAACAATCAGCAGATTTTTTTCGCCGGCCTTTGCCAATTTTTCTATGGTGGGATCAAGCGCGGGCTGCAACCATTTTTGCCGTCCAACTTTGCTTTGATAACACAGGGTATGTGAATTTTTCCACCGGCCGTCTTCCATCACAAGACGAACTGTTTCCTGAATTTGTTTTTGATATGGATCGCCTTTTTCAATCAGGCTCAGCGGCAATCCGTGCGCGCTGAAAACAATGTGCGCTTTGCGTGGGTCGGGAAAATGCGAAAGCGCCAGCTCGATTCGATCGACAACCGCTTCAATGTAAAGCGGATGATCGTAAAACCGTTCGATCAAATGAACTTCGGGCGCCGGTAGTTGCGGATGATACAAACGTTTCCATTCTTTCAAACTGCTCAGCGTCGTCGCAAAGGAATATTGCGGATAAAGCGGAAGTAAAACGAGTGAATCGAAATTTTCCGAGAGCACTCCGTTCACAGCTTCCTGCGTCAGCGGATTCCAATAACGCATCGCCACGAAGACTTTCGCGTCCATCGCAGGAGCAAGAGTGGTTTTCAGTTTTCGCGCTTGCCGTTCCGTCAAAAGACGTATTGGAGATTGTCCGCCAATCGCGTCGTAATGTTCGCGGACATGTTGCGCGCGCGTCCGCGAAATATATCGCGCAATTGGTTTTCGCAGCAGCCCACCCAGTGGGCCAAGCGGAATAATGTCTGGGTCCAAAAACAAATTAAATAGAAACGGCTCTACCGCGCCGGGTGAATCCGGTCCGCCGAGTTGAAAACAAACGATAGCGACGCGTTTTGACATGTGATTTGGTATTCAGCGTTATGCAATTCAATTCGATGCGGTGAAAATAAAAACGGTGCGCGATTCCCTTCCAACTAATTTCGTTTACCGCGCTCGAGTGTTTCTTTCAGCCGCTCAACTTCCTGACGCAAATTAGAAACGCGCTTTGAAACTGTAAATTGATACACCATTAAGATCCCCCAAATGAACATATACGCTGCAACAACACTGCCAAAATGATTCACTTCGCGCCTCCTTCATTCCGATAATCCGCTTCGATTTGCATTTCAGCAACAGTGTGCCGAACCGCTTCCAGTTTGTACCTTTGCCGAATGAAAATCGCCATCAGCGCTGTTAGCGCTGCCATAGTGAAGAAAAATACTTTCAGCATGTCCGGCGCAAGGCCGCCGGGTTTTGTGATGAGCGGCGGCGGATGTTGCGTGCGCCACCACCATATCGAAAAATAAACGAGCGGAACATCCAGAAAAGCAAAGACTCCAAACACTGATGAGACCACAGCGCGCCGTTCGGGATTTTCGATCATCCTTCGCAAAATCACATAACCAATATATAGGACCCACAAAACAAATGTGGACGTGAGGCGCGCATCTCCCCAATCCCACCAAATTCCCCACGCGGGTTTGGCCCATATCGGGCCGGTGACGAGCGAGATGGTATTAAAGATCAGACCGACTTCAACGCTGGAAATCGCCAGCCAATCCCATTCGATTTTTCTGCGTATGAGGTATCCAACATTTCCGATGAACGCAGCGCAAAAAGCCAAAATCATTACCTCTCCGCTGGCGGCATGAAAATAAAATATGCGTTGGAGGAAACCCATCGTTTTTTCGGTTGGCGCCCAAATCAACGCTCCATAGATCGCGAAGCCGATTAATACGGAGACCGAGACCGACGCGAGCGCTTGCCCGAAAATACTTTCCCTGATGCGAGACGCCAAATCATTCCTCCAGCAAATATCCGCCAAATAACCACGCGGCTGTAAAAAACATAATGTCAAAGCAAACCATCACAGCGACCCATGCCGATGGCAACTCGCGCGAATCAGACAGAAGCCCCATTGTCGCACCGACGGATGCAATTAGCAGCGGAACAAGCGCCGGCAACAGCAGCAGCGGCAGAAGCAATTCGCGCATGCGCGCTTGTGATGCGATGGCCGCAAAAACTGTGCCGACGGTTGCGATACCGAATGTGCCAAGCAGCATCACGCCCGCGAGCGGTCCGATGATCCCGAGTAAGGGAACATTGTATAGCACGGAAAACGCCGGAAGTAGGATGAGTTCAACGAGTATCAGAAAGAAAAAGTTTGCGAAGAGTTTTCCGGCGATGATCGCGAAAGGATCGATTGGCGCGAGGACCAGAGCGGCAAGACTGTCATTCGCCCGTTCGCGAGTGAAAGATGGTTGCAGCATGAGAGAGCTAGCGAAAAGCAGCGCGATCCACAAAAATCCTGCGCCGAATCTTCGCGAGTCGGCCGCGGACGGATTGAACGCAAAACTGAAAACGAAAACCACGATCAGCGCAAAAACAATTGTGGAAGTCAACAGCTCGAAGGATCGAAATTCTACGCGCAGTTCTTTTGCGAACACACTGGCTATTGCGCGCGTCAGGCTGACGGATTTTGCGCGTGAGTTCATTGCGCGCCGTCCCAAATTCCGACGATGGGAGCGGCTTCACGTTCAATGATTGCGCGTGCGTTTCCATTTGGACCGCTGTCTTCAATTAATGTGCCTCCGCGCATTGCGATTGCGCGAGTGGCGAGCGTAAGCGCTTCACTTTGTCCGTGCGAACTCATAATTACTGTTGCACCGGATTTGCGTAACGCGCTTAAAGTTTGCGCGAGCCATGATGCGCCTTCGCGATCGAGGCCTGCAGCGGGTTCGTCGAATAATAATATCGAAGGATTTGCGAGAAGCGCGCGGGCGATGGCGAGACGTTGACGCATGCCGCGTGAAAATGTGCGGACGAGATCTTTTGCGCGAGCCGAGAGTCCTGCGGGAATTAGAGATTCGGCCGCTATTTTATGTGGATTATTTAGACCGTAGAGGCTTGCGAAAAAGCGCAAATTTTCCTCGGCGGAAAGCTCGTCATAGAGCATGGTGAAATGACCGACCATTCCGATGCGAAGTTTAATTTCGGCGGGGGTGAGCGCGTCGGAAGTTGGAACTGCGTTTTGAAATTCAACTTTGCCGGAAGTGGGGCGCGAAAGAAGAGCGGCCATGCGAAGAAGAGTCGTTTTGCCGGAACCATTTGCGCCGACCAGCGCTACAAATTCTCCCGGCGCTATTTTCAGCGAGAGACGGCGCAACGCTACGTGAGATCCGTAGCGTTTTTCTACGTCTGTAAATGAAATTGCTAATCCTGATTCGGCTGCGGTAGTGGAAGCGGAGGCGGACACGCCGGCGCGTCAGCCTTTTACCAGTTCGCGGATTATTTTCTCTGCACGGGCGCGTTGTTCGGCGTATTCCTGTTCGGAAATTGTTCCGGC
Source organism: Candidatus Acidiferrales bacterium (assembly GCA_036008485.1). GTDB lineage: Bacteria > Acidobacteriota > Terriglobia > Acidiferrales > UBA7541 > DASTCZ01. The sequence continues at coordinate 577 of DASYNR010000215.1, read as the reverse complement.
TTGATGACGAAGTTCCAGACGGAAAAGCGTGTCCTTCAATTGATCGAGGCTCGCGCCGACTTCGCGGTCGACTGCGCCGAGCGATTGAGTTGCCGCGGCGCCGGAAAATGTTTGTGCGGGTGAGACTGCTGCGCCATGAAATGCGGCAGCGCTTGGTTGCGTGGATTGAGGAGCTACTGCAACGGGCACGACCGCCGGAACTGGTTTGCGGAATAGAAATGCGGCGCCTAACAAAAATATCGAACCGAATCCCGCGAGAAGAATCCACTGATATGGCGCCGTGCGCGGCGCGACTGCGGCGACAGGAGCTGCGCCTGCGTCGCGGCCTTGCGTGGATGGATCGGCTTGGCCCTGCGGATCAGCATTGCTCGGAGGCGGCGCGGTGCCTGAGACGCTTACGTCGAACGATGTACCCACAGGGATCGCGTCACGCGCATAGACGGACATTCCCTGCTCGCTGCCGGCCGGTTGAAATCCCGAGGCGGAAATCGAAACGGAAGGGGGCGCGAAGATTAGAACTTTATCTATGGGGTAAATTGTTCCGAAGTGCACGGCGGTTTTATTTCCGGCATACGGA
>DASYNR010000214.1:0-3537 GCA_036008485.1 Candidatus Acidiferrales bacterium | reverse complement strand
CGCACCGTTCAAGAACGCCGCTCATTGGAAAGAAGTCTTCGACGAATACTCCCACAGACTAGTTCCGACAGAGTTGTTCGAGCGCAGAATTGATTGCGGTCTAGCTTCGACATGGTTTCTGGTACGATCAAGACCCGTTCTTGAAATTTCGACCCCGGCCCGCCATTAATCGAACGCTTGCCGTTAAGTCGAAATCCCCGCAAGTTCCTTCGTGACTTCTTCCGGCAAATCGAGCATCACGTCGTGGCCGCAGTCCATGGCTGGAGTGTGCCAGCTATTTGATTTTGCTTTTTCGTGGAATTGGCCGAAGGGGCTTAGCGGCCAACCGGTAGCGTAAATGTAGGTGACGTTTTTTATTTTGGAAATTGCGCCACTCAGTTTCAGTGGTTGCTCGAAGGTGGCGAGGGGTTGCGGAGTGCACTGGCTGTTCATCCAGGCTAGATCTTTGGCGTTGACCTGGAAAATTTCGCCGGGGATGGGTGGGATTTTCCAGCCGTCGCCGACTAATTTTGCGCCTTCGATTTGAGCGTCGCGCATTGGCGCGGGGACGGTTTCGTTTAGAGTTTGGCCGTTATCCAGGACGAAGGCGTCTACATAGACTAGCGCGCTGATTTTATTGGGGATACGATCGGCTGCGCCGCTCATTACCGCGCCGCCGTAGGAATGTCCGCAGAGAATTACGTCTGACAATTCTTCCCACTTGATTAGGTTCACGACGTCGGTGATGTGCGTTTCGAGATTGATTTGTTCGGAGAGAAGATGCGAGCGCTCGCCGAGTCCGGTGAGCGTGGGCGTGAAAACTTCATGGCCCTGTTGCTGAAGCGCTTTGCGGACGCGTTGCCAGCACCAACTGCCGTGCCATGCTCCGTGAACCAGGACGTAGGTGCTCATGAGATTCCTCGTTGATTTCGGATGTGCTGCGACAGGGGTTAAAACCCCTTTTCTACTCCATTGTTGTGGCACGACTGACGTCGTGCCCTGTTACGAACCATCTTTGCCTTCTAGCGAACCGTTTCTGTTTTGGATTTGAAGGATTCATCCTGAACTGCGGCCGCGTTCCAGAAATTCGATCGCGCGGCGAACTATTTCGTAACAGGCTTCCGGGAACGTGAAGGTCTGAGGGCCGACCTGAATTTTCGTGTCCATCGTGAAACGAAGAGAACCCCACTGAAGCCCGAGAGGCTTTCGGTCGAGAGTAGCCAGGATCATTTCAGATTGTCGTTTCAGCATATGGAAATCGGATAGCTCGAAGCCCGCGGGTATTTCGGGATGCGGCGCGAGCAGTTGGCGCTTGATATGGTCGGGCCCAGCACCCCATAACATCCCCGCAAGCGCAGCGACGCGCTCGAACTGTTTCATGTCCGAAGTGCGGAACGGGCGCAAGCCCTGCAACGCGTCGAACTCCTGCTCGTCCATTGGATTTCTCCTGGGATGATGTTTGCGAGCGGCGGATCTAACGCGATTCAAATTCTACGTCACGAAATTGTGATTTACAAAATTGCGCGCTACAAAATCGCGGAGAGCAGTGGACGGACGTATGCGAGCGGGCGAATTCCTGTCGTTTTCCAAAAATAGCCGAGGATGATGATGCTGGCGACGGCGGCGTAGGCGCACCAGAGGGACGTGAAGGCGTAGCGTTTGTATTCCATCACGAAAAGAAGGATAGCGAGATTTGCAACGCCGAAAATTACCATTGGGCGGACCTTGGAGAAAAATAGCGAGCCGCAGGTGGCGATTACGTAAAGGATCGCGACCGTCATATTATTTGTGGCTTGATTCATGTAGACGAGACTGTTTCCTTTTACGTAGACGTCGGTTGGATACGCGGTGAGCGCCCATAAAATATAAAGCGTTGTGCCGATGCCCAGCGCGAGGAACGGGAGCATGCGGCGGCGGCCGACGCCGTCCGGCTCAAATAAAAACACGCTGAGAGGTAAGAGAAATGGGAGAAGTCCTTGCGCGTAGAGCATGTAGGCGGCGGCCATGTCGTGCGTAACTGTGGGCGAATATCTGCCGTCCAATCCGAGCCATACGAATCCTTCAATGAATTGATGGACGGCGAAAAGCGTGGGCAGGCTGGCGAAAAGCAATTCGCGTCGATGCTTGATGCGAGTGAGCGTGGCTACGCCGATGACGCCGAGAACTCCGCTGCCGACAAAGTTTGCCGTCGCTGAAAAGCACATGGGCTGGGTCTCTCCGGTGCGGAGATTACACCTGCTGGCGAAGAACGCAATACGTTTCTTGGGGTATGGACGAAGGAAGGAATTTCATTCGCGCGGTGTTACAATTGGCGCGCTTTTGAGTTGTATCGCGGAGTGCGGCTGCTGAATCTAATGGGTTCGGATTACTGGGGAGATTGATGCGTAACGTAATTATTATCGGCAGTGGATGCGCGGGACTGACGGCGGCGATTTATGCGGCGCGGGCGAATTTGAGTCCGCTGGTGTTGGATGGATATGAGCCGGGCGGGCAGCTTTCGATCACAACTCTGGTGGAAAACTTTCCGGGATTTCCGGAAGGGATTCAGGGGCCGGAGCTGATCGAAAATATGCGGAAGCAGGCGCAACATTTTGGGACGGAGTTCAAGTCCGGCGCGATTACCGGCGTGGATTTGAGCAAACGTCCATTCAAGTTGATGGCGGGAACTGAAACGTACGAGTGCGCGGCGCTGATTGTTGCATCGGGTGCGTCGGCGCGATTATTGGGCGTGGAATCTGAGCGGAAATTAATTGGGCATGGTGTTTCGACGTGCGCCACTTGCGATGGATATTTTTTCCGCGGAAAAGAGATTGTGGTTGTGGGGGGTGGCGATACGGCGATGGAAGAGGCCACGTTCCTTTCCCGATTTGCCAGCAAAATTACGTTGATGCACCGGCGAAATGAATTCCGCGCGTCAAAGATTATGTTGGATCGGGCTCGGGCGAATCCGAAGATTGAAATTATGACTCCGGTGACGGTTGAGGAAGTGCTGGACGTTTCCAAGGGCGGCGTGGAAGGCGTCAAGGTGCGCAATACGGACACGAATGTGACAACAGTTGTGCCGGCGGAAGGATTATTTGTGGCGATTGGACATGACCCGAACACGAAGCCATTTGTGGGTCAGTTGACGATGGACGCGAACGGATATTTGGTGACGCACGATGGGCCGCGCACGAATGTAGAGGGCGTGTTTGCCGCGGGCGATGTGCAGGATCACGTTTACCGGCAGGCGATCACGGCGGCGGGGTCGGGCTGCATGGCGGCGATTGAGGCGGAAAGATATTTGGAGACACATCATCTCTGAGATTCACGATTATTCAGAAAAGTTCTAAAAATTGAGGTGCCAATTCGAAATGGCGCCTGCTATGTTTGCCGCGCGGTTGGAGTTACAGCAATGGTTATCAATAACATGCTGCGCGATGGGGCAATTGTTCCACGTGGAACAATTTGATGTAGCGTGGATCGATGAAGATATTTGAGCGAATTGTTTCACGTGAAACAATTTGAACTGAATTCTGGGGCGAATTTGAAAGATCACGGCACACCTGAAGACAATTT
>DASYNR010000213.1:0-15037 GCA_036008485.1 Candidatus Acidiferrales bacterium | reverse complement strand
CGCCAAAAATAGAGAACTGCCTTTCGGCTGAATCAGATAACTCAGCACGACGCCTTCGACGAGCGCGATGCCAATGGAAATTGGAAATGCCACGGCGAGGCCGACCATTTCGATTCCGGCGATCAACAAAACATTTGCGATATTGAAAATGAATCCGCCCATTGCGGCTTCCAACAAATTAATTTGCGCCGCTGAGTGAAAATTTGCTAGGAAACTTTCGCCTGCGCCGCCGGTTGAGCCCATCGTGAAAGCGAGAACGAGCGAAATCAGGAAAATTCCGAGAGCGTAATCCCAGTAATAAAGCTCGAAACGATAATTCTTTGAGACTTTGAAAGTGTTGGCGAAAGATCCCCAGCAAATTGTGCTGAGGACCGTCATGACGAGCGCGACGGTGAAAGTGGTGGGCGCAAACATTGTCGGCTACCTCCCGGCCAGCAAAGACCGCAGCTTCTTTTGTAACGACAGGTTCTTGTACTACTTCCGGGCGAATTCGTCGAGCGCGGAGGAGATGCGTTCGAGGCCGGCGCGAAGTATTTCGGTATCGCCGCCGATGCCGAGACGGAAGTGATCCGGCATTTCAAAAAAGCGCCCCGGAACAACCTCGGTTTCGTATTTATCGCGGAGAAGTTCGATGAACTTTCCGGTGTTGCCCGTGGTGACGCGTGGAAAAATCACTGTGCCCGCGGGCGGACGCAGGAGTTCGAGATCGGTGCGGGAGTTCAGGAACTGATCGAGAAGGGCGCGATTCGTATTCAAGAGATTTCGAGAACGCTGGGCGATGGAAGATAAATTATCGAGCGCGATGATGGACATCAGCTCGGCGGAATGCGGCGGAATATTTCCGAAGAGATCATTGATGTGCCAGATGCGCTCGGCGAGATCGGGAGCAGCGAGGATCCATCCGCATCGCAGACCGCTGAGGCCATACACTTTTGTGAGGCTGCTGGTGATTAGGAACGTTTCGCCGAGATGAAACGCGGACGGCACGGGATTATCGAAAAACATTTCCAAATAGACTTCGTCGACCATCACGCGAGCGCCGTTTCGTTCGGCGATTTTTCCGATGGCGCGCAAAGTTTCTGTGGAGACGAATGCGCCGGTGGGATTGTGGAGATTGGTGAGAACAATCAGGCGCGTTTTCGGAGTGATGGCGCGCTCGATTTCGGATGGATCTATTGCGAAACCATCCTGGAAGCGGCGGTGAAAGCGGACGACGTTTGCGCCGGCTAGTTGAGCGGCGAGAAACATTGGCTCGTATGCAGGATATTCGACGAGAACGTCGTCGCCGGGTTCGAGCGTGCCTGCGAAGGCCAGATAATTTGCCATTGAAGTTCCGATGGCGGCGACGACGCATTCCTTCGGAACCTTCGCGTGCTCCGCCAATTTTTCTTGCAGAGGAGCGTAGCCGTAGCCGGGAGTTTGCCCGCTGATTTCGAGATTTTCCAGACGCACAGGAAGTTGCGCGAGAGGAAAATTCATCACGCCGCTGGTGGCGAGATTATATTTCGCGTGCGGCTGAGTTTTTACCCAGATGAGATAGGGCGAATGTGCGTAAGTGTGATGGAACGGCATTTTTGCGTCATCCTTTATGTGATTGTCTATTATTTCGCGCGCCCCAAAGAAAATATATCGGCAAACCTGCTAACGCAATGCCGAGTCCGATGAGCGAATCTTTCGGATAATGATAAAAAGTTGCGGCAACCACAATCCAGCAGCACAGAATATAAGCGGCGGTAGTAAACGGATGACCGGGGATGTGATAGACGGCGTCTTCGTCAACCGATGATGGCTGGCGCCTGGCGCGCCATCTGAAAATAAAAATGCAGAGTCCGGACAGACCGAAGAAAATTAAATCCATCGAGCTGACGAAATTTAATATTTGATCGTAGCGTCCGGAAAGCGCGATGACGATTGCCCAAATGCCTTGCAGTGCGATGGCCACAACAGGCACTCGCGTTCGCGGACTGAGCCAGGCGATTCCGCGGAAGAATACGCCGTCTTCGGCCATTGCAAAATAAACGCGTGGCGCAGTGAGAATGGATTGACTGAGAAAACCCAGCGCGGAAATTGCGATGCCCAATGCGATCCAGGTGGCGCCGCGCTGGCCGAGCGCCATACGCATTACCGCGGATGCGGGAGTAGTCGTGTTGGCAAGGCCGGTGACACCAAGCGCGCGAACGTATACGAAGTTCACGCTGAGGTAGAGGGCTATTACGCCAGCGACACCGAGCATTAATCCGCGCGGAAGATTCTTGCGTGGCTCGCGGACTTCTCCGGCGATGAAATTCGCGGTCTGGTAGCCACCGTAGGCGAATGTGACGGGCACCATCGCAGCGCCGAACGCGACGATCAATGAAAACGAGAATGGACGGTCGAGCATTGGAGTGAGAAGCACGTGCGATTCGGTTGCAGGCCGCTTGAGAAATATCGCGCCGCAGACTACCAGCGCTCCGATGATCACAATTTTCATTACCATCAGAGAACTTTGCACGGTGCTGCCCGCGCGAACTCCGAGACAATTGATGAGCGTGAGAATCCCCAGTGCCAGAGCGGCGAGCGCGCCGCTCGAAATGGGCATGTGCGTAAGCTCGACAAAATATTTTCCGAATGTGATGGCCACCGCAGCCATGCCGCCGGTTTGGATTACCAGCAACAGCGCCCATCCGTAAAGAAACGCAACGCCGGGATGATAAGCCTCTCGCATGTAGGCATATTGGCCGCCGACGGCGGGCAAGCGCGAGGCAAGCTCGGCGTAAACGAATGCGCCGGCCATGGCGATGAGTCCGCCGAAAATCCACGCGCCCAAAATTAAAGTGGGAGTGTGAACTTGTTGCGCGACGACGTAGGGATTGATGAAGATGCCTGCGCCGATGATGCCGCCCATGACGATCATGGTGGCGTCGAAAAGTCCAAGACGGCGCGCGAGCCCTTTTGCGGCGGGATCACCCGATGCGGACGCGGATGTTGGAATTGAAGACACGATTCGGCGCGTCAATTCTGCAAAGGGCCGCATATTTCGCGGAAAGCTTTGCGCGGCTCGTACTGTATCACTTCCCGGACGAAGGCTAGCTGGGACGAAAAAGGGTCGACAAAAGATACGAATGTCGCGTAACATTTCTCGACTGTAGAGCGTCTACTGTAGAGACGCTACGCTGCTTGAGATAGGAACGGCCCAAGACTTCAAGGAGCTGCAATGAAGGAACGATACAAGAACCGCATCGAGCTGCTGCAAGGGACGCTGGATTTCATGATTCTGCAGGCGCTGCGATGGGGGCCTCAACACGGCTACGGTATCAGCACAGTAATCCGCACGAATTCGCGTGAAGCATTTCAGGTGCCGACGGGTTCGCTTTATCCGGCGCTTCATCGCATGGAACGAAAAGGCTGGGTTACGTCCAGTTGGGAAATGGCGAAGGATAAGAATCGCGAGTTTAAGTTTTACCGGCTGACGGCTACAGGCAAGAAACAGTTAGCGACTGAAGAATCGAAGTGGAAGCAACTGGTGACGGCGATTGGGAGGATGATGCATCCCGCGGAGGAGAATTGAGATGAGCGACGAACAGGCAAAGCGGAACAAGGATCTCGATCGCGAGTTGCGCGATCATTTGGAATTGGACGCTGAAGCAAAGATGGATCGCGGACTTGGTGCGGAAGAGGCTCGGTACGCGGCGCGGCGCGATTTTGGGAACACGACGCTGGTGAAAGAAGTGACGCGCGAGATGTGGGCATGGAGTTCACTCGAGCGGTTTCTGCAAAACGTGCGGTATGGGCTACGCGTGATCCGGCGGAATCCAGGATTTGCGGCGGTTGCGATTTTAACGTTGGCGCTGGGCATTGGCGCGAACACGGCGGTTTTTTCCGTAGTGAATACGATTTTCCTGAAACCGCTGCCATTTCCGGAATCGGACCGCATGTTCCTGGTAGCCCGCACAAATAACGAGATTGGCGGCCCTAACATCTCCATACCGATTTATCTGGCGTGGAAGGGAAAAAGTGGATTGTTTGATGCGCTTGGGCTTGCGCGATACGCGGGAAACGTCGCACTTACCGGTCGAGGTGATCCTGAAGAAATCCCGGCCTACGTTATTTCGTCCGAAGTTTTGCGCGTACTCGGAGCGAGTCCCGCGTTCGGGCGGGGATTTCAGGCGAATGAGGCACAAGTTGGCGGACCGCGTGCCGTCTTGATCAGCGACGCATTATGGCGCCGAAAATTTTCCGCCGATCCAAATATCGTTGGCCAGTTGATCACTCTGGGCGGAACACCGCGGATCGTGGAAGGCGTGATGGCTCCTGGTTTTGAGATACCGCTTCCAGGCCCGCGTGATGCGCAGATTTGGTCACTGACACAAATCCCTTCTTCCAGCCAGGATCCGAGCAATTTCATAAACTGTATCGGGCGCTTAAGCCGCGGTGTGACCATCGCTCAGGCCGAGACCGCGCTTACGACGCCAATCGCCGGACTTCACGATTTATTTCCCAAAATGATTGGGACGAATGAACGCGCGCATTTGACAACACTGCGGGCGAACATCGTGCATCGCGCGGGCACAGCACCACTGCTATTGCTGGGTGCGGCAGGATTCGTTTTGCTGATTGCGTGCGCGAATGTTGCGAATCTGTTTCTTTCGCGGGCGACGTCACGGCAACGCGAAATTGCAGTGCGCTCCGCGCTGGGCGCGGGACGTTCTCAGATTGTGTGGCAACTTCTGACGGAAAGCGTGCTTCTGGGTCTTGCGGGAAGCTTGGCCGGACTTTTTGTATGCTATGCGAGTTTCAATTTCATTCTGTCACTTGTGCCCGCAAGTTTGCCGCACTTCGGCCCGATCCGGTTGGACGGCACAGTGCTGTTTTTTTCACTGCTTCTGGGAATTCTAACGGGAGCGTTTTCCGGAGTGGCTCCAGCGTTGCAGGCTTCAGCCGTGGATCTACAGTCGGGGCTGAAAGAAGGAACACCGGGCAGAGGATCCGGACGCAAGCGTGGGCGATTGAGTTCGGTGTTGGTGGTAAGTGAAGTGGGAATGTCATTGGTGTTGCTGGTCGGAGCAGCTTTGATGTTCCAAACGCTGGCAGGATTGCTGCGCATCAAGCCGGGATTTGATTCGCACAACGTGCTTACGTTTGATGTGGCGCTGCCCAATAACTCGGCCTTCGACTCAAGAGAGAAGACGATTGCCTTCTACGATAATTTCCGCACCAAGCTTTCCGCGCTACCCGGCGCGGAGCATGTCTCATACACCAGTACCCTGCCACTCGATCAGAATGCGCCTGACACCCTTCTCAGTGTCGAGGGCGACAGCAGATTTGCGGGTAAGAGTTACGGTGCCGGCTTCCGGTTTGTCAGCCCTGATTATTTCCGCTCCCTCCATATTCCCTTGATTCGCGGACGCGAGATTGCGGCCGCCGACAGCGGCGCATCCGAACCTGTGGTGCTGGTCAACCAAACGATGGCGCGCCAGATTTGGCAGGATGGTGACCCTATAGGCCAGCATGTTTGGTTCGGCAAACCGATGGGACCTGGAAGTATGGAGCCGGCACCGCGAAGAATCGTTGGAATCGTGGGCGATGTAATTGAAGGCTCGCTCGATCAAAAAGAAGCTGAATCCATCATGTACATCCCGTACGCCCAAACTCACGGAACCGCGGACGATGCATGGTTCGTGGTCCGCAGTTCGCAGGCTCCGCGCGGACTGACTCCAGCGGTACGCGACATTCTTCGCAACTTGGCGGCGGACTTGCCGTTTAGCGCGCCGCGGACGATGGACGAGATGGTGTCGGCTTCGTTGGTGAACTACCGTTTCCCGACGATTCTGATTTCCGTTTTTGGGGGAATTGCGCTTCTGATTGCGGCGATCGGCGTGTACGGAGTGATTTCCTATTCGGTGGCGCAACGGACGCATGAAATTGGAATACGAGTGGCGCTGGGCGCATCGAGAGGCAGAATCCTGCGCATGGTGCTGGCGCGCGGTTTGCGTCTGGCATTAATCGGGGCGGCAGTTGGATTGATTGCTTCACACTGGCTGGCGGATTTAATACGCGATCAACTTTACGGAATCACGCCCTCGGATCCCGCAACTCTTGCTGTAGCTACATTTGTCCTGCTAGCCGTCGCATTCGCAGCGTGCTGGATTCCCGCGCGGAGGGCGACGCGCGTGGATCCGCTGGTGGCATTGCGATACGAGTGAGCATTGGAAATGAACGCAGAGACTATGATGTAATTCAGTGCGCCATCCAACAAAGTGGGAGACGAGTGCCATGAGCGAGACAGTGCAGCAGTACACGCAGCGAATTGTGGGGCATGTGGAAGGGAAACAACCTGTGACGGTGCAGGCCGCTACGGCAAAGAAGATCGCACGGCTAATTAAAGGCGCGTCTACCGGCAAATTGCGGAAGCGGCCTGCTCCGGACAAGTGGTCGGTGAGCCACATCGTCGCGCATCTTGCTGACGCGGAGATTGTGATTGGATTCCGGATGCGGCTGATTCTGGGCGCGCCGGGAACGCCGATCGCGGCATTCGATCAGGATTCCTGGGTCACCAGCGGACATTATGAGAAGCGCGACGCGCGAAAATCCGTGGAACAGTTTCGCGTGCTGCGCGAAGCGAATCTTGCGTTGCTGAAATCATTGACGCCGGAGCAGTGGAAACAATTTGGAATGCATGCCGAACGCGGCCAGGAAACGATTGAACATATTGTCCGCATGACTGCGGGCCACGATGTGAATCATTTGAAACAGATCGAGCGGATTTTGCCCACGAAACGAAAGTAGCTGGAGCAGTTCGATTTTCGGCGAAAGACGAGCGCAAGACAAATTGTCCGCCGCGCGATGTTATCCGTTCCGCCTTACATTTCGCATCCGCTTGCCTGGCACGCTAGAATGTTATTTGTAGTTTGCCATGGCAAAGAAAGACTCAACTGAGCTAGCGGAAGCAGCGGCACTGGAAGCGGCGGAAACTTCTCCACCGATTGGCGGAATGCCCGCGCGCGCAGGCCGCCTGCCCGTAACACTTCGCGCACTGCGTCATCGCAATTTCCAATTATTTTTCGGCGGCCAGTTAATTTCTTTAGTCGGCACCTGGATGCAGAGCGTTGCGCAGGCGTGGCTGGTCTACCGCCTGACGGGATCTTCGTTGCTGCTGGGCGTCGTGGCGTTCGCTTCGCAAATTCCAATTTTTCTGCTGTCACCTGTGGGTGGAACGGTGGCGGACCGTTACAACCGGCATCGCGTGGTGATCGCCACACAAACTACTTCGATGGTGCTGGCCGCGATTCTCGCAACGCTCACGCTGGGTCACTGGATTAAAGTGTGGGAACTGATTGTGTTGGCGTCGTCGCTCGGAGTTGTGAACGCGTTTGACATTCCGGCGCGGCAATCATTTCTGGTGGAAATGGTCGGCCGCGAAGATTTAATGAACGCCATCGCGCTGAATTCTTCGATGTTCAATGGGGCGCGCGTGGTCGGTCCGGCCATCGCGGGAATTCTAGTGGCGAGCATTGGTGAGGGCTGGTGCTTTTTCGCGAATGCGGTGAGTTTCATCGCGGTGATCACCGGACTTCTGCTGATGAAGATCGCTCCGCGCAAATATGAAAAGCACGCCGGCATGATGGAACATATCGCGGAGGGATTTCAATTCGCGCAACGCACCACGCCGGTACGCAATTTGTTGTATCTGGTCGGACTCATCAGTCTGGCCGGCGTGCCTTACACGGTGCTGATGCCGATTTTTGCGGATCGCATTCTTCATGGCGGTGCGTGGGGGCTGGGACTTCTGATGGGCGCGACGGGCGTGGGAGCAATGGTTGGCGCGCTGACGCTCGCATCGCGGACTGGTGTGCGCGGACTGGGACGCATCGCGGCATTTTCCGCCGCGGGATTCGGCGCATCACTTGTGATTTTTGCGTTTTCGCGTATTTTTATTTTTTCGATGATTATTCTGGTGCCGGTCGGATTCACTTTGATGACGCAGATGGCCTGCGCGAATACTTTAATTCAGGCGATGGTGCCGGACCGATTGCGCGGACGGATGATGGCGCTCTATTCGATGATGTTTATGGGCATGGCGCCGTTGGGCGGACTTTTCGGCGGTATCGTTGCTGACTGGATTGGAGCGCCGTGGGCGGTTGCAATCGGTGGAATCGCCTGCATAGGCGCGGCGGGAGTATTTTATCTAAAGCTGCCAGCGGTTCGGATGGAAGCAGAACGACTTATCCTCGCGCAGGGAATGGCCGGCGGCGAACCCTCGGAATAAATCAGTCCTTATATCCAGTGAGAACTTTTCCAGTGCAAAAATTTATTTGAAAATTATTTAATGGGCGGCGGCGGAACCAGCGGCAATCGCCGCATTTCTCCGCGAGCTTCCCGGCCTTCCACATCCGGAAATAAAATGGAAGGCGCCGTGAGAGTGCTGGCAATCCCATCATCCACGGTGCCGAAGGCTGCCAGCGCGGTTCCCATTATGCCGGTTCGCTGATTCTGGCTTTGCGTATACGAGAATAGCGTGGGGTCATTTCCAAAGCCGTTCGCATCACGCAGCACACGCAAATTCATTCCCAGCAAATGGCCCGGACGCAAAAGTTCTTCGCTGCCATCGGCGACGTTCACGCGGAATACGACGAGCGGAACGCGTTCGCCGTTTGATGCGCCAGCCGCCATTTCTTCCAATTCGCTGAGCAGATCGTCCTCGTGACTGATTCCGATCGAAGGATTATCCATTTCGCGAATCATCAGACACCATTGGCGCGCGGCGTCCTTGCAGGAGGCCAGGAATTTTTGTTTCAGCTCGGCGGGAGAAACTTCCTTGGACGAGCGGAAAATTAAATTGCTGCTGGCCGCGCGAGGATCGCTTAAAAAAACGGCGCGCGCATGGCCATTTGAGCGATCAAATTCTGGTCCCGGCCGACGCGACATCAGAAGATCTTTTAAAATTCCATTTTCAACCAGCGACACACGCTGCGCGGGCACGCCTTCTTCGTCCACTGCGTAAGAGCCGGCAAGCGCGTGGCCGTGCGCGTCGGTCGCCATTGGATCATCGGCCAAGGATACGTCCGAAGGCAGAACGCGAGTGTTCACGCGTCCGCCCCATTCGCTGCGTCCGCCCATGCGCTCTATGAATTGGTCAATCTGAGGAATCATGGAAAGCGGTGGACGCGAACCAGTTACCGAAGGCCCCAACATTTCCGCCAGAAGAGACGCAGCCGCTCGCGATTCCACCAACACCGGGCCGGAGTATTCCGACATTGGATTCGCGGTGCGCATGGCAATTAATTCTTTGGCGCGCGAATCGAGTTGCTGAGTCACATCGCCAGCCGCGGGGAGATCCACGGGGTGCGCTACGTACGTCGCGTAAAAATGATGCATCGGAACGCCATCGGGCGCCTGAGTTTCGATGCTGGCTTCAATCGACGCCAGCGAACGGCTGGTGCGAACCTGCGTGCCTTCGGTGTTCATCACGTAATACGTTTCGTAAATCAGCGTGTAGGTAACGCGATTGCTGTAGAGTTCCGGATGCTGGCGCAGAATGGCGCTGACCTGCTTCGCTTCCTGTTCCCAATTTCGATTTGACCAATCCGGCAGGACACGCGGATCAATTTTTACGAGCGGCTTTTCTTCGGAGAAGTCCGCAATTTCGGGAGGCTTGGAAAGACTGCGCAAAAATCCCAGCTTGTGCGCCAGATTATCGAGAGATTGTTTGTACGCGCCGTCCGTGGCGATCCACAAATCCTGGCGCAGCGAATTGTAGTCGCCGTCCACGCCGACCTGTCCCGCCGAGCCCATGAATCCTGTGAAACCGTCGCCCGAAATAAAATCACCGCTATCGAGTTTGTAGTCACCAACGCGTATCACCACATCCATGGAACGATTGTGCGCTGTGGTGCTGGAAATAAGCGCGCCAAAGGATGCTGTGATGGTGCGGACGTCCAGATCCAGCAAGCGATACTGAATAAAGTACGGTTTCTGCAAATTGGAAATCTGCATGTTGCGCGAACGCTCTAGTTCGTCGTGCATAGCTTTCAGAGTTTGATCGGCGTCCGCGCTGGGCCATTGCTGAGCGCGGGCGGGAACAGCCAACGACGTAGATAACATAGTTGCGCCAAGAAGAACTGCCGTCGTGCGCGCAAGAGTCCGGATCCGCGTGGAGAAAAATGAAATTGCGAATGTCATTGTTTCACTCCTTGCGGAACAACCGTGGGCTTCGGTAATGTCGGCGGCCGATCGGTGGAAGATTCCTTCTTGGAAACTTCCAGTTCGCTCACGAGCATTGAGGGTGCAGCCGCTGCCACCGGAATCGATCCGGATTCCGCGCCACAATAGCCGTTGAACACTTCGGTGGTGTCTCCGGTAGCCATAATTTTCGTCAGCGAAAGCAGCGGCGTGCCGACTATATCTACGCCGCGCACCATTTCGTCGGGCCTTCCGTCGGCATACACTTTGAAAACGACAAGCGGTTCCACTTGAAACGCCTGCGGTTGCGCGCGTCCAGTGAATGTGAAGCCGCCGGCAATGTCATCAAACATCAGTCCGAAGGTCTTGCCCTGTCTTTTAATTTCCTCGATGAACATACGGCGCAGTTCGGCGTTGCTGACTTTGCGGCTGCTTTCGACTATCAAATTTCCCTGACGCGAAACAGGTTGCGCGCCCAGTTGGCGCCGGCCATGTCCATTCGAGACGGGAAATTCTTTCAGCGCCTGACGGGACATTTCAAAATCTTTCAACACGCCCTTATCTACTAACAGCACGCGCCGCGAGGGAATGCCTTCGTCGTCAAATGGGTACGTGCCGAGCAGCACATCTTTGTTCAGGCGCTTCAGCGTGGGATCGTCCACGATGCTGATGAAATCCGGCATGATGGGTTCACCGACTTTGTGCGCGAACGTTTGCCCCTCGTTCACGTCCTTCTGGCGGAAACCTTCATCGCGGTGGCCGAACACTTCATGGAAGAAAACTGCGGCGGCACGGCCCGTTAACAAAGCAGGCCCGGCAAATGGCTCAACGATTGGCGCCTTCACCAGACCTTCCAGCTCGGCCGTCATAGTTTTTTCGGCGGCGAAAACGGCTTCGTTGGTGGGCTGGTCTTTCGAGTCCACCCAGTCAAAATTGTAATAACGATTCAGATCCATGCCGTCAGGAGCTTTGCCGGTGATGTAAAGTTCCAAACGGAAACGCACTTCTCCGAATTGCAATTGTGTGCCTTCAGAGCTGACCTGATACTGGTTATCGGCCTGCGCGGTGAACGTGACGATGGAATTGATCACCGCATCCGACTGGCGGAAATATGCGGTGTAATCGCGCACCTTCTGTTCCCACGGTTTGCGATCCAACTGATAATTTGCTTCGGGCGCGTAAGATACTTGCGGCTTCTCGTGAGAAAAATCCGGAGCCGTGCTTTCCGATGACTGCGCTTCTACTTCCTTATTCGTTTGAATTCTGACCAGTTCTTCGGCGGCCGCGCGATATTGGCGATCCGTTTCCAGCCAGATGGCGCGGCGCAAAACCGCCGGATCGTCTTCCAGCGGAGCAGCGGTGGCGCCGGGTTGGATCGCCACCTGTGCGCCACCGGTTTTGTGTGTGTCGTCCAAATTGTAATCACCGACGCGCACTTGCACTTCCAGGAAGCGCTGCACATTGTCCGAGCTATCCAGCAGTGCCCCATTCGATCCCATCACGCTCGCGCGGTGCGCCTGCGTCAACGTGTAATTAATAAAGTATGCGGGCGGCGTGGCCTTGCTGAGGATCGGCATGTTACGGTTCAACTCGGCCGTCATTTCGGCGAGCAACGGCGAAGGCGCCGTCTGTGGAGTTTGCGGATCTTTGCCCGGTACTGGCGTGCGCGGCATGGCTTCAACGGATACGGCCAGCGCAGCGATGAGAAAGCTTGAAATGAAAATCATGCGACGGCGTGAGGAATGCGAATGAATTGCGGTCAAGGGCGTCTCTTTCTGCCGGGCCAAATGTCGAATACCCGCAGCTTATCTAGTGTATGCCTGCCCGCGCAGCGTGCCAAATCCGGAGGCACGGGCGCTAAATCCAAAAGCCGCACGCGCTAGGGCTTCGCCGCAGGTTTCACGAACAGCGATGCGTCCGGATTTACATTAAATTTTATTTCCTGCACGGTGAATTCAGAAAACTTTTGCCCGTTCCGCAACGTAACTACGTGGCAAGGAAATTTCGCTCCATCCACTTCGCGGTAATCACTCCAGACTTCAATCGTTTCCACCGCGCCTTGCGAAGTATCCTGCTGGTAGCGCGCGCCCGCCGCAAGATGTGTGGCGGCTTCAAAATACACGACAGCGTGGACGCTGCCGGAGACGACGGCAACGGCATCTGTCTTCATTCCCTGGAAATCGCGCGAGCCAATTGCCTGCACTTGAATCGTGCCGGCCTGCGAAGCCTGATACAGTCCAATTCCGCCCGTCAGCAGAATGCGGCGGATGAATTCTCCGTACTGCGCCGGTGGAATATCGTTGGTGCCTTGCGGCGAACTTGTCCAGCCGGTCTTGCCGTCATAACTGACGACAAGCGCGTTCCCGGCGAGGCCCGGAATGTTCACGGTGGTATCCACGCGGTAGTGGTTCGGATAGGCGAGAGAAAGTTTCAACTGCACTGGCAAATCACCCTGCGGTGACGCTTGAACTCCCACGCCGGAATATTCCACACTTTGAATCTTGGCGATCGCGTCGCCGCCGGCTGCTTGCGCGGCGTCAGCAATTTCGGATTTTCCCTGCGCGATTGCTTCAGGAGTGGCGGCCGGCACTGATTCAGGCAAGCGGTGCATCGCGGACAAAAGAAGATCCATTTCCGCGGGCGTGAACTCCTCATAAGTTGCATCCGGAAATTCCCGTTTCAAATTGTCGCGGAACAGCGCCGCATTTCCGGCTAGGACAATTTCGAGAGTTGCAGGCTGAAAATATTTGGTCGCTTCTGAGTTGGCCTGCTGCAGCGTTACAGCGCTAATTCTATTCTGATAGGTCTCGTTGTAATTTGCGGGCAAACCGTAATGCGCGGCGGTAAGCACGCGGCTGGCAACTTCGTCCGGCGTTTCCGTCTGAATCGGATAAACGCCTACGAGATAATCGCGAGCGAAAGTAAGTTCCTCAGGCTTCAAATTTCCGCTGGCCATGCCCTTTATTTGATCCACAACCAATTGCACGGCTGGCACAGTGGTTTCTGTGCGCGTATAGGTGGACGCCAGTAAATTGCCGGCCTCCATACGCGTATCAAAAACCGAATTCGCTCCGTAGGTGAGTCCCTTCTTTACGCGCACTTCCGTATTCAAGCGGCTATTGTAGCTGCCGCCAAAAATGCGGTCGGTAACATACAGCGGAATAAATTCGGCATCGCTGCGGCGAACTCCGGGCTTCCCGATGCGGATCTGCGTTTGAACGGCATCCGATTTATTCACGACAATAATGTGCACGCCGGGAGCGACGACTGGAGCGGCGTGGGCCGGAGCAGTCGCTGTCTTGGTAGACCACGCGCCGAAATATTTTTCTGCGGCGGCGAACGCAGCTTCAGGCGAAATGTCACCTGAGAATGCGAGAAGCGCTGTGCCCGGCGTGTAGTAAGTATCGCGGAATTGCACGACGTCCTCGCGGGTTATCGCTTGAATCGAGACGGGAGTTCCTTCCGTCGGCAGGCCGTAAGGATGCTGGCCGTAGACCGCGCGCTCGAATACCGCGCTAGCCAGATAATCGGCATCGTCATAGCTGACGCGCAGATTTGAAAGCAACTGCATTTTCTGGCGCGCAATTTCCTCGTCTTGAAATGAAGCGCGCAGCACGACATCGGCAAGAAGGTCCATCGCCAAATCAAAATCCTTTTTCACAACTGAGGCACCAACGATGGTGTCGTCATCCGCCGCGGTTGCGGAAAGCGATCCGCCCACAAAATCAATCGACTCAGCGATTTGTTGCGCAGTGCGCTTGCCGGTGCCTTGCGTTAACAAACTCGCCGCCATTGAAGCCACTCCAGGCTTGCCTTGAGGGTCATTCACCGATCCGGCGGAGGTCATCAAAAGTTGAACACCGATCGCGGGTTCTGACGATGAGGTGACCACAAAAACGCGCAGTCCATTCGGAAGAGTTCGCGTGGCCACGGGCGGAAAATGGTATGGCTTGGAAGGTTCCGTTCCGGGCATTTGCGCAACGAGTTGCACTCCATTCGGAACTGCCGCAGGAGCGGCCTGCGGAGGCGGAGTCTGCGCGGGCGGCTTCGCTGCTTGACCGGGCTGAGTTTGCGCGCGCGCCGATTCCAGCGGTATCCCGGCCGCCGTCATGATTATTGCCGCGAGCGCAATTGAAGTGCTACGAATCACGCGCCAGATTTTATTTTCCCGCTGTTGGCCGTTCGCGCTCACTGTTTGTTCTCCTGATCCTGTTGTTGTCCGGGCCCCGGTCCTTGTGGCGCACCCTTAGGAGGGTCGACGACCAGCACTGTGGCACGTGCGGCAGTGAAATATTGGCGCGCAACGCGCTCGATATCCGCCGCGGTAACTTTCAAATAATTGCTGAGGTCGGTGTTGATCAAATTGGGATTTTTCCCGATCACCGAATAACGTCCCAGCGCGTCGGCTTTTTCCTTTGAGGTCTGGCGCCCCAGAATGAACGCCGCGATTTCCTGATTCTTCGCTTTTCCAAGTTCGTCGGCCGAGACCGGCTTGGTCTTTAGCTCGTCGAGCACGTCGTGCATTTCCTTTTCGCCTTCAACGGAGGTTCGGCCCTGATTCATAATCACGATCGCGAAGAAAAGATTGGGATCTTCGGTAAAATTCCCTGCTCCGCTCACTTGCACGGCGCTTTGATCTTCATAGACCAATTTCCGGTAGAGGCGCCCGCTTTCGCCGCCGCTTAAAATATTCGACGCTAAATCCAGCGGATACGAATCCGGCGAATACTGTGCCGGAATTTTGTAGCCAATCACCACGGCGGGCAGCGGTGAATTCGGATAGGAATTCGAGAAACGTTTCTCTGCTGTCTGCGCGGGTTCCTGCGCAATTGCACGCACTAAAGGCTGGGCCGGCTTCGGAATTCCTCCGAAATATTTC
>DASYNR010000212.1:0-8252 GCA_036008485.1 Candidatus Acidiferrales bacterium | reverse complement strand
TCGGCGATGTCCGGAACCAAATGTTCGTTGAACCATGGGTCCATGTGACCGACGAGCGGCGTGGCGAGCGCGCGATAAACGCGCGGATCGCACGAAGACGGGCCGGGTGTCATCATCAGGCGATTGGGTGGATTTATTTCGGAAACGTGCGGCTTGGCGATGTTCGGTTTAATCATTGTGGTGCGCCCCTATATAACTTGCGTTGGTATGAGCCGATAACTTGAGAGGGCTATTGTCTCTATTTGGTAGGTTTGAGGTCAACCACCAATATGGTGCGGTGGGGAGGGGTGGGTTCCACTACAGGGAGTGGCGAGATTTGGCTAGTAAGTCCGCACATGCGGGATAATCCAGTCGATGCCCTCTTCGAGCGTGCGGAAGACCCGAATACCGCGTTCGCCGGCGGCATCGCGCAGGATGGCGAACATTTCCGCAAGCGATTCCGATTGATCGTCCGCGACGATGAACGCGCGGCGAGAGTTGGGACCGAATACGCTGGTGCGCGCGATATCGCGGATATCGTCGGCTGTTAATTCACGTCCTGTGATGTGGCTAAAATCGGCGAGTTGGGAGAAAGCGGGATTGAAATCGGGATCCTTCAGCAGGCTCTGCATGTGGGTGGTGAGATCGGTTCGGGTGAGGATGCCGGAAGCAGTGCTCATCACGAGTTTGCGATCTTTATCGATGTGGTAAAACGCTGGCATTTTATTTCCTTTATTTGAAGTACGCGAAATTCGCGACGGCTGAATTCAGGGCTGGTTATACGGTAATAACTCCGGGCAATTCATTATCAAATAAGTGGTTTTGATGAGTCAATTTCGTGTGATGTTTGAAGCAATCGGCGGCTTCCGATGGGCGGCCGGTTCACGTAAATCGCGCTCACAACCCAATTAGACGTTTCGCGCATCAGAGAGGTTACGCGAAGACGACGGCGGTGTTGCGTGCTCAGAAACGAGTGTTGCGGGTTGGGAAACGGCGACCCCAAAAGCGGCGGCGAATGCGGGACAGAATCAGCGTCCGTGTTAAGATTTTAGGCTCTTCTATTAGGAAAATTTGAAGCCATGATAAATCGGTTTTCGGAATTTTTTGCGCGAACGTCGAAGCGCGCCGTATGGGGAATACTGCTCGCGATTACGATTGCGGCGCCGCCTGCGATTGCGCGCCGGCAGGAAACTTTGGGCGCGGGAGTGACGGCGGGCGCTGGGCAATCCGCGAATGCGCGGCAGCAAACCAGCGACGCGGCGCAAGCTGGGCAGACAAAACAGGAGACAGGTACCGCACAAGCCGGAGAATCACAACAAACTTCTCCGGCGCAAACAACTTCGACAGCACAGACGGCTGGACAGGATAAGGACAAGAAAGACGAGAAGGCTGACGATCCGAATAATCCGAAGAACGACCGGATATTTCTGGTGATTCCGAATTATGGGACGGTGGAACATCCCACGGCGAATGTTCCGCCGCTGACGGTGAAGCAGAAATTCAAAACTGGCGCTGAAGATGCGTTCGATACTTACTCGGTACCGCTGGCGGGAATTGTGGCGGCAATTTCACAGGCCGAAAATGATGACGCCGCGTGGGGCCAGGGTTGGGGCGCATTTGGCAAACGGTACGCGGCAACATATGCGGATACGGTGATTGGCAGTTTCATGACGACGGGAGTGTTTCCTTCGATGCTGCGTGAAGATCCGCGGTATTTTCGGATGGGCTCGGGAGGATTCAAGAAACGATCATGGTACGCGCTGACGCGGCTTTTTGTGACTCGGACGGACGCGGGAAAGCCGCAATTTAATTATTCGGAATTCATGGGCAACGCGACGGCGGCGGGAATTTCGTTGACCTATCACACGGTTCAGGAGCGAAATGTTTCGAATTTTGGCGGAGATTATCTGACGCAGATTGCGATTGATGCGTTCGCAAATCAGTTGAAGGAATTCTGGCCGGACATCCGCCACAAGTTAAGTCATAAGAAGTGAAACGGGCCAGGGCGACATTGGAGAGCTGCGGAATGAAGAAGACTACACTTTGGATGGCGATATTGACGCTGGCATTTAGCGCTGCGCCGGCGCTAGCGCAGGAGACCACGCAGAGCGAACAATCCAGCAGTGCTGCGCAGGCTGGGCAATCGCAACAGACTCCACCGGCACAACAAACTCCTCCCGCGCAGACGACGCTTCCGCAACAGACTACTCCACCTCAACAAACGGCCGGGCAGGACAAGGATAAGAAAGACGAGAAGAAAGACGATCCGGACAATCCGAAGAATGACCGGCTATTCCTGGTAGTAGCAAATTACGCGACGGTGGAACACCCGAACGTAATCACGCCGCTGCACGCGAAAGAAAAATTCAAGTTGGGCGCGGAAGATGCGTTTGATACGTATTCGATTCCGCTGGCCGCGTTGCTTGCGGCAATCGCACAGGCGAAGAATGATGACGCGTCGTGGGGACAGGGCTGGCTGCCATATGGAAAGCGGCTGGCGGCGGGATACGGTGACACGGTGATCGGCAGTTTCATGACCACCGGTGTGTTCCCTTCCATGCTGCACGAAGATCCGCGTTATTTCCGATTGGGAACGGGAACCAAAAAAGCGCGTTCGTGGTACGCGCTCAAGAGAATTTTGGTAATTCGCAACGACCGCGGCGGAACTGAATTTAATTTTTCAGAATTTGGTGGCAATGCGACCGCGGCGGCGATATCGCTGACATACCATTCGCGGGCGGACCTGAATTTTTCAAGCTGGGCCGGCGATTACGGAACGCAGATTGCGATTGATGTGATCGCAAATCAAGCCAAGGAATTCTGGCCGGACATACGAAAGAAAGTCCTCCACAGATAGCGCGCTTGGACGCGCGCGTTTCCGCACTCAATACTCGATTAAAAACAAGGTCACAAATTACTTGAACAGTGACTCGCGCATTTCGTCGAGAGTGTAGGGCTTTTTCACGCGCGGCTTGTACTTAGACGGCGCGGGCGGCATCTGCGCAGCTCCGGCGCCAATTCCCGACCAGACTAGGTGATGAAATACGGCGTCCATTTGTTCGGCGGACGCGTGAGAGCCGCGATCAATCCACCAAGACATCAAGGAAAGCATGGCGCCGGCGGATGCAACGCCCAAGACTGCGCGTGTGGAGGGCGGAATTCCGCGAGACTTGGGAATTTCAGCGAGGCGCTGCTCAATTCCCTGTGCGAAGTGGCCTTGCGCGAGTTGGAGAATTTCGTGAATTCGGCCAGAGGCGGCAAGCGCGGCCGTGAATTCATGCGCCTGAGCGACATGCGCAAACAATTCGCGCACGGGAGCCAGACGAGTTGAAGCTTCTTCGTTGCGCGAAAGATGCCCTGCCATCATCTGAAAAAAATCCTCCACATCACTGAGGAACAAATCTTCCTTGCCGACGAAGTGCGTATAAAAAGTGGAGCGGCCAACTTTGGCGCGGTCGAGGACATGCTGCACGGTGATCTCGCCGAATGGTTTTTCGTGCATGAGAGCGACGAGCGCGTCGCCGAGAGCGTCACGCGTGCGGCGGACGCGGCGGTCAGTCTTACGCGGCGATTTTATTTTTCGCGGTACGGCTGTGGATGATTTTCGGGACATTTGACGCCTCTTTGTTCAGCATCGCAGCCGGTGATGCGGATTCGCGTTGACTGCCGCGGACATCAACTCTACAGTCCAGCGCATGACAGACAATCGAATGAGCGGACTCGCACTGATTCTTGGATCGGCAGGCTCCATTATAACCATGGCACTTCATCCAACGGGGCATGATCTTGCCGCGCCGGGCCAACTGATGCCGGTGTCGCATATGGTCGTGGCCGTGCACGCACTGGCATTGATTTGTTTGCCGTTGATGTTTTTGGGAGCGTGGGGATTATCGCGACAGCTGGCGTCGCCAGATCGACTCTCGATGATGGCGCTCGTTTTTTACGGATTCGCATCGGTGGCGGTGATGAACGCTGCGGCGGTGAGCGGATTTATGAGTCCATACATCGCAAAACAAATGGCTGAAGGTGATCCGGCGACCCACGAAGTGTGGCACGCGATATTTCATTACAACGGACAACTGAATCAGGCCTTCGCGATGGTGTTTGTGGTCGCGGTTTCAGTGGCGATTTTTTTGTGGTCAATTTCAATTGTAAAAAGCAAAGAGTTTTGGACGAGCGTGGGAATTTATGGATGCATTCTTGGGCCGGTGACGATTGTTGCGGTGGTGTCCGGACACGTGACATTGGGCGTACATGGATTTGGAATAATCGTGCTGTGCCAGGCGATTTGGTATGTGTTTGTGGGAGCGACGTTGATGAGGATGAAAGCCGAAAATTAAAAAAACAACGCCCAGAACGCAGAAGCGTGGAGTACGCGGAGAAAGAACGAGACGAAAGATTATTACCAGTGCGCGAGAAGATAGTAGATTCCGGAACCGATTGCGGCGGCTCCGGGAATCGTCATTAGCCAGGCCCACATGATGCGGCGGGTGACACCCCAATGAACTGCCGTGACACGGCGCGAAGCGCCAACTCCGACGATGGCTCCTGTAATTGTGTGAGTGGTGCTGACGGGAATTCCGAAATGCGCTGTACCGATTAAAGTTAGAGCGCCCGCTGTTTCCGCGGCAAATCCTCCGAACGGATTTAATTTTGTGATGCGCTGGCCCATCGTTTTCACAACGCGCCAGCCTCCGGCCATAGTGCCGCATCCCATTGCGAGATGGCACGAAATAATCACCCAGAACGGGACGGAATAACTTTTCAGCAAGCCGCCGGCGACGAGCGCGGTGGTAATGATGCCCATACTTTTTTGCGCGTCATTAGTGCCGTGGCCGAGGCTGTAGGCCGCAGCGGAAACTAATTGGAGGCGTCGAAACCAGCGGTCCACTTTTGTTGGTGATTGTTTGCGCACGATCCAACTGGTGATGATGGTGACGATAATGGCGGTGATCATTCCGATAAGCGGCGCGAGGATGATGAAAATGACGGGCTTGGTCCAACCGGAAAGAATGATGGCGCTGAATCCGGAGCGCGCGATGGCCGCGCCTCCGTAACCACCCATGAGTGCGTGCGAAGAACTGGTGGGCAAGCCGAGAATTAATGTGAATAAATTCCAGGCGATCGCGCCAAGAAGTCCTGCGATGAGAACCTGTTCGTTAACGGCGCTGAGGTGAACCATTCCCTGGCCGATTGTCTTAGCCACGGCGGTACCAAAAATAAATGCAGCGATGAAATTCCAGAATGCGGCCCAGAGAACGGCTTTGCCCGGACTGAGGACGCGCGTGGAAACAACTGTCGCGATGGAATTAGCGGCATCGTGCCAACCGTTGGAGAAATCGAAGGCCAGCGCGATGGCAACGATAATGATGACGAGCTGGAAGCTGCTCATGCGAGCGGCTCCACCGGTGCGGATACATTCATGTTGATTGAACGCCGGGTAATCTTCACGCGTTTTTCAGAGTGACGGTTTCAATTACGTTAGCGACGTCTTCGCATTTGTCCACGGCAGCTTCGATCACTTCGATGATTTCTTTCCACTTAATGATTTGAACGGGATCTTTTTCTTCGTCGAACAGGCGGGCGATCAGAATACGCGAGAGCCGGTCGGCTTCATTTTCCAAGCGATTGATCTCGATACACTTTTCGAGAACGGCGTCATGTTTGTTGAGCGCGCCAACTACGACAACCACCTGCCGCGTGGTTTCATACAGAATTTGCGCGAGATCGGCAACGCCCGGACGGATGTGGGAAATCTTATAGGTGACAATGCGGCTCGCGGCGGCGTCGATGAGGTCCAGGACGTCGTCAATGCGGCTGCTGAGGGCCTGGATATCTTCCCGATCAAACGGCGTGACGAACGTTTGGTTCAGACGAGTGAGCAGGGTATGGGTGAGATTGTCACCGGTATGTTCGATATCCTTGATGCGCTCGGCATATTTTTCGGCGCCGTCGTCCTTCTGAAACATTTCCACGAGAACTTGTGCGCCCTGATGACAATTTTCGGCGAGGGCGTTGAACATCTCAAAAAAATTGTCTTCGCGCGGCATTAAGCGCCTGAGAAAACTTGGCATTTTCGATCCAGCCCCTGTGAGGTGGGAATCTCGAAGCCGAGTTTAGCGGAAGTCCGAAGGTGCGGCAAGGAACCCTAGTACGAGGCTACCGCCTTTACCTGATAACTAGTTGAGGTGCGCGGCGCGAACCATCCTGCCAAAAAAGTACTATTTCGCATCTAACAAAATGTTGGGACAATATTTTCGTCAGGGAGAACCGTTGCGTCGTTTGGGGACTTCGGTACGAGTGGCTGCAATCGGATTGTTGGCGCCGATTTATTTCGTCGTCGGCAAACTGGGGCTGAAACTCGCGTTTGTTCACAGCAGCATTAGTCCCGTGTGGCCTGCCGCGGGTATCGCCGTAGCTGCATTATTACTGCTTGGAATTGAAGTTTGGCCCGCCATTTTTATCGGAGCATTTTTTGTAAATCTAACCACGGCTGGGAACGTTGCTACCTCACTTGGCATTGCCGCGGGAAATACTTTGGAAGCGCTGGCTGCAGTTTATTTCGTCAATCGGTTTGCGCGAGGCCGCCACGCATTCGATCGTACGCAGGACATTTTGAAATTTGCATTGCTGGCCGGCGGAGTGAGCGCGTGTATCGGCGCAATTTTCGGAGTGACCAGCCTTTCGCTGGGCGGATTCGCGCAATGGACGCACTACCGCGCCATGTACTGGACGTGGTGGCAGGGAGATGCAATTGGCGTGATTGTTGTGACGCCGCTGCTGGTTCTTTGGAGTGGAACTCCGCGGCCGCGATGGAATTGGGACCAAGTGGCCGAAGCGGCGGGACTGGTGAGCCTGCTGGTGACGGTGAGTTTAGTCATATTTGGCGGGCTATTTGCGTCGATGGTGCGAGACGAACCGCTGGAATTTTTGTGCATTCCATTTCTAATTTGGGCGGCATTCCGGTTTGGTCAGCGAGAGGCGGCGACGGCGCTTACAGTGCTGGCTGGAATCGCGATTTGGGGGACAGTGCGCGGGGGCGGACCGTTTGTGCGGCCGTCGCACAACGAATCGTTGCTACTTCTGCAGGCATTCATGGGAGTGGTAGTGGTGATGACGCTGGTGCTGGCGGCTGAAGTGGCCGAGCGCAAGAGTTCCATGGAAAAGATTCAGGAAATGGCGCTGAGCGATCCGCTGACGGGGCTGGCGAACTACCGGCGTCTGGTGGACGTTATCGAGTGGGAGATGAGGCGATTTGGGCGGACAGGACGTCCGTTTTGCGTGCTCCTGCTGGATCTCGACGGATTGAAGAAGATCAACGACACGCACGGGCATGTGGCTGGTAGCCGAGCCTTGTGCCGGCTGGCGGACATCCTGAGAGTGACTTGCCGCGAGACGGACCTCGCGGCGCGGTACGGCGGAGACGAGTTTGCAATTGTAATGCCGGAGTCTGAGGACGACGGCGCGCGGCGAGCTATGCGGCGAATAGCCGAGAATGTTGCCAAGGATGGCGAGATGCCTCGAATTTCGGCAAGCATTGGGGCGGCGGTGTTTCCGCGCGATGGAGTTTCGATTTCGGAGTTGCTGGAGTCAGCCGATCGAGCGCTTTACTCCAAGAAGAATAGGGCGAGAGCGGCGGTAGGCTAGGTTCGCTTCGGATGAAGTCTCCGCAAACGCCAAAAGAGCTGAATATCGAGATTGGCCCGTCCCATCTGAACTTCCTCTCATCCTAAACTTGAATTCGGCGCCCTTTATATGCGTAGAATTACTTATAGTGAGCGTGCTCATTTTACTTGACATTGCCCTATGCCTCGAATATAATGTGAGCATGTTCACTTTAATGATGATCGCTCGCTGATGAGGGTCACGGCCGAAACCAAGTCGGTGACGCGTCAGCGAATTCTGGAAGCTGCGACGAGCCTATTCGCTCGAGATGGC
Organism: Candidatus Acidiferrales bacterium; assembly: GCA_036008485.1. Classification (GTDB taxonomy): domain Bacteria; phylum Acidobacteriota; class Terriglobia; order Acidiferrales; family UBA7541; genus DASTCZ01. Next base: position 335 of record DASYNR010000212.1, on the reverse strand, counting down.
TGGCAGAGCACCACAACGCGTGCGATTGCTCTGGAGGCCGGGATTGCCGCTGGAACGCTCTTCAACTACTTCCCAACGAAGGAATCCATCGCGGCTACGCTGATTGCCGAAGCCTTGGAACAGACCGGCGAGGCGTTTCGTGCCGGCCGGCGTCCCGATGATTCGCTGGAGGCTGACCTGTTCCTGCTGATCTGGTCGGGCCTTCGCAGCCTGCGGGAGTATCACAATTTTCTTGGACCCGCTGCGGAGACGATTTTCAGTCCGCTCGCGCGCCAAACTGTGGACAGCCCCGGCGACGCGATTCGCGTGGATCATTTGGAGTTGATGCATTCGAT
>DASYNR010000211.1:0-2805 GCA_036008485.1 Candidatus Acidiferrales bacterium | reverse complement strand
GTGCCCAGGCCGACCATCACGTGATAGCTGTAATAAAGAATTGGAATGCTATCCGGCCAATCACTTCGCGGAAAACTGTCCAGGCCTTTCACCTGCGCCGTCCACGCGCGATAGGTGAGAAAACTTAGCGCGCGCGGAATTATCAGCGGATTATCGAGCCGTTGTCTTTCCATGTCAGGCTGACCAAGAATTGCGAGCGGCGCGCCATCCTGCGTTTCAAAAAGCCCCTCCATCGCGGCGAGCGTGATTGGCTGATTCGTGGCGATCAATTTGCCCTGGGCGTCGCCGGTTGGGAAAAGTTGGAGCACGGCGGCAATCACACCAACGCAGACTCCCGTGCGGACGAACAATCGTCCGGCCGCATCGGAATTTCCGGACAAAATATAAAAAGCGCCGATCGCGGCCATCACAAAGCAACCGGTTTGCACAGCGCCGAGCATGTTGTGAGCGTATTGCCAGAGCGCCCACGGATTCAGAAGCAGCCCCCAGAAACTTGCGAGCGAGTAGCTTCCATTGGCGCTCACCGAATACGCTACGGGGTGCTGCATCCACGCGTTCGTCGCGATGATTAAGAAACCGGAAAGCCACGAACCAAGGAAAACAAAAAACGTTGCGAACCAATGACCGAGTTGGCCGAGGCGTTTCTCGCCGAAAAGAAGAAGTCCCAGAAAACTGGATTCGAGGAAGAAAGAAAAAACTCCTTCCATCGCGAGAGTTTGACCGATGACTCCGCCGGAGGAGCGAGAGAACGCGGCCCAGTTGGTGCCGAACTGAAATTCCATGGGAATTCCGGTGACGACGCCCATCGCAAAATTAATCGCGAAAATGCGCGCCCAGAAACGCACAGCGCGATTATATTTTTCATCTTTCGTCCGCAGAGCGAGAGTCTTCAATATCACGAGCAGCAGAGCCAGGCCCATGGTGAGCTGCGGAAAAATGTAATGGAATGTGATGGTAAAAGCGAAGTGGAGGCGATGAATCGTGAGCGCGTCTTGCATATTTTTAGTCTGGCGGATGACCGCGCAGACACTGCGTTAAATCGATGAATCCCCGGGGCTGAATAGCAATCCTAATGCTGCGTCTTGCAGGAAACAAGCACGCAGATGGAGGTGCAGATGCAGCAAGCTCGGGCTCGTCGCGTTTTCAGTGCCTGCCGTACACTGCGCCCTCTCATCTTGGCAAGTGTCACTGGACGTGCCATGATTCGTTTCGCGGATTCCCTAATTTTGATTTCCGGAGACTCTTCAGCCATGAAATGTTTTGCGTCCAGCATTCGAGCCGCGGTCGTTTTCAGTCTCGCGATCATTGCGCTCCCTACGCGCGCGCAAACGAAACACGCGATGACGTTCGACGATTTGATTTCGATGCAGCGCATTAGCGATCCGCACATTTCGTCCGACGGAAAATGGGTGGCGTACACTCTGGCGACACCGGACAAGGAAGCGAATCGCAACGCGTCAAATATTTGGCTGATTCCGGCAGCGGGCGGCGCGGCAAAACAACTAACAAATAGTGGGCACGATAATAGTCCGCGGTGGTCGCCCGATGGAAAACGCGTTGGGTTTATTTCTTCGCGCGATGGAGAATCACAAATTTATTTTATCGCGGTCGAGGGCGGCGAGCCGACACGCCTGACGAATGCACCGAGTGGTGTGGATAATTTTTTGTGGGCGCCCAACGGAAACTCGTTGGCGTTCAGCTCCGGAGTATTTCCAGACTGCAAGGACGACGCGTGCAACACGAAACGAATTGACGACGCGGCGAAAAGCAAAGTGAAGGCGCACATTACCGATCACCTTTTGTATCGCCATTGGACGCATTGGAATGACGAGCGCCGCAGCCATCTATTTATTATTCCAGTGGAAGGCGGCGCGTCACGCGATTTGACTCCCGGCGCAAATTACGATGTGCCGCCGGATTTTCGCGGAGAAGCTACGGATATTGCTTTCGCGCCGGATAGCCACGAACTTTGTTTCGTTGCCGTCACGGATCCAATCGAGGCAATCAGCACCAACGGCGATTTATTTATCGTGCCTGCCGACGGAACTACTGCGCCGAAACGCATTACGGAAAATCCCGGATACGACGGCCATCCTGTCTACTCGCCGGACGGAAAAACAATTGCGTATCACGCGCAACTTGCTGCGGAAAATGAAAGCGACCGCCGGCGATTGATGATTTACGACCGCGCTAGCGGACACCGCACAAATTTAACGGAAGCATTCGACCGCAGCGTGGATAATTTGGTTTGGTCGCCGGACAGCAAGACAATTTATTTCACCGCTGAAGAGCATGCGGAGGCGCCGATTTACGCAATCGCAGCGCAGGAAAATTCGAGTCCACGCGCGATCGTCGGCGAAGGATTTAACGGTGAACTTTCTTACAGCGCAGCCGGGCGAATGTTTGTCTTCACGCGGTCGAGCATTATGTCTCCCGCAGAAATTTTCACGACAGGCGCCGCGGGCGGACGGGTGCGTCAACTGACGCACGCGAACGATTCGCGATTGGCGCAAATCGAAATCTCCAAACCGGAATGGTTCTGGTTTGAAGGCGCTGGCGGGACGAAAGTGGAAGGCGCGCTGTTGCGTCCGCCGAATTTTGATGCGTCGAAAAGATATCCAACCTTGCTGCTGATTCACGGCGGCCCGCAAAGCGCGTGGGACGATAGTTGGACGTATCGCTGGAATTCGGAAGTTTTTGCGTCGCCAGGATACGTGGTGATCATGATCAATCCGCGCGGCTCAACCGGCTATGGACAAAAATTTACGGACGAAATTACGGACGACTGGGGCGGAAAAGTTTACG
>DASYNR010000210.1:0-4745 GCA_036008485.1 Candidatus Acidiferrales bacterium | reverse complement strand
GCACGGGGAGATCGGCGTCGGGAACCGGAACCATGCCGTCCTTCTCACAATAAATGATTGGGATAGGTGTGCCCCAGTATCGTTGGCGCGAAATTCCCCAATCGCGCAGGCGGTATGTGGTTTCGCCACGCCCGAATCCTTCGGCTTCGGCGGCCGCGGTCATGTTCACAAGCGCGTCGGCGGAACTGAGTCCCGTGTATGGGCCGGAATTTACGAGTGTGCCGTAATCGCCGGATGCTTCCTTCAAATTTCCCGGCGTGAGCGGCGCGCCGGTATCCGGTTGGATCACAATTGGAATCGGCAATTTGTATTTCGTGCAGAATTCAAAGTCGCGCTGGTCGTGCGCGGGCACGGCCATGATCGCACCGGTGCCGTATTCCATTAGAACGAAATTCCCTACCCAGATCGGCAGCTTTTCCTTCGTAAATGGATTGATCGCGTACTGGCCGGTGAAAAATCCAGTCTTCTCGGCCGTGGCGACGTCCTCATCTTTGACGGAAGTCTGTTTCATTGCGGCAAGTTTTATTTCCGCTTCGGCGCGATGGGCTGATCCGGCGAGCAAATCTTTCAGGAGTGGATGGCCTGCGGCAAGAATTACAGCGGACGCACCGTAAATCGTGTCGATACGCGTGGTGAAAATTTCTACGGATTTTCCGGGCATATTTGCGACGTCGAAGCGCACGCGCGCGCCTTTGGACTTGCCAATCCAGTTGCGCTGCATGGTGGCGACGCGCTCGGGCCAGCCGTCGCCCAGCTCGACGAGTCCGCTTAACAATTCTTCGGTGTATTTTGTGATGCGGTAAAACCATTGTTCGATATCGCGAACTTCTACTTGCGTATCTTCGTGGCGCCAGCATATGCCGTCGATGACTTGTTCATTTGCGAGAACAGTTTGGCATTGCGGACACCAATTTACGCGGCTCTTTTTCTTGTAGGCGAGATCGCGTTCCAACATGCGAAGAAAAATCCACTGGTTCCATTTGTAATATTCCGGATCGCAGGTGGCGATTTCGCGGCGCCAGTCATAACTGAATCCGAAGCGGTAGCAAACCTTTTTGAATTCGGCGACGTTGCGAAGCGTCCATTCGCGCGGATGAATGTTGCGTTGAATAGCAGCATTTTCAGCGGGCAGGCCAAAGGCGTCCCAGCCCATCGGATGGATGACGTTGTGTCCACGCATGCGGCGGTAGCGGGCGACGGTGTCGCCGATCGTGTAATTCCGCATGTGACCCATGTGGAGAGTGCCGGAAGGATACGGAAGCATTTCGAGGAGATAATATTTCGGGCGATCGGGGTCGGCGTCGGCCCAAAAGGCGTGTTGGTCTTCCCAAACTTTTTGCCACTTCGCTTCGACTGAGAGTGGATCGTATTCCCGCACGCGTGCCTAGCTCCGCTTTCGTTTTTTAGTTTTCGGTGACGACCTGCGCGTCTTCTTTCCCGCCGATTTCTTTGCCGAGCTTTTTTTGGACTTACTGCCCGCCCGCGCCGACTTAACTTTCGGCTTCGATACTTTCAACTTCGATTTTTTTGTGCGTGCGACGGTGACCATTGAAAATCCGTCTTCCGCGTCTGGTTCCTGATCCGCGGCGACGCCAACTAATTTCCAAAGAGCGGCGACGTTGCGGCGGTCATCACCGGGCAAATCAATTGGCGTTTCCAGCAGAAATGCGCGGCCTGCAACGCGTTCCGGAGAAAGAAGCGGATGGCGCATGATGCGCTCGAAGGCTTCGAGTCCAATTTTTCCTTTGCCGATGTGCTCGTGACGGTCGACGCGCGAACCGAACGGCGTCTTCGAGTCGTTGACGTGAATTACAAAAACGCGATCGAGACCGAAGGTCAGTTCCATGCGCGCGAGAGTTTGTTCCAAGCCTTCGGCGGTGTGAATTGGGAATCCGGCTTCAAATAAATGCGCGGTGTCGATGCAAACGCCTAGGTCAACTTCCGGCGCGCCTTTGATAATTGCGGCGAGTTCTTCAAATTTTGAGCCGATTGCTTTGCCCATGCCCGCGGTATTTTCCAGAAGGATGCGCATGTCGCCCATTTTAAGTCCACGAGCCGACTGCCGAATTGCTTCGGCGACGATGTGCGTGGCCTTGGCTGGCTCCTCGCCATCGCGAGCTGATCCGGGATGAACAATGATGAAGTCGGCGCCGAGAGAGAGTCCGCGGAGGAGTTCGTCGCGAAACGCTTGAATGGTGCGCACGCGGCCGACGGGATCCGTAGTGGCGAGATTAATTAAATAATTTGCGTGGATGGCCACAGGGCCAATCGCAAGTTCGCGGCGTCGCAGACGGAAACGCGCGGCGTCGGCTTCAGGAATCAGCGAGCGGCCGGGACGCGGCCACATTCGCGGACTGCTGGAAAAGATTTGCATCGCGTTGCAGCCAAGCTTTTGCGCGATTTCCAGCGAGTGCGTGAGGTCGCCCGCGATGGAACTGTGAATGCCGATGCGAAAGCTGCCGTCCTGCCAAAGTGGGGCAAGGGGCGGCGGGACCGGCTCGGGGAGATATTCATCCTCGGCGTCGTACACCAATTCCGGACTGTTCGTTTCGTCTAGCATTCTATTTGGGCTCGATGCGGAAGCTTGCGCTTCTATTCTAACTGAGGATGAGTTGCTTGCATAGGTGGGGGGCAGGAGCGGGATTTTGGCGCAGAGCGAAAGGGGATTTGTGCGGGTGCTCAGCTGCCCCGACAGGAGTGTCGGGGCTACATGGAGATGATATTCTCCCACGATGCGACGAGTGGCTTCCCTTTTATGGCTGGTGATTTTAGTTGCGGGCGTTGGTGCTTCGCAGACTTCTACGACTGCGCGGGAGTTTCGGATTTCACTTTCGCTTAGTCCGTTTACCGAAGTGCGATTCGGTGCTGGGATTAATTTTACGGACGGAAAAATTATCGCGAAGAATCCTGAGGAGTTACAGCGCTTATTTGTGGCGCATGGCGCGAATGAAGTTTATGCGCGGATTGCTACGACTCGGAAATATCGGATTGGGTCGGGCGATCACAGCATGGAGCGCGGGCTGGAGCGGGCGCGAATGGCTGGGGCGCTGAATCTGCCATTCAATCCGGAGCTGGGTCTATTCAATATATACGGTGACATTCGCTGCCAGCCGCCGCCGGATTTCAGCGATTATCCTGAGATTAAAATTCCCGGAGCGTGGAATACCTTGACGCTGGAGCAGATGACTGCGGCGCTGCGATTGTACGGAGCGGCTGCGGCGCGGCAAATTTTGGAAACTGGCGCGAAGGTGCGCATTTGGGATATCGGAAATGAGGTGGAGTTTGGAATTGCCGGAGTGTCGATTCAGCCGATGCCCGGTGGATGCGATGACACGGCCGGAGGCGCGGGATGGTACAAAGCGCCGGACACGGTGGATTCCGCGATTGGAAAAATGTCGGCCGGCGCGTTGATGAACATGTCGGAAACGAAACGGATTGAGTGGCTGCGCGCGCACGTTTGGAACTATGAAGCGAAAATGTTGACTGCTGTGGCGGATGGGATTCGCACTGCTAATCCGACCGCCCGATTCAGTACGCACGTGAGCGGAATCAGTTCTGTGCTGCCCACGCAGACGGTGGCATTTTTCAAAGCGATGCGCGATGGCGGGTTTGCGGCGGATGAACTGGGCGTTTCTTATTATCCGACGTCGTCGAGCGATCCTCGCGATCGCTTGCAGGCGTTCAAGGACATGGCTACCGCCGCGCAACACGAATTGGGTCGGCCGATATTCATCGCTGAGTTTGGATATCCGGCGAGGACGATGGGCGGAATTTTCAGATGGAATGAGGCGGTGAAAGACTATCCTCTGACGCCGGAGGGACAGGCGAATTTTATTCGCGATCTTGTGGCGTGGGGAGTTAAGACGGGCACACTTTCAGGAATTCGTCCGTGGGCGCCGGATTTGGCGGCACCGGGATGGGTGCCGATGTCATTTTTTCAGTTGGATGGAAAGACGGCGACGGCGCTTCCGGCGATTGACGCGATTTTGGAAGGCGTGCGCGCGGGCAAAAATTAAAACGCGCCGTGACGGTTTTGCGGCGGAATTTTCGCATTGCGTTGTGGACGGTCACTGTGAGATGAATGTCCGCGCTCGCGAGGCGCTTGGATCGTCCGGCGCAGGACTCAGGTTAAGGAATCGAAAATCTTCCATAGGAGAGTTAAAAATGAAAACCAGTTTTCGCAGCACGATTTTACTTGCCGTGGTTGCCAGTGTGAGTTTGGTCGCGGGATGCGGCGGCGGAGTGAGCGGCAGCACGTATGTGGGAGCAAACGGCGGGTACTCGATTGAGTTCCAATCCGGAGGAAAGGCTGTGGAGTCTCTCGGGCCGGAGAAAGACAATTGCACGTACACGGAGGTTGCCGGAAAGAGCGTGACGCTGACCTGCGCAGGTGGACCGCCGACGACTTTCACAGTCGATGCCAAGGGAAATTTGAATGCGCCGGCGGGAAGCATGATGCAGATGATGGGGCCGCTGACGAAGAAGTAGTTGGAATTTGGCTTTAGATGGAAATTTGATGGGGACGCTGGTTATCTGGTTGGCGTGGATCGAGTTACAAAGCGCCAATCAGGCGATTCATCCCGCCTAAACCGCTGGATGGAGAAGAATTGGCGTTCCCGGGGTACTCCCACCGGTTTTGACATCCGCCCTAATCTGTACGTTTGGACAGTAGGATTCCCTTCTTCTTCCACGTTAAAATTTGGAAATATAAATTGGCTCCCAGCCGATGAAGATACTCGTTTTGC
>DASYNR010000209.1:0-4959 GCA_036008485.1 Candidatus Acidiferrales bacterium | reverse complement strand
TGGGCGCGCGCCAGTTTCAGCGCTGCTTCAACCGCTTCCGCGCCACTGTTCGTGTAAAAAACTCGATCCATTCCCGACCACTTCGCCAATTTCTTCGCGAGCGGCCCTTGAAATGGATTGTGAAATAAATTTGAGACGTGCGTAGCGCGCCCCGCTTCGCGGCGAATTGTGGCGACGAGACGAGGATGCGCGTAGCCGAGCGCGTTGACGGCGATGCCGCCGAGAAAATCCAAATACGCGCGGCCTTTGTGATCGTAAAGTTCGCAGCCCTTCCCGTGCGTAAAAACCAATTCCGGGCGCTTGTAAGTGTTCGCCAAATATTTCGCGGCGTCGCGAATTGCGGATGCGCCTTCCGCCGAAGAAGACTTTTGGAGACGAGTTTTCTTATGAGTTGGCATGTGAGCTGGGAAATTTTCTCAGGATGCGATTTTCGCGTTCGCGGGATATGCGGGCAGCACTCGAGTGCCCGGACCTTTTCCGCCATTTGCCGCGGAAAGAAGACCGTCAGTTTTCGCGCCGCCGACAATGCGGACTTGACTCACGCCGCCTGCCAGCGCGCGCTTGCACGCTTCGAGTTTCAAAATCATGCCGCCAGAAACTGTATGACGGCGAATTAAATCTTCCACTTCTTCGGAGGAAACTGCCTTCAAAACTTTTCGGCCGTCGAGAACTCCCGCCACGTCAGTAAGATAAATCAGGCGATCGGCGTGAATAAATTCCGCGCAGGCCGCGGCCATGTGATCCGCATTAATATTGTAGAGTTCGCCGTCGGCGCCGAGACCGAGGCAGGAGGCCACGGGAACAATTCCGGCGCGCCACATCGCTTCCAGAAAATCCACATTCACGCCGGAAAGATAGCCGACAAATCCGAGGCCGCCGCGCATATCGTTATAGGTCATCGGCTCGGCGAGAAAAGTTGCGGCGTCCGAAGCGCACAGGCCAATCGCGGGCTGGCCCGCCTGGGTGATCGCGCCAGCGACGCGCTTATTGAGAAGTCCGCCCATCACCATGACGGCGACGTCGCGCGTTTCGCGATCGGTGACACGCAGCCCGGCGACAAATTTGCTTTCGATTCCCATGCGTTGCAAAGTTGCGGTGAAAATTTTTCCGCCGCCGTGAACCACAAGAAGTTCGTGGCCTTCTTGCGCTAGCGCAACGACTTGGCGCGCGATGGACGCCACTGTTTCCGGATCGTCCAGCAAAGCTCCCGCTAATTTAATTACAAGTCTCATATCACTCCTGATTTGGCATCGAATTTCCACATCGCGTTCAGGTTCTGCACGGCTTGCCCCGCGGCGCCCTTGCCCAAATTATCCAGGCAAGAAACGACGGTGAGCCGGCGCCCTGTGGCGTCCAGCGCGAATCCGATGTCACAGAAATTTGTATTCACTACGTGCTGCAATTCCGGCAACTTTCCAGCGGGCCACAAACGCACCATCGGGCGGTCCGCATAAAATTTCCGGAACAAAGATTCAACGTCACTCGCCTCGCGCGGCTCATTCAGCCAAACGTAAAGCGTTGAAAGAATTCCGCGCGCCACGGGAAGCAGATGTGTTGAAAACATCACATCGTCCAATGACACGCCGAGGTGCTCGGTAACTTCCGGCGTGTGCCGGTGCGTGAAAAGTCCGTAAGCGCGAAAATTTTCGTCGACTTCAACGAATTGCATGTCGCGCTTTGGTTCTTTTCCCGCGCCGCTCGCGCCGGATTTACAATCGCAAACAATTCCGCGTTCCTTCGCAACCCATCCGGATTCGATGAGCGGCTTCAGGCCCAAAATTACGGACGTCGCGTAGCACCCGGGATTCGCCACGATTCGCGCGGCTGGCAATTTGTCCGAATAAATTTCCGGAAGGCCGTAGACGGCTTCGTCTAACAATTCCTGCGGAGGCGACGGCAATTTGTACCACTGCGTATAGGTGGCGGCGTCGTGAAATCGGAACGCACCGCTCAGGTCGACCACGCGCAAACCCTTGGCAATTAATTGCGGAGCAAGTTCAGTTGACGCTTCATGCGGCGTTGAAAGAAAAACTGTGGCCGCGCCGCTTGCTACGATCGCGTCTACGGAAAGTGGTCGACAGGGTGCTTCTCCCCATGCACGAAGCTGCGGAAAAAGTTCGGTGAGGCAGCGAATGTGCGAAGAACCCTCGCGTAAATAAAAAGTTGGCTTCTCAATTTGCGGATGGCGAAGCAGCAGGCGGGCCAGCTCAAATCCCGTGTAGCCCGTCACGCCGACGACCGCAACTTTGCGCGGATCACTCATTTGAGTAGATCCTCGATGCGCTTTTGAACGGCGAGGCGCGTGCGCTGCGTAGCGGTAATAATAAGGACGGTGTCGTCGCCGGCGATAGTGCCCGCAATTTCGGGAAAATGTTCGGCGTCAACCGCGGCGGCCAAAGGTTGCGCGCCGCTCGGCGGAGTTTTCAGCACGAGCATGTTGCCTGCCGGACGAATGTCCGAAAGAAATTCGCTGAGAGCGCGCGCGAGCGCGGAGAGCGGAGCAATTTCTGTTACGCCATTCGCGAGAGGCTTGTATCCCGCGGAGGTCTTCACCAATTTTAATTCGCGCAGATCGCGCGAGAGAGTTGCTTGCGTCACTTTCAATTTGATGTGCGCGAGGCGCTTCCGAAGTTCGTCCTGATTGGATATAGCTTCGCCGGTGATCAGCTTCAGGATCTGTCCCTGACGGTAGCGCTTCTGCGTACTCACCGCGATTGCTAAATTATGCATGCCTATGAATATTTATACGGGCATGGAGATGGCACGTCAAGTAAAAAATACACGAGTTTCATTTTTTAGACGACCCGCTGACTTTGTAAAGTTGAGCGGCTCGCGACGGCGATGCTATTCTGATTGTATGGATGCGCATTCGCTCCAACCGCCTACGGCGTCTTATCAAGTTTTGCTCGAAGTTGCAGAGGCCATTGCCGCTCATCGCGATCTGGGAGATTTATTTCACGATCTCGCCGGACGCCTTCACCGCGTGGTGCAATTCGATTATTTAAATTTGATTTTGCATGACGCCAAGCGTAACGTCATGCGCCTGCACACGCTGGAAGCGAATCGTCCCACGAAAGTTCAGCCGGGATTGGAAACTCCGGTCGAATGGTCGGCGGCTGGACACGTTCTGGAAACGCAGGAACCACTTGTAGTGCCGGATGTGATGCTGGACGTCCGCTTTCCGAAAATGCGTGAGATTCTTTCGCAGGAAAAAATTGTTTCGTACTGCATTTTGCCGCTCACGACAGCGCAGCACCGGCTGGGCTGCCTGGGTTTTGGTCACAGCGAACGCCACGAATATAGCAGCACCGAAGTGGAATTCATGCGGCAGGTCGCGCGGCAAGTTGCTGTTGCCGTGGATAACGCGCTGAACTATGACAAGGCCGACCGGTATCACAAGCAGTTGACGGCGGAGCGGGATCGCCTGCGCGTTCTACTCGAAGTGAACAACGCGTTGATCTCCAGTTTGGATACGAAGAATTTATTCACGGCAATTGCCGAATCGCTTCGGCGCGTTTTGCATCACGATTACACAAGCATGGCGCTGCATGATTCGGCGCGAAATGTGATGCGGCTGCGCGCGCTCGTGTTTCCGGAAGGCCGTGGATACATCCGCGAGGAAATGGAAGTGCCTGTGGAAACTTCGCTTGCGGGAATTTGTTTTTCTGAGCGCAAGCCGTTGCTTCTGGCGTCAAGAGATTTTGCAAATTACGAGTCTAGCGCCGTGAAGTTGCTTCAGGCGGAGGGCGTGCGCTCACTTTGCTGCGTTCCGCTGATGACGCGCGACCACGCGCTTGGCGCCATCACGATTGCGAGTTTTCGCGATGACGCTTTCACTCAGCAGGACCTGGATCTGCTCGCGCACGTTGGCACCCAGGTGGCCGTCGCTGTGGAAAATGCGCTGGCGTTTGAAGAAATCGCGCAACTAAAAAACAAACTCGCCGAAGAAAAGCTGTATCTGGAAGATGAAATCCGCAGCGAACAGAATTTCGAGGAAATCATTGGAGAGAGCACCGCACTAAAAAATATTTTGAAGCAAGTGGAGACCGTGGCGCCGACTGATTCCACGGTTCTGATTCAAGGTGAAACCGGAACGGGCAAGGAGTTGATTGCGCGCGCGATTCACAATTTAAGCTCACGGCGCGAGCGCACGTTTGTGAAAATAAACTGCGCAGCAATTCCGACAGGGCTGTTGGAATCGGAACTGTTCGGGCACGAGCGTGGAGCTTTCACCGGCGCGATTGCGCAAAAAATTGGCAGGTTCGAGCTGGCCGACCGCGGGACACTTTTTCTCGACGAGGTGGGAGATATTCCGCTGGAGCTGCAGCCGAAGCTATTGCGTGTTTTGCAGGAACAGGAATTCGAGCGGCTGGGAGGAACCCGCACCACGAAAATAAATGTCCGGCTGGTGGCTGCCACGAATCGCGATTTAGTGCAAATGGTTGCGGACCGCGAATTTCGTAGCGATCTTTTCTACCGGCTGAATGTTTTTCCTGTGCAGGTGCCGCCGCTGCGCCAGCGCCGTGACGATATTCCTGTGCTGGTGCGTTACTTCGCGCAAAAATATGCGCGTCAGATGAAGCGCACGGTGGATTCAGTTTCCGCGGAGACGATGACGGCTCTCACGAATTATCATTGGCCGGGAAATATTCGCGAGCTGGAAAATTTAATCGAACGCGCGGTAATTCTTTCGCGTGGGCCAGTTCTGGAAGTGCCGCTGGCCGAGCTTCGCGAACCCACCGAGCAATTGGCGGATTCTGTGCAAACGATGGAAGCCAACGAACGCGATCACATCCTTCGCACCCTCAAGGAGACCCGGTGGATTTTGGCGGGTCCGAACGGCGCGGCTGCGCGCCTCGGAATGAAACGAACGACGCTTCAGTCTCGGATGCAGAAGCTCGGTATTCAACGGCCGAGTGCATAACAGACGATGCTCGCCGCAAATGCCGATATTTCGGC
>DASYNR010000208.1:0-11506 GCA_036008485.1 Candidatus Acidiferrales bacterium | reverse complement strand
AGGTTGCGTTTGTTGCTCTTGTATAACCTTTAGATTCGCGTAAGGGGCTGCAAGTTCACTCTTGCGGCCTTTTTTGTTGTACGGCTGGGGGCAGTTCAAAGCATCAAATAGCTCAAATAGAAAAGAGCATCACATTGAAAGAACAAGGAACAGTAAAGTGGTTTAATGCCAGCAAGGGTTTCGGATTCATCCAGCGCCAGTCCGGCGAGGACGTTTTCGTCCACTTCTCGGCTATCCAGTCGGAAGGTTACAAGTCGCTGAACGAAGGCCAAGCGGTTGAATTTGAAGTTACCACGGGCCCCAAGGGCCTGCAGGCATCGAACGTCACCAGCCTGTAAATCTATGCAAGGGCGAACTCGCTAAACGCGGGTTCGCCCTTTTTTCATAAGAATTCGCAAAACCTGAGGAGGTTTCTTGAAAGCACTCCAAGAAGGCGCATACATCAAACATTTCCAGTACGGTTTGGGTGTGGTTACGGAATCGGATGGCGAGCGAACGCTGATCGAATTTGATCTGCACGGGCCCAAGAAATTTGTGACCAGCATCATGGTGGTCGAAGCGGCGGAAGGCACTCCTCCGAAGCGCAAGCGCGCGAAGCGTGCGAAGAAAGTCGCGAAGACAGACGTTGCAGCGGTGGCCGCTGAAGCCGGCGAAAGCGCCGCGGCGTCCAAGTGATCAATGAAATTGTGATTCAGTTTGGTGGATTTAAAGATAAAGGCGCGGTTCGCGAATATAGTTTCACTGTGCGCGAACCCGCGAATGAGCCGCGTGAATTTACGCTGACCATTCCGAACGTCGCGTTCAACGAGCGTCGGGTGCGGTATCAGGATGCGCCGGACGTATGCTCGTTGAAGTTGCGTAGGGAATTGGCGGCGAACGCGAATCATCCAAAGCTATCGCATTACGATATTACTGACGCGGAATTGGCCGATTACAAAGGCGCACACGCGCCACGGCCGTCGAAAAATCCGTTTTCACGGAAGACTTCGCAGGAAAACTAGTAGGCAGCGCGAAATTTCGGCGCGTCTGATAGAATGCATCGGGCGGGGCGTTCGTTTTGGGGTGGCCCGGTTCATACTGAAACATATCAAAGCGGCCATCATCAGATTTGATTTACCGGTCAGGCGCGTCGGTGGCGTTCACCGGACTTCAGGAGAGTTAGCAATGAAGAATCTCTTCGTGGGTAACATGAGCTTTCAAACGACTGAGAGCGAGATTCGCGCGGCGTTCGAGCCATTCGGGCAAGTGACGCGCGTTCACGTGGTGATGGATCGAGAAACAGGCCGTGCGCGCGGATTCGCGTTCGTCGAAATGCCGAACGACGAAGAAGCTGGCAAGGCAATCGCCGGACTTGACGGAAAAGATGTTGGCGGGCGCAATTGGAAAGTGAATGAAGCGCGCCCGAAAGAAAGTGGTGGAGGTCCGCCAAGAGGTGGTGGCGGACGGGGTGGCAGTGGAGGCGGTGGTGGTGGCCGTGGTGGAAGCGGCGGGGGCGGAGGCGGGCGCGATGGAGGCGGCCGCGGACGTTTCTCAAACGAAGATTATCGCGAAGCCGCGCGGCAACCGCGCGAACCACGCTGGTAGAAATTGCAACAGGCTATAGCCCGGCTGCGACATTGTTCGCGCCGTATCCTGAAAGCGAGGAGAGCTAATGTCAAAGATCACATTTCAAAAGCGCCAAAAAGAAATGAAGCGCATCGAGAAACAGAAAATGAAGGCCGAGCGCCGTCAGCAGAAGAAAGTTCCCGGAGAAGATGGACAAACAACTCCGTCATTCCTCGATGAACCAATTGAACTGATGACCGGGCCTTCACCGTTCGAGCCTGAAGCGTAACGGAAGTCGGAAGCAGAAGCGTTTCAGTAGCAGGCGCGTTTCGTATCGCAGTAAATCCAAAAAACTTTATTTAACAACATTCACACACCCGGCTACGGGTGTGTCTTTACGAACGAAAGCTCGCCGGAATAAATCCGGCGAGCTTTTCGTCCATTCAATTGCGATCTGTTAAATCGTAATTACTGATTTCCGTGATGGTCCGATTCGTCGTGTGGAGAATTCCTCTCCAAAACTTTGACGAGGTGGCGGCCCGATTGAGGTATGCGCGCCCTTCCGCCCATGACGATTTGGCGAGCGGTGATATCGCGTCCGTACACGTCCCTACTGGCGTCGTTGTCCGGGCGAAGCGTGGAACCTTCCAGCGAAACGCCCGCAAAAAGTCCGCGCGCGCGTGAGTAGCTCAGGATCTCAGCGCGCATCGTCGCGTCGGTATCCGCGGAGGCCGTGCGGCCCTTTGGTCCGGCCGCTGCCGAAGCATCGCCACCAAGTTTCACTTTGCTGTCGAGAATTGCCGCCATGCCGCGGTCATTCATCACCAACAGCACAACGTCGGTTGCTTCCGCGCCAATCTGTGCTCCGAAGCTTCCACCTTCCAGCGCGTACATTGCCGGCGCGCCCCACGGGCCGTTAAAATGCGGGCCTGTGCGGCAAACCATCGCGCCGCGTCCGTAGCTAGCGCCAACTCCAAACGCGAGTTTCGTCAGCGACGGAAATACGATTACGCATTCCGCTTTCTTCAGCAAATCCTGTGGAATGTTGTCGGGAATGTTGATGATTTCCTGCATCACCACGCCGCAATTTTCCAGCCGTTCTTGTTCTTTGTTCAAAGCATAGACCGCGCCTGCCAACACCAGAATTAAAGCGGTCGTCATCATCTTACGTAGCATCGTTGTCCTCCATTTTCAGATTCGATCGAAAAACTGTAGTTCCCGCGTACCCTGAATCTCCCGCACCCCCGCTAACGTACGGCGCTGCGCGTGAGTTGTTTGCTGTTCAATTTTTCTGTCTGCCGCCAACCACCAGCAGAACGATTCCACCAGCCAGCGCAATGGCGCCGAGAATTGGAGGAAGTGGAATTGTTTTCTCCTCGTCCGCCGTCGCGTGGATCGGGCCGACATTAATAACGTTTACGCGATGTGTGTAGGTGATCCCTTGATACGCGAGCGCCAGCGAGCCTAGAACTACAAGCAGTATGCCGGCCATTGAAATTGGTTTCATGTTTTCTGTTTAGCCCTTCCGAAATACCGTTCGACTACGAAACGAGTCTTCGCCCTTGAATCACGCGAACCAGCAAAACGATTACGGCCAGCAACAAAAGGATGTGAATGAATCCGCCCATCGTGTAGGAACTGACCATTCCAAGGGCCCACAAAACGACGAGAACGACACAGATTGTCCAAAGCATTTAGCCCCTCCTTATTCCCGCTATTTATGATGAGTAAAAGTTCAATACCGTCGCATTTCAATTAAGGCCGGCGGAGGAAACTCTTGTAGAAATGTCTGCCATTGAGCGATGACGTTAGAAACATCTTAGAGGCTGGGTAGGAATGAGGCTGTCCTATACCGGACATAACTCCACTTTGTTTTGCACTCAACAGCTCGATCCGGTAAACGCCGAGCGGACGGTTTACCCTCGGCCCCTGACCAGATGCAGAATCAGCATGATCACTGCAACCACCAGAACAATATGAATCAATCCTGACGTGACATGAAATGCGAAAAATCCAAGCAACCAGAGAACTATCAGAACTACCGCGATTACCCCAAGCATAGCTCGCTCCTTTTTCCGTCACCCGCTGGCGATTCTTCGGCAGCGCGCGCCACCGACCGGAATTCCATTCTGCGAATCCGCATGATGCTAGCCGCATCGCGAACGCTCGTCTGTTCACTACCGCACAGATGCAAGCGCTGACGACGAAATTCCCAATCGCGGAATTACGTGTGCTGAATTGGAACTGGAGTGGCGCTTCCGAAAAGCAGACCGCCACAATCTGCCGCCAAATGAGCAACTTTGCGCTTAGATTTTTGGCTCTGAACTTGCAAGCAAATAGCGTTTGCTCGTTCCGACCTGGGCAATCGCTAGCGTTTTCGCGGGATAAGTAACTGTGCGAAATGGCACATGTATCAAAGCGGACAGACGAATCCATAAGAAAGTGGTTTTATGGCAGCCACGGAGTATCGTCAAATGACGGACAATATCACTAACGGATTACTCTTGATCGAAGGCGAAGTTGCCGACGCCACGCGCATTATGGAAGCGCTGACCAAGCCCGGCCAGCCCCATATCGAATGGGTACAAAGTCTTGCCGAAGGATTGCAGCGCTTAAAGCAGAACGGAATTTCCGCCATCTTATTGAATTTATTCCTGCCGGATAGCAGAGGAATTGACACCTTCGACAAAACGTTCGCAATCGCTAGTGAAATTCCCATTCTGGCGCTCTGTGGCGCAAACAATGAAAGCATCGGCAAAATGGCGGTCGAACGCGGTGCGCATGATTTCCTTCTGAAAGATCACCTGGATGGCTATTCATTGACGCGCGCGGTGACCGGCATGCTTGAGCGCGGAACGATCGCGGACGCTCTCTTCGTCGAAAAGGAGCGCGCTGAAGTTACTTTGAATTCCATTGGTGACGCGGTTCTCAGCACCGACATGAGAGGAAACGTCACCTATCTGAACGCGGTGGCGGAATGCATGACGGGGTGGAAACGAGCAGAGGCAACCGGCCGGCCACTCGCCGAAATCTTTAACATTATTGACGGCTCCACACGCGAGCCTTCCGACAATCCAATGTCATTGGCCGTCCGCGAAAATAAGACGGTGAGCCTTACGGCAAATTGCATCCTGATCCGGCGTGATGGATATGAATCGCCCATAGAAGATTCCGCCGCGCCGATTCACGATCGCAGCGGCCACATCACTGGCGCGGTAATCGTTTTCCATGACGTGAGCGCCGCCCGGCAAATGTCTTTGCAGCTTTCTCACTTAGCGCAACACGACTCGCTTACCGACCTGCCTAACCGCATGTTGCTGAACGACCGCCTGCAACAAGCCATCACTATGGCGAAGCGCCACGGATATCGCATCGCCGTCCTCTTCATGGATCTGGACCGCTTCAAGCACATCAACGATTCGCTGGGCCACGTGATAGGCGATCAATTGCTGCAAGCCGTAGCCGCACGCTTGGAAAGATGTGTGCGCGAATCGGATACCGTAGGCCGACAGGGTGGCGATGAATTTGTCGTAGTGCTTTCTGAATTGGAAGCGGCGGAAAATGCGGGCATCAGCGCGGCAAAACTTCTTGCCGCTCTCACTCTGCCATATCATATCGGGCAGCATGACATCAGCGTGCCCGTAAGCATCGGCGTCAGTATTTATCCTGATGACGGCGATAACGCCGAAACCCTCATCAGCAACGCGGACATCGCGATGTATCACGCCAAGGAAAACGGCCGAAACAATTATCAATTTTTCAAACAGGAAATGAACACTCGCGCTTCCGAGCGCCAGTTCATCGAAGGTGGTTTGCGCGTTGCCCTTGAGCACGAAGAATTCTCCCTGCACTATCAGCCGAAGATAGATCTGGGTACCGGAGCTGTCACCGGCGTGGAAGCGCTTCTACGCTGGAAGCATCCTGAGCGAGGGTTCATCCCTCCGGCGCAGTTCATTCCCATCGCAGAAGATACAGGCCTGATTGTTCCTATCGGCCAATGGGTTTTGCGCGAAGCCTGCCGCCAATCGCGCGCTTGGCTGGACTCTGGATTTGCGCCCGTGCCCATGGCTGTAAACATTTCCGCCGTTGAGTTCCGCAGCAAGGATTTCGTGGAGAGCGTTCGCGCGATCCTGCATGAGTCCAAACTCGATCCGCAATGTCTCGAACTCGAGCTTACCGAAAGCGTCTTGATGAAACACGCCGAATCAACTGTCACTATGCTGAAAGCACTGAAAGAAATCGGGGTGCGACTTACTGTGGACGATTTCGGCACCGGATATTCCAGTCTCAGCTATCTGCGCCAGTTCCCGGTTGATTCGTTGAAAGTAGACCAGTCATTCGTTCACGAAATCTCGTCCGATAAGGACGACGCCGCGATTGTGAGCGCTGTGATCAGCATGGGAAACAGCCTGAAAAAACGCGTGATCGCCGAAGGCGTGGAAACCCGCGAGCAACTGGACTTTCTAACCGCCGAAGGCTGTGAAGAAGCGCAGGGCTATTATTTCAACCGGCCAATGGTGGCCGATCAGTTTGCGAAACTGCTGGAAGCCGGCGTTTCGCATATGATTGCGAATTAGTAAATTACTTTTACGCTAAAATCGTGATACAATAGGGTCATCTGGGACTTCCCTTTCGCCGCTGGTAATCCCGAAATACCGGGAGCCGCCCTGCCCTGAATCAGAATTCAAGGAGTGTGCAATATTGAACAGCATCGGAAAACCGTAAGTGGTACTGTACTAGATGGGGGAGAGGTGTATGACCCCCGGCCCCCCGCGATACCTTTATATGATAAACAAAAAAACAGCCAGCAAACCGCCGACCGAAAAGTCTGCGAAAACTGCCTTCAACGCGCAGCACTTTCTGGACACTATAGGGGTTGCGCGCAAAACCGCTGAATTCCGCCGCAATGAAACTGTTTTCACGCAGGGCGATCCCTCCTCCGACGTGTTCTACATCAGAAAAGGCGGTATCAAACTTTCTATCGTAAATGAAAACGGCAAAGAAGCCGTGGTGGCCATACTCGGCCCCGGCGATTTTTTCGGCGAAGGCTGTCTGGCCGGCCAAACACTTCGCATCGGCTCGGCCACCGCCATCACGCCATCCGATGTCTTGATCATCGAAAAGAAAGAAATGATTCGCGTGCTTCACAACGAGCACGAATTCTCCGACCGTTTCATTTCCTACATGCTTGGCCGGAACATCCGCATCGAAGAAGATCTGGTAGACCAGCTATTTAATTCCAGCGAAAAGCGCCTGGCGCGCACGCTGTTGCTTTTGGCGCGATACGGCAAGCAAGACAAGCCTCAGCGCGTCGTCCCCAAAATTTCCCAAGAGATGCTGGCCGAAATGATCGGCACCACGCGTTCGCGCGTGAATTTCTTCATGAACAAATTCCGCAAGCTGGGCTTCATCAAATATAACGGTGGCGATCATCACGATGGTCTGCTGGTGGATAGTTCCCTGCTCAGCGTCGTCCTGCACGATTAGGCCGTTCCGCAAGGCTGTCGCACCCCTGTGGATTTCTGTGGATAACCGGTCACGCGCCCCCTATCTTGCAGGATATATTGAACTTAGCTGGCAGGTTCCGGTATTACCAATCTTCCAATAGTGTTCACTATAGAACAGTCACATTCTTCGGGCGCTCCTAATATGCTCCTACGAACGGCAAGTCAGGACGACAGGAATACACACCAAGGCCGGTTGTATCTCTTGCTTGCCGTTCGCTTCTTTTTTCCGAAGGTTTGAGACTCCCCAATTCAATGCGGTTCAATTCCAATTCCTTCCCCGGCAAAATGGGGTTAGCATCGTTCTCTACGCCGATGACTTTCAGAATTAGCATTCGCACGACTAGCGGAGTCCGCGCCTGAATCATCCTCGATTAGCACCGCTCAGCGCGGCCGGCGATCCGATTCGGATCTTTGGCAAGGGCCACATCGTGCCCTACGGACATCTGGCCGCCGCATTACTTTGCGGAATTTTGCTGCGCTGGTTTTTCATTGCACATTTCAATCCCTTCGCCGGCGACGCCAAATATTATGACGAGTTGGCGCGCAACTGGCTGTATCACGGCGTTTACGGACGGAGCTTGCACGGCCAGTTGCTGCCTTCCGACGAGCGCATGCCCGGCTATCCGGCATTTCTGGCCGCGATTTACAGAACATTCGGACAGTCCCGCGCCGCGGTAACGTCTGTGCAGGTCGTCGTCGATCTGATGACGTGTGTGCTGACGGCGCTGATCGGCGCGCGGCTGGCTCCGGTTGGTAAGCGCAGGCTGGTGGCGACAATCGCGCTCTGGCTCGCCGCGCTCTGTCCACTCACCGCCAGCTATACCGGGGTGATGCTGACGGAGACTCTCGCAACCTTTTTTACCGCGCTCGCCGTGCTGATTTTTATCCGCGCGTTGACGAACCCGGACATAAACATCTCGCGCGCGGCAATTTCAAATAATCTCGTCCTGAAATATGTAGCGTGGTTTTTCCTCGGCGGCATAATTGTCGGCCTCGGAACGTTAGTAAGGCCCGAGACTCCGCTAATTCTCATCGCGCTGGGAGTCGCCTTGTGCGCGCGTTGGTGGCGTCCCGCAAATTGGTGGAAACTAGCTCTGGCAATTCTCTGGGTAGCGGCAGGATTTATCCTGCCCCTCTCTCCATGGGCTGCACGAAACGTTTTGGACGTCGGCCACCTACAATTCCTGGCTCCTCCGCACGCTGAAACACCGGGAGACCGAGTCCTCCCGGGTTTCTATGACTGGACGCAAACGTGGCTCGTAAAATTTCGCGACGCCTACTCAGTAAGTTGGAAGCTCGGCGAAAATTTGCCAATCGACATCAACTCAATTCCGGACTACGCATTCGATTCGCCGGACGAGCGCGCGCGGGTGGCTGGCCTAATCGACGAATACAACAAGCGCACGATTATCACTCCAGCGCTGAATGTTCAGTTCGCCCAATTGGCAAACAAACGCACAGCACGCCACCCCGTTCGCACATACATCTTGATTCCGATTGAGCGCGCCTGGTGGACGTGGTTCACCCCGCGGATCGAGCTGCTTCCGTACTCCGGAAATTTATGGCCCGTGCGCAAAGTGTGGCACAACAACGCCACAGAATTCAGCGCGACGCTCGGCCTTGGAATGTTGAATTATATTTACGTCGGAATGGCGCTCATCGGCGCGTGGAAAATTCGCGGGCGCGCTGGAATTTCATTCCTGCTCGCGTTCCTGCTGATTCGCACGGCGTTTCTGACGCAACTGCAAACCGTCGAGCCGCGCTACGTGATCGAGTGTTTCCCTGTCGTGCTGGCGCTGTGCGCTCTTGCGTGGACGAAACCGCGCGTAGCAGTAGATGCGCCGATGTGATATAGAACTCGCGTCCACTTGTGAATGAAAACTGAAGCATGAAAAATAGATTTCTAATCTCCGGCCTGATTCTTTATTTCGTCGCCGCAATAATTTCCGTCGCCAGCCATCACGGCCTCGCGATCAATCCGCTGGTCGGCGAAGCAATCCGCTGGACCGCACTAATCGCTTTAATTTTCTACGGATATTCCCAGCGCTCGCTCACCACTTGGATTCTCGTCTGCATGGTGTTCGGCGCCGAAGTGGGCAACGACTTCCCGCATTTCGCAATGAACCTGCGCATCCTGAGCCAGATTTTCCTGCAGATGATTCGCGTGATCATCGCACCGCTGCTTTTCGCCACACTGGTCAGCGGCATCGGCGGACATTCCGACATCAAAAAAGTTGGCCGGCTGGGATGGAAATCTCTCGTCTATTTTGAAATTGTCACCACTCTGGCGCTGGTCATCGGACTCGCCGCGATCAACATCAGCAAAGCTGGAGCCGGGGTGCAGTTCCCGGCCGCCGCTGCAAACGCCAGCCCGATTGTTGCCGCACGGCCCACCGCTTCGGAAATGATCCTTCACATTTTCCCGGAAAATATCGCCAAGTCCGTCGCGGAAAATCAAGTGTTACAGGTGGTCGTGTTCAGTATGATTTTCGGGATTGCGCTGGCATTAGTGAAGGAACCGCTGCGCAAGCCGATGCTCGATTTCTCGAAGAGCCTCGCCGAAGTGATGTTCAAATTTACGAACATCGTGATGCTTTACGCGCCCATCGGCATCGCAGGCGCGCTTGCCTACACTATCGCCACCACCGGATTCGGCGTGCTCTACAATTTGGGCCAGCTCGTCGCTACACTATATGTAGCGTTCGCGATCTTCGTAGTCGGCGTCCTTTGGCCTTCGGCCGTAATCGCTGGCCTTCCCGTTCGCGAGTTCATCAAGGCCGTGACGGAACCGGCGACAATTGCGTTCAGCACCACCAGTTCCGAAGCCGCGTTGCCGAGCGCGATGGAATCGATGGAAGCTTACGGAGTGCCGCGAGAAATTGTGGCGTTTGTAATTCCCACTGGATATAGTTTCAATCTCGCCGGTGCAACGCTCTATCTCGCGCTCGCATCCATTTTCGTAGCACAAGCCGCAGGAATTCATCTGGGACTGAAGCAGCAACTTTTCGTGATGCTCGTGCTCATGCTCACCAGCAAAGGCGTCGCCGGAGTTTCGCGTGGCTCCTTCATAATTCTTTTAGCCGCCGCCGATTCACTGGGCCTGCCGAAAGAACCAATGTTTTTATTATTGGGCGTCGATCAATTTCTCGACATGGGCCGCACCACAGTAAACGTCGTCGGCAATTGTTTAGCGTCCGCCATAATCGCAAAATGGGAAGGCGAATTTCGCACGGAAAAACCATCTGCAACCGTCCAAGGCGCGCTAGCGGAGTAAGTAGCACAGGCATTTCTGCTTGCGCTGAGCTGCGAAGCGTCTGTGCCGAACCGAATTAAGGATTGGAAACTGAACCAAAAAAATTAAATCGCGCTACCAATAATCTCGGAGGAAGAAATTAAATGTCCGCATCACCAAATCATCACAACACTTTGAGCAAAACTCTCCGCATTTCCGCAATTGCAATTATTCTCTGTGCCACCACAGTCTTGGCTCGCGCAAAGCAATCCACCGAGCCCGATTGGCAAGCCGAAGGCAACGCGTGGTGGGCGCACGTTCAATTCCTTGCCTCCGACGACATGCGCGGGCGCGACACCGGCAGCGATGGCCATCGCCGCGCCGCGGAATATGTTGCCAAACAATTTGCCGACGCGGGACTTCAACCCGGCGGCACAAATGGATTTTTGCAGCCCATCGATTTTGAAACGCACCGCATCGACGAAGCGAATTCCAGTCTCTCGCTCGAGCGCGGCGGGAAAAACGAACCGCTGCAACTCGGTCCCGACGCAACACTACGCGTCAGCGGCGATCCCGCGCCTTCCGTCAAAGCGCAAGCAGTTTTCGTCGGCTACGGATTCGCCGTCCCCGAAATGGGCTACGACGAATTTGCCGGCCAGGATCTTCATGGAAAAATTGCTGTCTTCATCACGGGCGGGCCCACAAACATTCCCGGCCCGCTGAAAGCACACTACCAATCCGGGGAACAGCGCTGGGAGGCAATGCAAAAGGCCGGAGCAATCGGCTTCGCAACCATTGGCAATCCGAAAAATTCTGACATTCCGTGGTCGCGCGCGTCGCTCGCGCGTCTGAATCCTTCCATGAGCATCGCCGATCCCAAAACGCGCGGAACCGGCCCGCATTTTTCAGCGTCCATCAACCCCGCCCAAGCCGATAAATGGTTTGCGGATAGCGGCCACACGATCGCCGAACTTTTAGCAATCGCCGATAAGAACGAACTTTTGCCGAAATTTCCGTTGAAAGTTACCGTGCACGCAAAAGTGGAAGTGGTGCGCGCGAAAGTTACGTCTCCCAATGTGATTGGAATTCTTCCCGGCGCTGATCTGAAACTCAAAAACGAATATGTTGTAATCAGCGCGCATCTCGATCACATCGGCGTCGGCCAGCCCATCAATGGCGACAGTATTTACAACGGCGCGATGGACAACGCTTCCGGCGTCGC
>DASYNR010000207.1:0-4714 GCA_036008485.1 Candidatus Acidiferrales bacterium | reverse complement strand
CGATCCGCGTCAGGCCGCGCTCGTCTTCGCTAATCGTGGCGTGCGTTTGGCAACACTCGGATATTTCGGACACATGTGGGAGCTTTACGCGATGTGGACTTGGTGCGGCGCATTTTTCGCCGACGCAATTCGCGCGCACGGAGCAATTTTTCCCGGTGGCGATCCAACGCGCGAAGCCGCTTTCGCCGCTTTCGCCGCAATTGGAGCCGGCTCGCTGGGCTGCTGGTCCGCAGGCGTTCTCGCCGATCGCTGGGGACGCACGCGCACCGCCGCAGCATCCATGATTATTAGCGGAGCATGTGCTCTGGTAATTGGTGCGCTCGCAACTTATTCCGTCGCGCTAACATTAATTCTCGGCATCATCTGGGGATTCGCAGTCGTCGCAGACTCCGCGCAATTTTCCACGATGGTCACCGAATGCGCCGACCAAAGTTACGTCGGCACCGCGCTCACTCTGCAACTCGCCATCGGATTCACGCTCTCTGTCACGACCGTGTGGCTCGTCCCCGTGCTGAAAGATTTGCACGGATGGCCCTGGGCCTTCGCCGCGCTAGCTCCCGGCCCCGCGTTAGGAGTCGTCGCCATGATTCGCCTCCTGCGCTCCCCCGACTCCGCAAAAATCGCTCACGGTCGTGGATGAGATTTCCGCTCGCGGAGTGGCACCTCTCACAGTCGCCTGACTCCAAAGGACTTAAAGTGCCATTTCAAGAAAAGCGGCACCCTCCCCACCCCCACCCATTTTGCGATGTATATGCAAATAAACCACTTGCAGCGATCTGTGGGTGATCGTTATGCAAATAAAGGACTTACGCGAGGGTTACTTTTTCCCATGTACCTCATCCTTAATCAGCTCTCCACCCTTCATCACAAAAACCACATGCTCCATCGTCGAAATATCTTTCAGCGGATCGCCGTTGACGGCCACGATATCCGCAAATTTCCCAGCCTCAATCGTTCCCGTATCTTTCGTCGAGCCAAGTAAATCCGCGGCATTCACCGTGGACGCTTGAATCGCCTGTAGCGGAGTCATGCCGCCATGCACCAACGCGCCAAATTCCCGTGAAACAAATTCCGGATCGTCGTCTACTCCGTAAGCAATTTTCAAATGATGTTTCAACGCCAAAGTGAACGCCGGCTGTTGCGCCGCCAGAATTGCTTTTCCTTTCGCCGCGCTGATCGGATCGATGCCAAGTTCAGTTCCGTTTTCCACTCCATGTTGAAATGTGAAAAGTGTCGGCACTAACCACGTTCCTTTTTTCTCCATCAATGACGCGCCTTCCTCATCCAACATCGTCCCGTGTTCAATTGAATCCACACCCGCACGCACGGCCGCTTTAATTCCGACCGTACCTTCTGCATGAGCCATCACATGTTTTCCCGCGCGATGCGCAATTTCCACCGCGCGTGCCATTTGTTCTTCGCTCAATTCCTGCACCGTGTAATCGCTGAAAATATCCATCACGCCGCCCGTCGCCATCAACTTGATCCAGTCCGCGCCGTATTTAATGTCGTGACGCACCGCGTCATTCACCTCATCCACTGTGTTCGCAATATTCGCGCCGCGCGGCTGCGCTTGATCCGGCGCCAGCGGATCGTTGTCTCCATGTCCTCCCGTTAAGCTGACGAAATTTCCCGACGAAACAATTCGCGGCCCGCGAATCAGTCCTTTGCGAATCGCATCGCGCAACGCAATTTGTCCGTAAGCTGCGTCGCCTTCGCCCGCTTCGCGCAAAGATGTGAATCCGTGGTCCAGCCAAATCTGCAAATTGTGCACGCCGTAAAGCGCCTGCATCGGCGAAGACATTCGCAGCGGCCCAGTTGGCGATTGATCTTTCCAGTTCCCCAAAATATGCGCATGACAATCCGCCAGTCCCGGCAAAACCGTTTGCGCCGAAAGATCGATCACCTCCACACCGGCCGGCGCCGAACTTCCAACACTCACGATGCGATCTCCCTCCACGACAATAAAGACGTCATTCGCATAATTTCCCGTACGCGGATCCAGCAATTTTCCAGCATGAATCGCCACGCGCGCCGGTGGCTTAATCGACGTGATGATCACCCCCGCTTTCGAGGGATCTTGCGCGGAAACAATCGTCGCCACGCACAGAATCGCGCAAACGAAAACGCCAATCTTCGCCAATTTATTTTTCACAGGAAAACCTCCACGGAAACTATTGCTGTAATCGCGCAGTCTATTCGTCGAGGAGAGGAAACGCAATGCGCTACGCATGCCTAAAGTCGGAACAAACCAAATACAAGCGCAGCGATACCGAGCAAAAAGCAAGGAACGAGCAGATACGCCGGCCATGGAGACCAACCATGCTTCGCACGAACTTTCAGATAATGCGTTGGAGTCTCCCAACCATTCGCACGCATTGGATACCCAGCTCTAATCAATTTTAGTTGAATGCGGAAAAAGAGAACGCCGGCACCAGCGATGAGCAAGAGACCAACAATTGCTGCGGGATCGTGCCGCGCCATGTAAGCAATTGGCGAAAGCATTTCCCGCATGAAGTTTTCTCCGTGAGAATGCTCGTCTACGAATTTCCGCGCGAATCCACTTCACTCCGCAGCGCGGCAATAAATTCATCCAGCGGCTTCGCGCCCTGATCGCCTTTCGTCCGATGACGCACGCCCACCGTTCCCGCTTCGGCTTCGCGTCCACCTACGACGAGCATGTAGGGAATTTTCTGCATCTGCGCGTCGCGGATTTTCGCTTGCAGTTTTTCGTTGCGGTCGTCCAGATGCGCGCGGAATCCGGCGGCTTTCAGTTTTTCGAGTACCTGCTTGGCGTAATCCTGGAATTTTTCGCTGAGCGGCAACACGCTGGCCTGCACCGGCGCGAGCCACGCCGGAAATGCACCGGCATAATGTTCAATTAGAATCCCAAAAAATCTTTCGACGCTGCCCAGCAGCGCGCGATGCACCATTAGCGGTTGATGGCGCGCGCCATCTTCGCCCACATATTCCAAACCGAATCGTGGCGGCAAATTAAAATCAAATTGCACGGTGCTCAATTGCCACGGCCGCCCGATCGCATCAATCAATTTCATGTCAATCTTCGGGCCGTAAAAGGCCGCTTCGCCTTCCATGCGTTTGAAGGGAACATTCAAACGGGTGAGCGTATCGGAAAGCGCGGCGGTTGCGCGTTGCCAGTCCTCGGGTTTTCCGGCGTAATTTTCCGGATGCGCCGCGTCCCAATCGGAAAGTTCAATTTCAAATTTATCGAAGCCGAAAGTTTTCATTACCGCGAAAGCAAAATCCACGCAGCCTTCCACTTCCGATTCAATTTGCGATGGCACGCAGAAAATGTGCGCGTCATCCTGAGTAAATCCGCGCACGCGCAGCAATCCGTGCAGCACGCCGCTTCGCTCGTAACGATAGACAGTTCCGAATTCCGCCAATCGCATTGGCAATTCTCGGTAGCTGCGAAGACGAGAACGGTAAATCAAAATGTGCCCCGGACAGTTCATGGGCTTCAACTGGTAATCGGCTTTTTCCACTTCTACCGCGCCGAACATGTTGTCCTTATAAAATCCGGTGTGCCCGCTGGTGTTCCACAAATCGCGCAGCATAATGTGCGGAGTGAAAACCAGATCGTAGCCGCGTTTTAATTGTTCTTCGCGCAGCCAATCCTCAATAATTTTGCGAATCAACCCGCCCTTGGGATGCCAGAAAATCAGTCCCGGCCCGGCAGCTTCTTCAATGCTAAAAAGTTCCAGTTCTGGACCGAGCCTGCGGTGATCGCGGCGCTTCGCTTCTTCCAGCTTGTGTAAATATTCGTCCAGATCTTTTTGATTGATGAAGCACGCACCGTAAATCCGCTGCATTTGCGGATTGCCTTCTTGCCCCTTCCAGTACGCGCCGGCAACGCTCATCAATTTGAACGCCTGTATTTTTCCGGTGGATGGAATGTGCGGGCCGCGGCAGAAATCCATAAATTTTCCGGTGGTATAAAAGGAAACCATCGGCTCCGTGGCTTTTTCTTCAATCAGCTCGCATTTAAATATTTGATTCGATTTTTTGTAAAGCTCCAGCGCCTCGGCCTTAGGAATATATTTCCGTTCATTAGGCACGTTGCGCGAAGCAATATCGTGCATGCGCTTTTCAATCGCCGCCAAATCTTCTTCACTGAACGGCTGCTCACGCATGAATTCGTAAAAAAATCCGGTGTCAATTGGCGGCCCAATGCCAAGCTTCACGTCGGGATAAAGTTCCAGCACCGCGGCAGCGAGCAAATGCGCGGCCGAATGACGGAAAACAAAAAGCGCGTCGGGATCTTTTTCGGTAAGAATGGCAATCGCTGCGTCGCGTTCAATGGGACGCGAAAGATCAATGAGTTCGCTGGCGCTTACAGCGTTTGGATTTCCAGACGCGGCATCTTCTGCGGCCCCCGGACCTGGTGTGGGAGGCACGCCGTACGTAACTCGCGCAACCAATGCTGCGCTTGCAAGCCTCGGCGAAATTTGTTTCGCCACATCCAAAGCTGTGGTGCCGCGCGGCACATCAAGTACTTTGCCATCGGGCAACGAAATGAAAATGTTATCCATGCGGCCTTTCGGAATCTGAATAATGTATTACGCTAGCAAGTCAGTCCGAATGGGTCAAGGGAGATACAAAACCGGCGCCGAGACACTCCATATTGAGAACATCTATTTGTTCTTCATAGATCGCTCATCCCAAATGCGAATCGTGTGTCCGTCTGGATCAA
>DASYNR010000206.1:0-4826 GCA_036008485.1 Candidatus Acidiferrales bacterium | reverse complement strand
AATTCTTCGAGAGCGGCGTGCGTTTTCGGAACGTAGCGGCGAAGATTTTCCATGAAGGTAGAGACACGCCAGAAAAACATTCCGGCGTTCCAGAAATAGCGGCCGGAGGAGACGTAGCGCTTGGCGACGGGGAGCGAAGGTTTCTCTGTGAATTGGCGGACGTCATATACGGGAAATTTTCCTGAGCGATCCGTGCTCTTTCCGCGTTCAATGTAGCCGAATCCGGTTTCGGGACGCGTGGGCGGAATTCCTAACACCGCCATCTGCCCGGGCTGCGCTGCGATGCGAAGCGCGGCTTGGACCAGCGCGCGATATTTCGCAGACTGTGCGATGAAATGGTCGGCGGGAAGAACGGCCATGAGCGCGTCGCCATGTTCGCGGCGCAAATGAATTGCGGCCAGGCCGATTGCGGCGGCCGTGTTCCGTCCGATTGGTTCGGCGAGGACTTGAGATTTCGCGACGCGCGGGAGTTGTTTGCGAACTTCGGCGGATTGATCTTCGTTGGTGACGATCCAAAGATTCGCAGGGCGAAAAGTTGGAGACAATCGCGCGGCAGTTTGCTGCAACATTGTATCTGCGCCGATGATGTTGAGGAGTTGTTTCGGCGTGCGCGTGCGGCTGCGCGGCCAGAAGCGAGTGCCCCGTCCTCCGGCGAGGATTACCGCGTATGCGTGAAGTTTTTCTTTGGCGTTCTTCACAATTTCTTTCGTAATCAGACTATCTTTTCACGATTTGCGCTACGGCATCCTCAGAAATTCCTAACTTGGTTAGATGTACGGAGTATCGCGCTAAATCAGGAACGAAAGTGCGGAGCATCGTGGTGCGCGCCGCAGGCTCGATGCGCCACGATCCTTGCTCCGCGGGCAAGAACCACGTTTCTCCGGGATGATATTCGGATTCGCCTTGATCGGCGTCGGTTTTTGCGCCCCAAGTGATGCGGCCTTTTCCGGCGATGACGATCCACAAATCAAAATGCACCTGGTTCATGTTCCGATCGACTGTTTTGGAGAACTGCCATTTTTCGAGAGCGAAATATTTGTTCGCAACGAAGTGCGAAACTTCGGCGCCGTGTGCGGATGTACGCGTTGCGTCCACTTTTCCGCCACGCTGGCGATCGAAGTTCAGCACGTCCATGGCTTTATTGATGTGCAGCGGGCGCATCGTGCCATCTTTCTGGCGGCGATTGTAATCGTGCACGCGGTAGGTGAGGTCGGAATTTTGTTGGATTTCGCAGAGCACGGAGCCGGGGCCGATTGTGTGCGCGGTGCCGGACGGGACGAAGATTGCGTCTCCGGCGGAAACGGGAACGCGGTTCAAACAATTTTCCACGGTGCCTTCGTCAATCGCGCGGCGAAAAACTTGCCGCGTTACTCCGGGTTTCAGTCCTACGAAAACTTCGCTTTCGGGTTGCGCGGCGACGGCATACCAGATTTCTGTTTTGCCGACGCCGCCCGCCGCAGCCTCATGTTTCTGCGCGTATTCGTCGTGGGGATGCACTTGTACGGAAAGTTTATCGGCTGGAAATAGAAATTTCACCAGGAGCGGAAACGAAGCGCGCGGCTTTTCATCGGCTTGAAAAAGTGCGCCGGCCCATTCCTTGGGCATGTCGCGCCAAACGTCGTTGAGCCTGTAGCCCGCGAATGGACCTTCGGAGAATTTACAGTCGTTGCCGGTGAGCCAAACTTCGCCGATCGGTTCGGGCAATTTATTTTTTTCTGGGAGCGCTTTTTCCGAAAACAAAGGGGCGAGAGATTTCGCGCCCCAAATTCGCGGGACGAAAATCGGTTCGAGACGCGAAGGACGCAACGGAAATTCTTTACTCACGATGCGGAAGCGGCCTCAGCGAAAAATCGTTCCATGCGGCGCAAGCCTTCTTCGATGCGCTCCATGCTGGTGGCATAAGAGAGGCGCAAATATCCGGGAGCGCCGAATGCGTCACCCGCTACGACGGCGACATGAGCTTTTTCGAGAAGTTGCTTTGCGACTGCGGGCGTATCGGCAGCGCCGCCAGGGCGTCCGACATGTTTTGAAACATTCGGGAACATATAAAACGCGCCTTGCGGTGAAGCGCAAGTGATTCCGGGAATCGCGTTCAGTCCGGCGAGAATTCGCGCGCGGCGCTTTGCATATTCTGCGAGCATCGCGGTTACGGTTTCCATCGAACTTGTGACTGCGGCGAGCGCGGCTTTTTGCGTAATGGAACTTGGATTGGAAGTGGACTGGCTCTGCAGGCGCGTCATTGCTTCGATAACTTCCTTCGGAGCAAGTGCGAAACCGGCGCGCCAACCCGTCATCGCAAAAGTTTTCGAGAGCGAGCCTGCGACGATTACATGTTCTTTGGAGCTTGCATGTCCCGCGATGGAATAAGGTTTGCCGCCATCATATATAAAGTGCGAATAGCATTCGTCGGCCATCAGCCAGATGCCGTGTTTTTCGCAGACGGCCAGGATGCGCTCGAACTCGTCGCTGGGAATCACCGCGCCCGTGGGATTATTCGGCGAGTTGATGATGATCATTTTCGTGCGCGGCGTAATCGCTTTCTCGACTGCGGCGGCGCGCAATGTGAATCCATCATCGGCGCGCGTTTCCACAAAAATTGGAGTTGCGCCGGTGTATTTCACCATGTCCGGAAAACTTACCCAGTAGGGAACGGGAATCAGAACCTCGTCACCGGCCTGGACGAGCGCATTCAGCGCGTTGAAGAGAGCTTGTTTGCCACCGGTGGTGAAAATGCATTCGGAGGCGTCATAGTTTGAGCCGAATTGCGCGGCGTGCCACTTGGAAATTCCTTCGCGCAGCGGCATGATGCCGCTTGCGGAAGTATATTTCGTGAAATTTTGTTCCAGCGCTTGTACGGCGGCGCGCTTGATGTGGTCCGGCGTGGGGAAATCGGGCTCGCCGGGGCCGAAGTCCACCATGTCAATGCCGCGCGCTTTGTACTGCTCGGCGATCATTAATACGGCGAGAGTCGGAGAGCTGGCGATTCGGCTGACGCGATCGGCGAATTTTGTCATCGAATGAAAATTCCTTGCGTGTGAATTAAATTACTTTTGCGATTTCGATTTCAATCGCTCTTCAACAATGGGCGGCACCAATTCATGAATCACTCCGCCCAACTGAGAAATTTCGCGAACGAGCCGCGAACTCAAATAACTGTACGCCTCCGCGGGCATCATGAAAACAGTTTCGATGTGCGGTTCAAGTTTGCGATTCATCAGCGCCATTTGCAATTCGTATTCGTAGTCGCTGATGGCGCGAATGCCGCGCAAAATTACCTGTGCCTTTCGCTGGCGCGCGTACTGAACGAGCAAGCCCTCGAAAACGTCCACTTCCACATTGTCCCATTGCTTGGTGACTTCGCGCAGCATTTCGACGCGTTCGGCAGTGGTGAAGAGCGGATCTTTTTCAGAGTTGCGCAGGACGGCGACGACGAGTCGGTCAAAAATTTTGGTGCCGCGCTCGATCAAGTCGAGGTGGCCATTGGTTACCGGGTCGAAGGAGCCCGGGTAAATTGCCAGAGAAGTTTTCATTTTGGTCGTTTGGTAGCGTCTTAGCGCAACTGGGCGACATTCTATCCTATCGAATGATAGGTTCTGGAAGAAATATCACGGTGCGCGGGTGGTAGGCCAGTTTCCGATTGCGGCGTTAACTGTGACTTAGCCGCGTTTCGCAGGCTACAAGAGCATCCAGGGAATGCGTTACGAGACCCATAGCGTCAACTTGCTTACCACTTCCCATCGTCCACGTTTCTTTTTGAGGACGTAACGCTGGCCGGAGCCACAAAGGCCGCCACAGACAAACGAAACGGAGACGATGGCTTCGTGCAACGTTGGATCAAACCCCACATGCGAAAACGAGATGATGCCGCTCGCCCCGGGAAACAGCTGCTCAAACGACTTCGACCCGTCGCTCACAATTAAGTCGCTAAAGTGTGCGCTCCCGACGGCAATGAACGTCTTCGGCGAATTCGTATGGAAGCTCTGAGAGAGGCGACCAACGGTGCAAGACTTCTCAAGAAAATCCTGAATCGTATCGGCTCGTAAAGCGCTATCATCGCCGCCTTGAAAAATGCGATAGACTTTGTCCGCGAGAGAATTAAACGGCGGGGTGTTGTTGCCGTCCAGTCGCAGGCGCTTGCGAACACTGTCTTGGCAGGATTTTATATCTGCTGTCGTCGTAAAGTCAGATAGTGCGGTGTCGTCAAAAACCAGTTGCCTTCTGCTAGTCTGCCCATGGATTGCTGTATCCATGTCACGGACAACGGCTTCGTAAACTTCATTCTCAGCAAAGGTAACGGCCTGTGGGCTGGCAGGGGCTCGTGACCTGAGACGAATAGTGCAATACACAACTGCCGTGACTGCAAGGCAGCTAGCTACCAGAAGCCATCCACGAATGCGAAGGGTTTTCACCGGGCCTCGACTGCTTAGACACCAGTACACCCCGATGAGGTTTCTTAGTTTAGCGCGGCTGATCTTCCAAGTGCTGGTAAGCTCCATTACTGGAAACTAACCTACTCCCAGCGCGCTCGCTGGCATCCCGTTCAAATCGCGCCGACGACCGTTCGACGGAGTTTTCGGCATTTCGATGAGATGCTTTTGACATATCCGACCAGATGGGTCGTAATTGGAAAGGCAGGCAGAGGTGTATTCCCGCAATGGGGTGGCTCTGGGTATGCGGTTGGACGCTTCTTGACAACGGCTGATTGTTGCCGTAGAATTCAATTGCGACTAAATTAGTCGTATATGCCATGCTGAAACTTTCCAAGAAGTCGGACTACGGATTGATTGCTGTGAAGCACTTGGCGACGCATGGAATGGAGCGTTCGC
>DASYNR010000205.1:0-9931 GCA_036008485.1 Candidatus Acidiferrales bacterium | reverse complement strand
GGCGCGGAATTGACGCCGCTGATTCAATCGTTCTGAATCCGCACAAATGGCTCGGCTCCGCGTTTGACTGTTCTATTTATTATGTTCGCGATCCTCAGCATCTTGTGCGCGTGATGTCCACAAATCCGAGTTACTTGCGCTCTGCCGTGGACGAGCAAGTAAAAAATTTGCGCGATTGGGGAATTCCGCTGGGCCGGAGATTCCGCGCGCTGAAATTGTGGTGTCTAATTCGCGAGCAAGGCGTTTCGGGATTGCAGGCGCGATTGCGTCGAGACATGAAAAACGCGCAGTGGCTCGCTGCGGAAATCAGTGCAACACCAAACTGGAAAGTGCTCGCTCCAGTAAAATTGCAAACGCTTTGCGTGCGTCACGAACCACCGGCACGTGCAGGAGCTGCGAATGCGCACGCTCTCGATAAACATACGCAAGCGTGGTGCGATCGAATTAATCGCAGCGGCGTTGCGTATCTGACGGCTGCGATGCTCGAAGGACGATGGATGGTGCGCGTTTCCATCGGCGCGGAAAATACTGAACGCGAACACGTTGCCGAACTTTGGAAAGCGATGCGCGCTGAAGCGGAACGCGCGTAATTTCGCGCAGCTGATTCCGCTACTTTGATAGAAATCCGTGGATTCCTTCGAGCAGTTCACGCGCTTCTTCAAGGCTGCATCCCATGCGCGTGCTGAATTCGCCCTCCAGGTGAATCCCGTTACATACTTCATTCAGCGCACTGTTCAAAATATGAAGTTCGTCCGTCGTGAGTTCAACAGTGGCCGACTTTTCGTTAGAACTTTTGATTTTCACGCTGCTCTCACAGGCTCTCGGCCTCCCCAGATCAGCGCGCAACTGGCTGCGGAATTTTCTTTGTGCCGGCGAATTCCGCGTCAGTGTCCAGAATATTTCGTCTTGCGAAATTATTGAACGCGCTCCAATCACCATATTTTTCTTTTAACTTGGGCGTTAGATCATCTACAAGCGCGTCGCCGGATTTTCCGCTCGCACGGCCTTCGCTTACCCATCGACGCAAGTCAATCAAGTATCCTTGGAATGCTTTCACGTCATCCACATTTCCTACATCGCCGTGACCGGAAACAAATGTGAAGTTAGGATGCATTTGAATCAGCGTAGCGAGAGTGGCGATCCACGGTTCAGTGCTGGCATCAATTAGATTGGGCAATGTGTGGCGCCAGAAAAGATCGCCACAGAAAATAACGTCGGCATCTGGAATTGCAACAATCGAATCGCCGCCGGTGTGGCCCAAATCGTAGCGCACCAGAATTAGTTTCGATCCGAGATGAAGATCAAGCGCCGTGTCGTAAACCTGTGTCGGGCCCGTTAGAGCCTCGACGGAAGCTTTTTGCGCGTCGGTAATATTCGCGCCATAAAACTTTTTATTTTCCGTGTGAATCCAATCGCGCACATTTTTCTGCGCAATAATTGTCGCGCCCGCTTCGGCGAAAACTCCGTTTCCTGTGACGTGATCGATGTGGTAGTGCGTGTTGATCACGTACTTCACGGGAAGCGGCGTCATTTTGCGAATTTCGGCGAGCAGAGATTTTGCTGCGTCAACTTTTTGGAAAGTGTCGATCACTGCTACGCCATCGTCACCAATCACAAATCCGGCGTTGCTTCCCGCTCCACTTCCGGGAACGGCGATTGCGGCGAACACGTTGTGGCCGAGCGGTTTTATCGTGAAATAACTTACAGGCGCAGGAGCTGCGGCGCTTGGCGCTGTTTGCGCCGGAGTTTGAGTTTGTCGCGTCGCGGAGATCAGCGGAAGTATTGATGCAATTGTAAGTGCTACAAATAATTTTGCGATTCGCATGAGCGATATCCTACAACGGTCTGCGCTGATTTCAGAAGAGTTCGC
Organism: Candidatus Acidiferrales bacterium; assembly: GCA_036008485.1. GTDB lineage: Bacteria > Acidobacteriota > Terriglobia > Acidiferrales > UBA7541 > DASTCZ01. The sequence goes on along the minus strand of DASYNR010000205.1, from coordinate 8,061 downwards.
ACGATACATTCCGCAACTCACAGTCCATTCCCGCAACTCAATGTTGCGAATCGCTGCGGGTCTGCTAAATTTAGCAGCCGTAGCGAGGAACAACTTTATTCGAGCGCCGCAGGGCCGCAGCGATTCGCGCCCTGCCGGCAACGACGACACCAATGTCACTTTCACGACGCGCGATTGTTGCCGCATCTCAGAGCGTTTGGCTGCGCGAGCACGCCATGCGCTGGAAATTTGTGCGCCGCGCGTCAAAACGTTTTCTGCCCGGCGAACGCGCGGAAGACGCGCTGGCTGCAGCGAGCGAACTTGCCGCTCTTGGAATTAGCGCGATGCCTTCGCGCGTCGGCGAAAATATTACTATCGCCGCGGAAGCAAATGCCGTGGCCGAACATTATGTTGGCGTGCTGGCACAAATGCGCGCCGTGAGTCTTCCCTGTTCCCTTTCCATTAAGCCGACGCAGCTTGGGCTGGATTTGGATGCGGAAATTTGCTACAGCAATTTAGTTCGCATCCTCGAAGCAGCCAAAAATAATTCCCCGTCGAGGGCGCAGCCCTTCGTCTCTCAGGGTAAACAAGCAGCGCCCCTACAAAATTCCGCCGGGCGCGAAATTGGAAGCGGGCGGGTCGCGGACCCGCCCCTACAACCCAGCGCCGCGAATCCCGGCATCATCTGGATTGACATGGAATCCAGCGTTTACACAGATCGCACGCTGGAACTTTTTCGGCGCGTGCGCGCGACGCATACAAATGTTGGCGTCTGTCTGCAAGCATATTTGCGACGAACACCGGATGATCTCGAATCGCTTTTGCCGCTTGGCGCGGCGATCCGTCTTGTGAAAGGCGCTTACGCCGAATCGGCCGAGGTTGCTTTTCCTGCGAAGTCTGATGTTGACGACGCATTCTTCGCTTTGACTCAGCGCATGTTTGCCGCCGATTCGATCGCCGCGGGAAATCGTCCCGCGCTTGCTACGCATGATGCCCGGATGATCGCGCGAATCATCGAAGTTTCCCACGTTGAAAATGTTCCGCAATCGCGTTTTGAGTTTCAGATGCTCTACGGAATTCAGCGCGATTTACAAAAGCAACTTGCTCGCGATGGTTTCGCGGTTAGTGTGCTCATCTCATACGGGACATATTGGTTTCCGTGGTACATGCGACGACTGGCTGAGCGGCCTGCGAATATTTGGTTTGTGGTGCGAAATATTTTTGGGTGACCGCGCGTACCCCTCCCCTACCCCCCTGTTATGAGCATCAGTGTGAAAACAAAAGGGTTAGGGACTGCCCTTTTAGCATCAGTATCAAAACAAAGGACTTAGCCATTTACTCATTGTGCAACAATGCCCTTTAGTTTCAATGAGTTACAAAATCACTGAAAAGTGGCTGCTAAGAATATCAAACTAAAGGACTTGAAGTGCCGTGTTTTGACACTCTTACTAGACTGCACTAAATCAGGGCATTTCCTCTGTCGACGGGAGGATCGAGTTCCATTTTGGGAAGGCCTACTTGATGCGATCGGCTCGGTCGACTTCGCAAGTTAGTATACAAGTAACTATCTGTCAAGAAGAATGTGGGGGAGAAATTTACCCATTTCGTGGGTATTCGAATAGTTGTGGAAAAGTCTGAAGGTAAACGCTTTCAACGCAGAGGCGCTGAGAAAACCTACGCAGAGAGAGCTTCCAGACGAGTTAAGGTGTCTGGATATTTGCGAACAAGCAGCACAAGCGCGGCGGCTTGACGATTGGGTTTTGCGCGGCCTTGTTCCCACTTCTCAAGTGTTCTTTCGTTGATATGTAATTTCCGTGCGAAGACGGCGCGCGAGCAACGCAGTTTTTTTCGAGTGTCCTTTATTAATTTGGAATCGACTTTGGGGAGCGGCGACGGCTCAACCTTGTAGGTGCGAAGCGTTAGCTTGCCTTCGCGATGGCTTTTCATCGCGGCTACGCCTTCCATAAGTTCATTGAAAATGCTTCTCTTCGCCATATAATTGCATTTCAATGGTACGCTACTGGCGTACACTTTACAAACCAAGACGTTCAAAGGGCTCCGTATTTTCCTTCGCCACCCGCCATTGTCGATGTAGACTCACGCCGCGGAGAAGCAAATGAAAAGTACTTCTGCACCGAAATCTCGCGAACCCATTCGCCAAGTCAGAATATTTTTTCTTTGCGCTTTCGCCGCCACGTGGGGAATCGGCCTTGTTGGACTGATTTTGCCCCGCGCGTTCCCTTCTGCGCCCGCGTTCTCTCATACCAGCCCGTTCTTCTGGATGGCGGCCTATTCGGTCAGCTTGCTCGGTATTGGGATGACTGCGTATTTCGACGGCCGACCTGGATTGCGGCGGCTTTTCGGACGATTGTTGCCGTGGCGCGCGGGTCCGCAGTGGTATGTGATTGTTATTGGTGGATACGCACTGATCACGTTCGGCGCGTTGCAGGTTTCGCGATTTTTTGGCGCCGCACCAATGTCGATGCCGGGTCCGCGCGCAGTGCTGATTGGTTTGGCGTCAACGCTGATCTTCGACGTCGGTCCACTCGGAGAAGAATTCGGCTGGCGAGGATTTGCGCTTCCGCGGATTCTGGAAATACGTTCGCCGCTGGCTGGAAGTCTGATACTGGGAACAATTCATGCGCTGTGGCACGTGCCGTTATTTTTCATCGCTGCGGCATCGCAGAGCCACCTGTCATTTCCGCTCTTCGTGACGGGAACGATATCCATGGCCGTCATCGATACCTGGCTGTATCTCCGAACGGGCGCCAATTTGCTGCTCGCGATTCTGGTGCACTTATTGGGCAACTACTGTAGCGGGATTCTCGGCGCGCCTGCGTTTCCGTTTTTTCAGGCGGGTGAGATAATTGCGGCGATTGCGATTGTTGCGTTGGGTGGGCTTCGACTACCGGCGCGAAAGTTTGCGGAAGCGAAATAAATTCACTATTGCGAGCCACTCGGCCCGTCATATCGGTAGCGCCCCGTAATTTTCCAAGCGAATAGAACGTCTTCTACTCTCGGAGCCGCCACAGAGCATCTTCCATTTTACTTGCGCGGCTTCAATATGCTCTCGATCCGGCTGGGTACCGGCGCGGAAAATTCGTTCGCCATTTGCGCGGGTGACGGATGATTCGCTTTTGAAGCACGGCCGGACGTGACCATGCGCTGATGCGCGTCTTGCCAGGTGGGCAGTTCGGGAGTTTCCTGCGTTCAGTGAACGACCGTTGCGTCATCGCACCAGTGCAGCAATTTGGGCATCGCGGCGCGATGCACGGCGTTGGTGCGATGGAAGTTCATGGCGGCTTCACTTTCCCATGCAGTGAGGGTCCAAAAAACCTTTCGCGGATTTGGCAACACTCTGCCGCCGAGAAATCCGTCGGCGCGCTCGGCCTGACGGGAGGACTTAGACGAGTGCCACAAAAATAGCGGCATGTAGAGCGAGGAGCGAACGCGGAGTCGCGTAAGCGAGATCAGGATCATCGTGGCCTTTCATTGGGAACTGCTCTCGAGTGGCGTCTTCATATCCCCGAATTCCGTCGAGCCAAGAGTTCCGCTAGTGTAGGTAAGTTATCGAAAACTTTGACGCCAACGAAAAAATGAATGACGAGAAGCAAACCAACATAGGAAGGAATTGCGAAGAAAACCAGCGTTAAACGATCATTGAGGGCTTTGTCGGATTGCGAGACAAAAACTGTCTTTCCTTTGTTCATTAGCGGCACCGGCTGAGTTGCTGTTGCGACCCGCGATCCGCCCTGAAAAATATTATCCTGGGCAAGAAATGTGGCGAAAAGACTGAGCGCTAGAATAATGGCCAGCCCTGTGAGGATTCGCCTGGTGACAGTTTTCCAAAGCGGATCGAAGTCGTAATACATACGTCAGGACAATGTGCATGGCTGTGGCAAGAATATCAAGCTCCTACTGCTTCACACCAACTTGAACGAGGTCACTCTGCTTGATCGATCGCAGAGCGACAAGGCAAGCGGGTATTTGCGGAAGGACGTCTGCAAGGCGATTGGATTTGCACCGAATAACGAGAATTGCGATTTTTCGTCCGAGCAAATTCTGCTGGTATTGCAAGCCTGTATCCAAGGTGACGAAGACATCGAAGTTTTGCTCCGCTAAGGAAAGCAATTCTCCATTTGCCTTGCCAGCGAAACCGGCTTCGGGAACAGTGGAACAGACATGTCCTTCCACGGAGAGACTCGGCTTCAACGTTCTGGGGACGCACTCGTCCAACAGAAGTTTCATTTCAGTTGTGCGACGACGAGCGCTTTCGCCTCTTCGAGAGCTGCGATCGCGGCTTCGCGGGTGACCGTGGGAAAATCGTCTAGAAAATCGTCGAGCGGTTGTCCTGCTTCCAGATAATCGAGCAAGGCTTGGAACGGTACGCGCGTGTTTCGGAAGACGGGAACGCCGCCAAGAATGTTCTGATCCTTTGATAGGGCGGTGAAAGTCATCGGGGTACGCTCGGGCACCAGTTTAGCAACGAACCACTAAACGGAGAAGAACATTCGCCACGTTTCATTGGGACGCTGACGGTCGCCTCGCTTGGCTGGCATTCACCGCCAACGCAAATACTCCGCTCAAAAACAAAACCCCGCCGAGAATAATCGTCCCTACCGCAAAAGATCCGGTGCGTTGACGCGCCAAGCCTGTTACATACGGCCCGAACAATCCGCCCAAATTGCCTAGAGAATTGATGAATGCAATTCCTGCCGCGGCGCTGGCGCCGGAAAGAAATTCACCCGGCATGGCCCAGAAGGGGCCAAAGGCGGAATAAACTCCGGCGACGGAGATGCTAAGAAAAATTGTGGAAAGCAAAACGTGATGTGGCGCAATGTTGAGAAAAAATCCGGCGGCTCCAGCGAAAGCGCATCCGGCGTAGGTGAAATGCGGCTGGCGGGTGCGGTCGGAATACGCGCCGACGAAGGCCATCACGGCGAGGGCAAATAAATAGGGAGCGATGGCGAGAATGCCGACCATCTTGTCTGAATATCCGGAGAAATTTTTCATTACTTGTGGAAGCCACAGACCGATGCCGTAAGACGTCCAAGTGAGCGTGAAGCAGGTAGCGCAGAGGAGCCAGGTTTCGCGGCGGGCGATTACGTCGAAGAGAATTGAGCGGCGCGCGGATGAACTGGAAATTTGTTCGGCACGCTTCCCTTCCGTTTCGATCGCGGCGAGCAACGTTACGCGCTCGTCTGGCGCAAGCCACGTGGCGTCGCGCGGTTTTTCGGTGAGAACGAATCGCACGGACGCGCCAAGAATTATCGCGGGGATTCCTTCCATCAGAAAAAGCCATTGCCAGCCGGCGAGATGGTGGACTCCGTTCAGCGAAAGAAGAACTCCGCTGAGCGGCCCACCGATCAATCCGGAAACGGGCGAGGCCATCATGAGCCACGAAACGCTGCGGGCGCGTGCGCTGAGCGGAAACCAAAATGTGAGATACAAAATTACGCCGGGATAAAATCCGGATTCGGCAGCGCCCAGCAAAAAACGGAAGGTGTAAAAACTGAATGGCGTGTGAACGAACATCATGCTGGCCGAAATAATTCCCCAGCAAATCATCAGGGCGGCCAGCCACCGGCGCGCGCCGATTTTTACCAGCGCTAAATTGCTGGGCACTTGAAATATTAAATAGCCGATGAAAAATATTCCCGCGCCAAATCCGTAAACAGGATCGCTGAAGCGCAGCGCGGATTTCATTTGCAGCGCGGCAAATCCGACGTTGACTCGGTCAAGGTAATTGACGACGTAGAGCGTAAATAAAAATGGAAGCAGGCGGAGGGAGACTTTACGGATTACTTTCTGCAATTCGACGCGGAGTTGAATCGCAGAATATAGTTCTGCGGATTCCGCGCCGGATGTTTGAGTGTCATGCATATCGGCGAATGCGCCGAACGTTTACTTCGATACGCGCAGCAAAACTACACCGTGGCCGGGGACTGTAGTTGTAAAAGTTTGGCCTGCATCGGGAATATCGGCGGCTGCCCAAATGTTGCGCACACGAGCGTGGCCATTAAATCCGAGTGATGCAAAATCCACGGTCATTTCCAGCGGCGCGCCAGTTCGATTAAACATTCCCACTGCCTTCGAGCCATCTGCGAGAGAGCGTGACCAAATTTCCAAAGAGCCTTCAGACCAAACGCGGTCGCCCTGTTTGCCGAGCGGATCCTGATCAATCGCGATCACTTCTTTATTTGTAAGCATCGCGGTAGTTTCGGGCGTCATCGTGGAAAGATCGTTTCCGGCCAGAAGCGGCGCGGCCAGAATCGCCCAGAGACTCATGTGCGTGCGGTATTCGTCAGGCTTCATGCCGCCGTTGCCGACTTCCAACATGTCGGGATCATTCCAGTGGCCGGGCGCTGCGAATTTAGAAAGGCCGGCCTGGCCGAATCCAATGTTGGACATGCTGTAGTAGCGATCGGAAATATCATCCGTAGTGCGCCAAAGATTTCCGCCGACGGATGGCCCCCAGCGCCACACGGCGTCATCGCCATACTGGCAAAGACTGTAGACCATCGGGCGGCCAGTCTTCAGGATCGCGTTATGCATTTTCGTGTATGCGTCCAACATCATTTGATGAGCAGCAGCGGGCGTGGCGGCGGTTTTCATTACCTGACCGAAGCTGCACAGGTCATACTTCAAATAGTCAATTCCCCAGGCAGCGTAACTTTGCGCGTCCTGTTCTTCGTGATTCAGGCTGCCTTCAAATCCGGCGCAAGTTTTTGCTCCGGGCGAAGAATAAATTCCCAGCTTCAGTCCCTTACTGTGGACGTAATCGGCCAGCGCCTTCATGTTGGGAAATTTTTCGTTGGTTTGGATGACGCCCTGCGCGTCGCGCGTTCCTTCCCAGGTGTCGTCAATGTTGATGTAAACGTATCCGGCGTCGCGCATTCCTGAGGAGACCATCGCGTCGGCCTGCGCGCGGACGGTGGCGTCGTCAATTTTGCGATTAAAGTGATTCCAACTATTCCAGCCCATGGGAGGAGTGGCGGCAATTTTCGGCGCCTGCGCAGGATTCGGCGCGCCAAGAAAAAGAATCGCGCAAAAAGCGAATGCGAGAAGAAAACGTCTTTGCCGAAGAGCGTTCATCAGATTCCTCCGGGATGCTGGCGGATTATACAGCCGAGATTATCCGTTGGCGCTATCAAAAGCGTTTGATATAGGATTCGCAACTTAAGGAGACTCGACCCATGCGAATCTTCCGAAAAACTTTTCCAATTCTTGCGGCAACGATTTTATTTTCAGGCTGCGGACATTCGCCAAACGGAGCCGCAGAGCAGTCCGCGGGTTCCGGTGGCGGCGCGGCAACTGCGGCAGCGAAACAAGGTCCCGTGCCGAACTACGACACAACTCCGCTCACTCAGGGTGACGTAGATTTATATATTGATGTAATGACCGCCGCGGCAAACTACGTGAAGAATCCTTCCGCCGAAGACCGCGCGGCGATGGATTTTTCGGCGCAGGTAACCGCCGGAAAAGTGACCACGGCCGTATCGCCAGCCCAGGCACAGATGTTGGCGCGCACGGCGGTGCTGGCGCAATACGATATGGAAATCGCGAAGCAGCGCGGAATTTCCGCTCGGTATGAGGCAATCCGCGGCGCGGTGGAAGGGCTGGTCGGCATGATGGCCTGCCCAACTTGCGGCGGTGACGGCGGAACGACGCCGGTGAGCCAGACTTCGAGCGATCAGACGGCGAGGCAGTCCGCACAGAAAATTGACTTATCGCTGCTGCAACCGCACAGTACGGAAATCACGTCGCTACAGAAGCAAGTGCGTGGAATAATGATGAACGGGGCACAATCGCACTAAGGACTGAGCCATCGGAAGATCGAGCTAAAGCGATTGTAATCAATGAGTTGCGTGGAAATGGCGTAAGGACCGGAGGGTGGCGATAAGATTGCTGCTGATTATCCGGTCGGATTCTAGTATTATGAGGTTGCGTTTGTTGCTCTTGTATAACCTTTAGATTCGCGTAAGGGGCTGCAAGTTCACTCTTGCGGCCTTTTTTGTTGTACGGCTGGGGGCAGTTCAAAGCATCAAATAGCTCAAATAGAAAAGAGCATCACATTGAAAG
>DASYNR010000204.1:0-4628 GCA_036008485.1 Candidatus Acidiferrales bacterium | reverse complement strand
GTGCACTCAGCTCCATAAGTTAGACGCAAGCCTGGAGGCACAATACCAATGATATCTGTGCACGGGGATGACCTTTCTCTGATCTACTAGCCAACTAACGGTTTTCCGGGCAACTTCGGCGAACAACTTCGATATTTAATCTTCATTCGCCGAATAACGCCGCGAATAATCATCTCAGGTCGTGTACCGCTTGACCGTACGCGCCTCATTATCTCGCTGCGCTGCTTAGAATCGAAGACGTCCATTTTCTTGTGGACTAATCTAGGACAAAGTCCCAGTGAATACTACCATTTTGGAAATCTTCATTAGGATCGACTTCCAGATCATGCGATGGAACTTCCGACTCGGTCGCATCGCTTTGCATTGGCAAAATCGCACGCTATTCACTGAACGAATACCGTTCCAGACTTGCACTTAAAATTATTCTTTTCCCAAAACGGGAATCGGGGGCTATAATGCCCGTCCCTAAGGAGTGCCCGTGCCCTTACGCTTCTGGAAGCCGAATCGTCCTAAGTCAGTGCGGCAGGATTGGCACGCGGAACTTCCTCCTGAAAAATCCAAGGTGTACGCATACGCGCTTGAACAGGCGCAGCCTGCCCACCACAGTTTCAGTGTGGCGCTGGATCAAGCGTTATTGTTTCGCAGAAGCGGCAAGCATGAAATGGCGTGCGGTCTGGCGGACGTTTCCGCTGAGCTGTGCGTGCGATTTGCCGCGGCGCTGGAATGTCTTCTGAATGTTGTGGAGCGCCACGCGGATAACTTTGGATTGCTTCCCAGCGTTGCGCCGCTGAACCCAATGCTTTTCGAGGGACAGACCGCAAAACGCGCCGCCAATATGAATTCGCTTCTTTCGGAAGTTTTATTCGGTGGGCGCAAACGATTTCTTCATAAGGTTCGCACTGTTGGTGAAATGGCCTGCGATATTGCGGAAGAGTATCGCCTGATGACGACGGAAGTTTCAGAGGGCTCGGCTTCTTCCTCTGCAAGTTCAACAAAACAAAATTGGGATCACCTGAGCTTATTGCAATACGATTTGACGACGTCACTGAGCGAAGCGACCGTGATGCTCAAATCATTTATTGTTTGTCTGCCGCCGGGAGAGGTTATTGGTTTCCGTGACCGGCTGGCGAAAGCGCTTTTGGCAATACAGGCCGCACCTCAGCGGATGGCGCCCAAAAGATCGCCCGGCATCCCCGCCGTTCCAGATAGACGCGCGTCCGCATTCCGCGGAGAATAAGAATGTGCGGCTGGAGCGTTTCGCAATTCCAAAGCATCCAAGTTAAACAGAGTATTCGCGGCCGGGATTCGCGCAAAACCCGGTACAACTCAAAAGGGGTGGGTCGCATCGGAATTAATGGGTGCGTCCTAACGGACCGGTGGCCCGAACGAAACGAAGCGAAACGGGAGAGCTCACGGAATCTGAATCGATTCGGCGGGCTCAACAGGGTGACGCGGAGGCGTTCGAGCTCCTATACCGGCAACACAGCCGGCGCGTTTATGCCCTTTGCTTGCGCATGGTCGGGCGCACGGCAGAGGCCGAGGATCTAACTCAGGAGGCTTTTCTCCAACTTTTCCGGAAGATTGCAACTTTCCGGGGCGAGTCAGCGTTTTCGACATGGCTGCATCGGCTAACCGTAAACGTTGTGCTGATGAAGCTGCGAAAGAAAACGGTTCCGGAAAGCTCTTTGGAAGAGATGACCGAACCGGACGAGGAAAGCGGCGGCCCACGCAAGGATTTTGGGGCGCTCGATAATTTGTTATCCGGATCGGTGGACCGGATTAATTTGCAGCGGGCCGTGGAACAATTGCCCCCCGGTTACCGTTCCGTGTTTGAGTTGCACGACATTCAGGGATATGAGCACAACGAAATTGCCGGAATCATGGGATGTTCCATCGGCAACTCGAAGTCTCAGCTCCATAAAGCTCGAACCCGGCTGCGCGAGTTATTGCAGGAAGTGATCCGGCAGCGGGCGCGCGAGGCGCGTCAGGACGCCAAGACGGAAGCGGCGGGCGGCGATGGAACGTGAGTGCCGGGCGATTTTTGAAAATAAGTTTCGATGGCGCATGGCGCTGAAGATTTCGTGATGAGCATTAAGCTTTAGGAAATGATGTTGCTGCAAGAAGTTTTGGGTGTAATTTTAGACGCAGAATTGAGAAGGTGAAACATGCGGTGCCGAGAATTTGAATCAGTATTAGAACAAGCAAGCGAACAGCCGATGCCGGCTGAAGCCACGGCGCATTTGAAGCAGTGCGAAAATTGCCGCTCATTGACGGCCGACCTGGAAGCAATCACAGCAATGGCGCGCGAACTTTCCGTGCCGGATGAAGAACCACCCGCCCGCGTTTGGACGCAACTTCGCGCACAACTCGTAGAAGAAGGCATCATTCGCACGCCGGAATTCCAGCACGCCGAACCAGCGCGAAGTGGATGGTTTGCGGGCGCGCTTTCATGGATGCGCCGCCCGGTGATGGTTGCCGCATATGCCGCCGTGATGGTCCTGGTAGCGGGGGTTACGTGGCTGCACTATCAAAATGTTGACGACCCCAATCAATTCCCGCAGAGCGCAGTAGCCGCCCAAAACAATTTGAATAAATTGGAAGCGCAGACGATGGGCGATTTGCAGACCATCGATCCGGACGCGAATGTGAAATTGCGCGCCGATTTGAAAATTGTGAATGATTTTATTGCCGTGTGTGAGAAAGCCGTACGCGAACAACCCAAGGACGAAACCGCGCGTCAGTATCTGTATGGGGCTTACCAGCAAAAGTCCGAACTGCTGGCCGCGGCAACCGAACATAGCTGGACAGGGGAATAATGATGCTCTCACGCAACCTTCGACCAACCATTCATCCTTCGCTGCGAACTGCGTTCGCGGCCGCGGTGCTCGCCTCATTCGCGCTTACGGCGTCGGCACATCGCGTGGAAAAACATTTCACCGTAGTGGGACGCCCGGTTGTGACGATTCACAATTCCAACGGGCGCATTCAGGTGAAATCGTGGAATAAGGCGGAAGTGATGTTCGTGGCCGATCACGCCACGGCGAACACGGAAGTGGAAAGCGAGCAGGTGGATTCGCGAATTGAAATTGGCACACGCGTGCTGAATGCCTCCGCGCGCAGCGCCGATTTGCAAGCCGATTACACCGTGACCGTGCCCGAGGAAACTGAACTGGAAATCCGCACGGATTCCGGAAGCATCACCGTTGCCAGCGTTCACGGCAATTTAACTTTTGACACGCTTGCGGCCGATGTGAATCTTCAGGACGTTGGCGGCGCGGTGACAGTTACAACGGCGGACGGCTCCATCGTTTGTTCGCGCTGCGATGGCGCTTCCTTCAAGGCGGAAACTGTCGGCGGCAGCGTGCAAATTCTTCAGCCGGTGATGGACAAGATCACCGTTCACACTACGGCGGGAAATATTTTCTTCGACGGCGAATTCCTGCGTCACGGCATTTACATTATGAAGAGCGACACCGGCAACACCGAAGTTCACTACGGCACCGCAAGTTCTTTCGACCTGAAGGCGACGTCGATTCACGGCTCTGTGATTAGTCAGGCCAGTTTTGAGCCGGATAAACACGGCAAGAAGGACAATCCTCCGAAGTACGGCAAGTCACTGTTCGGCACCGTCGGCAAGGGCACCGCAAAGGTCGAACTTCAGTCCTTCAGTGGTACAATCAAAATTCTGGTGCGGGATCAGCCGACGCAATAATTTATTTTAAGCTCCGCACACAATCCTCGAACTCTGAATGTCACCCGCTGGCACACGTCTGCCCATCAAACTCGTATGCCTCGCAGGCTTCATGGGCTGCGGCAAAACTACTGTGGGAAAACTGCTGGCGCAGCAACTTGGCTGGCGATTCGTGGATTTGGACGAGCGCATCGAGCAACAAGCCGGTCTGACCATCGCGGAAATTTTTGAACGACTCGGCGAACCCGCATTTCGCAAACTGGAAAATGCTGAACTGGCGCGCGCGCTGGGCGAAGCTACGTCAGCAACTGTTCCCGCTGTGCTTGCGCTTGGCGGCGGCACGTTTGCTCAGCCTGAAAATTTGGAAATGCTCAGCGTGGCGTGCAGGCGTCAGAGCGATGTCCGCACCGGCTATGTGATCTGGCTGGATTGTCCCGTTGAGCAACTTCTTTCGCGCTGCGTGATGATGGACGACCGCCCAATGTTCCGTGACGAGTCAAGCTTCCGCAAACTTTACGACGAGCGCATTCCTTTCTATCGTCAGGCGGATTTGCGCGTGGAAGGCGGAGATGTGCCGCGCCAGGTAGTCGAGCGAATCCTCGCATCGCCATTATTCGGCACGGCCGGCGCTTCAGGCACGGTTGATACTTCCGGCACGCCGCGCAATTCTTCGGATTTCGCCGGGGCCATTCGCCCTCAGAATAAGTAGAGCGCTTGGGGGTTTTCCGCGCTTCTACTTTGGCTGAGGTGAATTTATGAATCCGCGTGTGAATCAAAATTTCCGCAGGAAAATAATTTTGGGAGTGGCGTCGTGCGTCGCGATCTGTGCGATGGCGTCTGTCGGACTCACCGCGCGCGCGCAGAAGCGTGAAGCGTCCGCGATGAGCGACGACAAAGGTAAATTTGTGATTAGCGTGAATGGCGTGCCCGTCGGCAC
>DASYNR010000203.1:0-25386 GCA_036008485.1 Candidatus Acidiferrales bacterium | reverse complement strand
CTTCACCGCAAATTCTTTGAATTCTTTGAACATGAGGATTCTCTCCTTTATCCCGCGTACGTGAATCCCGCATCGCGAATCGTTAACGCATCTTCCTCGCTTCTTACGCCCGCGTCCACCACTTCGCTGATAAAAATTGTGTGATCGCCGCGCAGGAATTTTTCCAGCACACGGCATTCAAACCATGCCGGCGGATCGGCGAGCACCGGCGAACCGGTTGTTCCCGGCGTGAACGCATATCCATTCAACTTTCCGTTTTCTTCCGTGCCGCCTTTGAAGAAACTTGTGGCCAGCGCTTTTTGGGATTTCCCAACGATGTGCACCGCAAACGCTTTCGAGTTTTCAATCGCCTGATGCAATCTGCTATCGCGCTTAATCCCTGCCATAATCAGCGGCGGCTCGAATGACGCCTGTGAAATCCAGTTGATTGTTCCGGCTGCTGTGGATTCGGCATCGCGCGCGGTGGCGACGTAAAGCCCATACGTCATTTTCCGAAGCGCATTTTTTTTCTGAGTGGGATCCATGAGTTTTTCCCGGTGAAAATTGTTTCAGCGTGATCTTGCCGGCGCTGGCGGCGGATTGCGCATCACCAGCACAGCTACAATTAATCCGCGCGCGGCAAGCGTGGCTCCCGCGATTACCAACATCGGTTGCACCCATCGCAAGATCACATGCGAAAGGCACAGCATAATCAGCCCAACAATAATCAGCGATCCGCCACGCACGAAGGCAATTGAGCGCGGGCCCGAACTCCACATTGCTGCCACAGCGCCGTAAGCCACCAGCAATCCGGCCAACAAAATCCACGTCATCGAGCGCGGATTAAAATAATAATGTCCGGTGAACGCAGCCCAGGCGAGAAGCGCGCCGAGCAACACGAAGACGACTTCGTTCATCAGCCGGAAAAGTTGCGTGGTGCTGGTCACGGTCTCAAACTCGTTCGATTTTCACGTGTTCGGTGATCACGGGCTTCTTCGGACGATCGCCGGAATCTTTGCTGACTTTGGAAATTTTCGTGGCGATGTCCATGCCTTCCACAACTTCACCGAAAATAGAATGCTTGTTATCGAGCCACGGAGTTGCGGCGACGGTGATGAAAAATTGGCTGCCGTTGGAATTCGGGCCGGAATTCGCCATGGAAAGTTTGCCGGGTTTGTCATGCCGGAGCGACGGATGAAACTCATCTTCAAATTTAAATCCGGGATGTCCTGTTCCGGTGCCCAGCGGGCATCCGCCTTGAATCATGAAGTCCGGAATTACGCGGTGAAACGTGAGGCCGTCGTAAAAGGGGCGCTTCGCTTTCGCGGCGATCTTGATATCGACAAATTCTTTCGAGCCTTCCGCGAGGCCCACAAAATTTGCCACCGTCTTCGGCGCTTCTTTTTCAAACAGACGAACAACAATATTTCCTTCTGAAGTTTCAAAAATCGCGTACAGTCCCGGCGCGCGCTTTGCTGATTCAGCCATTCGATTCTCTCCATTCGCCGCGTTCTGCGTGCTCGCGGTGAGCACGAATTATCACGCAGGTGCAGAGCGGAAGCAAACGCCGCGGGCGAAAATAAATGTCGCGCAAATTTTCGCCGACCGCGCTTGTGTTACCAGCCCGCGCGCTTGCGCAGCGCAGTGATGTGCGCCGCGTGATGACGTCCGTGCCATTCGTAAAGCGCGAGCAGATCATCCAATGACATGGTGCCGTGCTCGGGATGGCGAACGTTGCGATTGAAATCAATTTCGCGAACGGTTTCCAGCAACATCACCCAGCGTTTATGAACGCCGTCAATCATGCCGAGTGAAATTTCCACGGGCGCAGTACGAGCGTCAAAAAGTTCCGCCCAAGATTTTTCATCGTAAGGTTTAATTGTCGGCTCGGCTTCGGTAATTCCCAGGCGGAATCGGATGTACGCGTTCATGTGACTATCGGCGACGTGATGAATTGTTTGGCGCAGAGTCCAACCGCCGGGACGGTAGGGAGTGGCGAGTTGGTTGTCGTTCAGTCCTGCAACGGCGGCGCGAAAATTCGCGGGCGCTGCAGCGATACTCTCGATCATTGTGTGGCGCTGCGCGTTTGTGAAGGGGCCTTTCGTTGTCCACTTTCCAACGGGATATCGCAAATCGACTTCTACGGCTTTTTCTTCTTTGGCCATCTCAGATTCTCTCCTCGAAAATACCAACGCGAAGCGTGAGTATAGCGGCCTGCGCAAACTGCCGTCAAACATGTGCCAGATCGCCGCTTCTGCGCATCAATATATTTCGGTGGCATTCACAGTGGTACTATTTGCCTGTGACACTTAAAATCTTAGAACGTCATATCAACTTATGAAACGAATTGCATCCAGCCGATTTCGTTCCGTCGCAAGATTTGCCGCGATCGGCGCGATACTTTTTGGCGCGGCATTTTTTCCAACACATAACGGTCTGACTCGCGCGGCCGAAAAAGAGCTTTCTCCGAAAGACCGCGCGTCAATTTTGGAAGACGTTTGGCGAAATGTGCGCGATCGTTATTACGATCCCGAATTTCACGGCGTCAACTGGGACGACGTCGGCAATCGCTATCGCCCGCTGGTCGAAGGCGTAAAAAACGATTCGGAATTTTACGCGCTTGTAAACCGCATGACCGGCGAACTGCATGACGGCCACACGCGCTTCAATTCGCCGGAGGCGTGGGAAAACCGCGAAAAAGATCTCGGCGTTAGCATCGGATTTTTCACGGCGGAGCGCGAAGGCTCCGTTGTGGTTACCGATGTTTTGCCTGAATCCGGCGCGGCCCACGCGGGTATCGAGCCCGGAATGCTTGTGCTGACCGTGAACGGAAAGCCAATCGCCGATTTAATTGCTCAAGCCGAAAAAACTGTTTTGCCTTCGTCCACGGAACGTCTTACGCGCCGCCGTGTTTTGGCGTCCGCTTATACCGGCGGAATTGGCGCCGCATTCCAAGTCGGTTTGCAGCGCGCCGACGGAACAAAATTTGAAGCAAGCGTTACGAAACAAATTCTGGCGATGCCGCCGGATGTTCGCGATATTCTTTTGCCTTCCGGCGAAGCTTATATTCGCTTCGATGGTTTCAAGCCGCCGGTGGTGCAGGAATTTTATGACGCGATAGAAAAATATCGCAACGCGCCCGGAGTGATCATCGACCTTCGCTACAATGGCGGCGGCCAGACAAATGTTTTGGCCGCCATCGCCGGATATTTTTTCGACGCGAAAACTGTGATCGCCGAATCGCTGAGCAGAAAAGCGATCGACTCCCAAGAAAAATCCGGCGAAAGCAAAACTCACAGACCGATGACCGCCGGGAAACCGGGCGGCCAGATTTATTCCGGGCCGGTAGTGATCCTGACGACCGAAGCTACGGCCAGCTCCTCTGAAATATTTTCCGCCGCGTTTCAAGATACCGGCCGCGCGAAAATTGTCGGCAGCCAAACTTGCGGCTGCGTGATCGGCATCGCCAACAATCAAAAAATGAAGGGCGGCGGCGTGCTGGAAGTCAGCGAAGTTCTGTACTTTACGCCGAAGGGCCGCAAGCTGGAAGGCGACGGCGTTACGCCCGACACAAAAATTGTGCCCACAATTGCCGACCTGCAACAGAAACGGGACGCCGCGCTGACGCAAGCGGAACAAATGCTGGCGACGATGGGCGGCGCGAAGCCGGTGGTGGCGGCGTCCGGATTGCAGCGGTAGCGGCCGAGTCAGCGGCTAAAGCCGGTTCATTTTGCCGGCGGCACGGCACGAATAAATTCGTGCCCTGTTACGAGTCAAAGGCTGGCAGGCTGCCCTTCGATTCTCCCGGGGTAAAAAGGCTGCCGCTCCATAAGCCGTTTATAAATTAGTTACCCTACCCCCTCCCCCCTGTTATGAGCATCAGTGTGAAAACAAAGGGGTTAGGCCCGCCGTTTCTGGCATCAATATCAAAACAAGGGACTTATTAAGTCGTTTGTTTTGATATTGATACGCGCTCCTCCGAAATTGATGCGCTCCCGGCATCGGCCCTTCCTACGTCAGGATAAATGGACCCTTCCTGGGTCAGGGCAAGCGGGAGCCATCTTCGGACTGGTGGCTAAATGGATCGTCCAAGTCTGCGGTTCAAGGTAGCGCAGATGGGAGTTTATGTCAAGTAAACTTTGGTACTTAGTACTAAATGGATGAAGGGAAAGTAATGAAAAGTTGTTCGAATGATGTCTCGAAATGGAGTGATCCAAGCTTCTCTTACGCCTTTCGTGCAGACGAGAAATGTAGAGTCAGAGCTAAGGCTCAAAGCCCCACCCTGTGCGGGATGCAAAGTGTGGGGCTTCCGCCGGTCGCGGCAAGCCAACATTGAATCGAAGTCCCGCCGTTTTTTGGTAAACGTGCGCGAGCTACATCGGCGCGGGATCGATCGTCATTTGCTCGATTGACGAATCCAGTTCCTGCTGCGCCTGTTTCCGGCTGGCTTGCAGCGTTGCGTGTTCCCGCCGAAGTGTGGCCAGTTGCGTTTCTTGATCGTTCAGTTCGCTGGTGTAGCGCTGGTTGAGGGATTTTTCTTCGGGCGTTCCTTTTAGGGATTTCATGTTTTCGCGTAGACGGTTTTGATCCTGAACGATATCTGTGATGGCGGACTCTTTGGATTTCAGGTCGGCATCGATTTTCGCGATCGCGCTTTTCTGCGCAAGAATCTCCCGCATCGCTTGTTCCAACTGCGGGGTGAGCGTGTTTGATTTGACGAACGTTTCGATCGCGTCGGAGTTCATGTTGGTCAACGCGATTCGCGCGGTGTCTGCTTTGGTTTCTTCGACGGTAAAAGTTTTTGTTTCTTTTGACGGCACTTCGATTCGGAAGCGATAGGCACTGGCCGATTCTTCTTCCGGTTTTATTTCGGAAGTAAGTTTCCAGTTGACGCGTACGGGATGTTCCAGGATGAGAGTTCGCGCTGAAGCATCCTCATTGCGAACGGTGTAATTCACACGCTGGCGCGAATCGACTGTGCGTATCAGAATTCCCTTGTTGATTCGCAAGTTCGTGATTTTCTGCGGCACGCCTTCTGATTTGGCCACAACTTGAATTGCTAAATCGGCGGCGTAGCTAATCAAACGCTTTTCGCCGGGCTGGATTGGATCAATCAGGCCTTCGCCGGCGAACGCGCCTCCTTCCACGACGCTGAAACTTCCTCCATCGAGGACAAGCGAACTTGAATTTGTAATCCACAATGCGCGAAGCGGGCGCGCCGAGCCTAGTCCCGCATTCCAAAGTGCAACTTTTTCGGCGGCGATGTCCGTTTGAATAATCGGCACCAGCGCGGACTCGTTTTTGTGGATCGAGACGCGATCTTTGAGCGTGTATTGGAAAAGGTCGCCGAGTTTATTTCCCTGCGCGGCGTTTATATTTCGCGCCGCGTTAAAGAATTCGGCTTCGTCGGCGGCGCTGGCGGCCACATCGGATTTGAGGAGCAAGGCGTCGGAAGAGAATGCGGCGCCGATTCCACCGCCCGTGCCGCTGCCGTAGCCAGAACCAATTCCGCCGCCGGCACCGCCTCCACTGCCGGTAGCTGATCCGTGACCGAGCATGGGAGCCGCTACAAGGCTCGGATTTAGCGTTTCGCTATGCGTTTGCGGACTGAGCAGCACGCCTTTTGGCATGGGAACTTCGGGCCGCTCGATGTAATAGGGTTGGGAGATATGTTGGATGAAGGACTGAGGCGCGCCGGCCGCGAGAGATAATTCAATGTTGTTCCAATCTTCGCCGACGGTATTGTCTACAACTGCCCAACCTTGCAGCAGAGGCTTGGCGACACTTGAATTCGCAGCGCTGGGCAACACGATGCGATAGGTCGTCTTCCACACCGGGACTTCGCTGATGTAGCTCACGCGGATTTGGCGCTCGCCGGTGCCGGCGGTGCTGAGCACGAGGTGGCGCGTATCTTCCTGATGCGTTGAGTCCATCAATCCGAGCATGTGGGCGAGCTGCTGTTCCAAGTCGTGATCGGCGAAGCGGATGCTGGTGGACGAATCCAGCGGGAACAATCGCATTTCGCCGGAATCACTCATTAAGCTAATTTGGCTGCGATTGGCCGTTGTGGTTCTCTTTTGATCCGTATCGGCATCGGAGTTGCCGGTGCTCTGATTGCGCTGAGGTTCTTCGACGCTGACTAATCTGCCGGAAAACGCGCCGGATGGCGTATGGACTTCGAGACGCGCGCCGCGCAGTTCTACGAGCAGATCCTTCAGGGAAGCCGAATCGCCGAGACCTACCGGGAGTGACTCGAGTTGATGAGACGCCGAATCCTTGGAGTTGTAACTCGCGCCGGTAATTCTTCCGCCGCTCAGGTCGAGGGCGGTCAGGGACTTTAGAACGTCATCAAGCTGGCTGCTTGTTAGATTGATATCAATGTCCTCGTTGCCAAAAACGTGGCCGTCGTGTTCAAAATATCCAACGCCGGATTTGTATAGAACGACGCGACGCAGAGGGAGCTTTTGTGATTTAGGATCAGTGGAAGGGATGGCGCTTGATGGCTTTGCTGGAGTTTGGAGTTTGCTGGGAGATTGCCGTGCAAAAGCGTGCAACGCAACCGTGCTGAGAATAACTGAGAGGAGCAAGACAATTCGCGTGCGCCGGGCTGAATTCATATTTTCCTCCTAACGGATACGTACAGTGAAATGGACGGTAACTTGCGCGAAATAGTTCCAGCGGAAAGTGGTCAGGAGGAAAATATATTTGGAGGAGTTGCGCGGAAAAATGAAACGCGAAATTGGATTTGTTCGTCTTGCGGAAAAATTATTTGGCCGGGAAAAAGTGAAACGGGGATTTGGAGTTTTGCGTCTCGCGGAAGGCGGAAACGGCCTCAGAGCTCCCGCTAAAAACCACCGGGACGCCCGGAGCTACAGGGGCGAAGTCTACGTCGTCGGCGGATGCAGAACCAGTTGCGCGCCGATTTGGAGGCGGCGAGGATTTTGGATATTGGGATTTAGGGCGGCTAGTTCATGCCAGCGGGAGCCGGTGCCGAGGTATTTGCGGGCTAGTTGCCAGAGCGTGTCACCGGAGGAGATGCGGATTGAGGTGGCGTTTCCGCCTACGCTTCGCTTCGGCGCGACTAGCCGGTGTGTTGTTGTTGGGCGCGCGGTCGGGCGGGTTGCAACCGACGAGGTTGCGATTGGGCGTCGCGCGGTGACACGGTGGGCCGCCGGAATGATTGGCGATGGGTGCGGCCTGGATGCTCGTGTTGGCGGCGATTTCATTGTGGCTAGGGGCATGGCGGCTAGCGTCAATGGATATCGGTTTTTGGAAGTGTTGGGCGGACCGTTGGTCGTTGATGGAGTGGCCGGAGGCGAGATCGACATCGCTGAGACCGCGGGAGCGAGGTTGGCGGTTGCTGCGTCTTCTTCGCGTTTTTTGGCGCGGTAATAGCGGGCTACGTCGCCCAGGGGCATTTGTGCGAGAGAAGCTGTGGTGGGAATTGTTGTGGCTAATGCCGGCGCGGATGGAGCATTGACGGGGCCGGGATCTATTTGCGGGTTGGCTTGCGCGTACAGGTGCTTTTTTGCGCGGTAGAAACGGGCGACGTCGCCTAGCGGCATTTGGTCCAGCGGAACGGTTGGCGGCGCGGCTTGAACGAAAGCTGCGGCGTCGGCTGGCTGCGGGTTCGGGGCCGTCGCACGAAGTGTTGTGGCGGTGGGCTGCAACGCTTTGACGCGTGCGGGCATGGAAACTGGTGCGGTGGTTCGCTGAGCGCGCTTAGTGGAAACGGAATTGGTGTGGCGAGCCGCTGGCGCCGAATTTGTATTTGCGCTCACGGTAGAAGCAGACGAAATATGTGGCAGCGCAGGTAGTTGTTTTGTTTGCTGCTGCGCGGGTCGGCGGATTGCCGTTTGCATTGGAGGCGAAGTTTTCTTCGGGCCGGTAGGCACTGCGAGAAGTGGAGAGCGAGCGCCGATCGGGTGATCGGCGTTCCCGGGTGTTGACTCGGATGCCAACTGGGTTGCTGATTGAGACGGAATGACGGTGGCCGGTTGTGCAGTGGCAGAGAAGCGGGTCTTGTCTTCGGGCGTTAAAATTTGTTCGCGCTTAACGTCTTCGTTGGTGTAGACGTGGGTGGTTGGGGGCGCGGGATTATTTTGTTTTTTGGCGCGTTCCTGGCGGGCGATTTCGCCGAGGTCCTGGGCGGTGACGAGGGGCGCGATGAATGCTGAGGCGCCGGCAATTAGCGCGGTGGAGAAAATAAGTTTGTAGATGACGCTGCGCGACGCGGCGCTTTGATGCGACGCTGGTCGAGATTCGAGTTGTGACGCGCTGGGCATTCGTCAATAGCGTTGGTGTACAGCTAAGATTGCTAGGATAGTGTGGTGTAGTGGAATTAGGGGCGGGGATTTCGGTGGTTGTACGGATGAATTAATGGCGGATAGGGGCGGAGGTGTAGGGCTTTATTTAATACAGAGGCGCTGAGGGTGCTGAGGAGGATCGGAGAAAGACGCTTCAAAAACGCCGTTGGTGATGTAATGTTCGCGCGCTGAGGTAAGCAACGATGAGGAGATACGTTCCAGTTTCGCTGGTGATAGTCGCACTTGCGATTGTCGCTGTAATGCGCCCGTCACCCTCATGGAGGCCTCGCGGCGTGACGGTCGTGAGGTTAGATTCGGAAGTGGCTTCTGCGCCGACCGATGAGATGGTGATACCTGTCGGCAAAGGGCCGGGGCCGGTGATGCTGGCGGATGTGAATCATGATGGGCATTTGGATATTTTGGTGGCGAATGAAGACAGTGAAAATTTGACAGTGCTTTTGGGCGATGGGAAAGGGAATTTCGTGGCCGCGCCGGGATCGCCGTTCGCTTGCGGGAAAGCGCCGAATGATATTGCTGTGGGGGATTTCAATGGTGATGGGAATTTGGATTTGGTGATTGCGAATACTGAAACTCCATACTTGACGATTTTGTTGGGCGATGGGAAGGGCGGATTTAGGCCGTCGGCGCATTCGCCGTTTGATACGAAGTCGTTTCCACATGTGCATGGCGTGGCTGTGGGCGATTTCAATGGCGATGGGAAATTGGATGTGGTCACGGACAACTGGGGACGGGATCAGATACTGATGTTTCTGGGAGATGGGGCGGGGAATCTGATTACGCCGGGAAAAACATTTAATGTGGGTAAACGGCCGTATGAGCGGCTGCGGTCGGCGGATTTTAATAAGGATGGAAAGATGGATGTGGCGACGACCGACATCGATCAGAATGCGGTGACGATTTTACTGGGCGATGGGCGCGGTGGATTTACGGAGGCGGCGGGGTCTCCATTTCCTGCGGGATTTGCGCCGTGGGCGCAAGTGATTGACGACTTCAACAAGGATGGGAATTTGGATGTGGCTGTGATTCCGTATGCGCCGGACGTAAAGGATCCGAAGCAGGTTGGATTAACGGTGCTGCTGGGTGATGGCAAGGGCGGATTTCGGACGATGCGCGGGTCTCCATTTTCATTGGCTGGATGTGCAGGGCCGGACCGGATCGCGGCCGGGGATTTGAACGGGAATGGGTTGCGCGATGTGGTTGTTACTTGCGGGCAGAGCAATAGTCTGGTGTTTTTCATGGGGACGCGCGAGGGGGGATTTCAGATTTCGTCGCGTCAATTGAAGGAAATTGGTTGGGCGGGATTGGCGATTGGGGATTTGAATGGCGATGGGAAGGATGATGTGGTGGTGTCAAATAATGGGAGTGGGACGATTACGATTTTGTTTGGAAAATAGACGAGGCAGGGAGGCACAGAAGCAGAGAGGCAAGGAGAAAGCTAGGAGCTTTCAACGCAGAGGCGCAGAGAAAGACAGAGAAGAGCAGAGGAAGACCGGAGAAAAGCGAAACGGGGAGCCTCCCCTCAGGGGCTCCCCGTTTTTTGCCCAGCTTTGCTGTTCGCTGTAAGTCAGAAACCTTACATGCTGGCGCTTGCTGATGCTGCTGGTGCATTTACTTTAGGAACGCTCAAGTAGCCGGTGATTTTGTTCTTGTCCACAGAGTTGACGACGATTTCCATCGGAGCGCGTCGGGCACCTTGCGCATAGAGGAAAATCGGCTCGTTAACGTTGCGGTTCTTCTTGTCAGTGCGCTTGTCATCGGCTACGACGGTGACGTCGAACTTATTGCGCTTGGGGTCGGCATTGCGCAGCGTGATCGTTACGTTGCCGATCTTCTGATCTTTGTTACGGCCGTCAATGGTGAACTCGGTGTAGTCGCGTTCGCCGAGCTTGCGGAGTTCGTCGACTTCATCGTGATTCTTGGCGATGAGAGTGCCGAGTTCGCTGCGCGCCATTTGCAAGTTGTTCTTGGTGTCGTTCAGGTCGGTCTTGGTGCTGTCAAGATCGCTACGCACGACGCCGACTTGTCCGGTAACCGCGGTCACATCGTCAGTGCTGGCCTTGGTGGCGAGCTGAGTGGTGACGCTGTCGTTAAGAGCGGCAAGCTGCGTCTTTGAATCTTCGCGAATCTGTGCCGCTTCTTTGCGGGCCTTGGTCAACTGGCCTTGCGTGATCTGAAGCTTCTGAGTGACGACGGTCAGGTCGTCTTGAATGTCCGTGGACTGCTTTTCGGCTGCCGTCAGGCGTTGCTGAACAGCGTCCATGTCATGCGAGTAACCGGTGCGCATGGTCTGCAGATCCGCTTGCGTTGTTTGGCGGCTATTCTGCGCGTAGGTTGTGGCCCACCATCCGAGTCCGAGACCGCCGATCGCGAGAAGGCCGAGCAGCACCATGGTGCCGACTGCCCATCCCGGAAGGCGCTCGTTGCGGACAACGACATCGCGTTCCACTACGGTGTTTCGCTCGTCTGAATTCATTTTCTCCCCCTCGAAGTATTTCGTGTATGTGGCCGGAGTTCCCGCGGTTGGATATAGCAAGAACTTTGCCACTTTGTGTCAGAAGTACTAGTGTCCGCAAGTCGTTTAGAATGTGTAGGTTCCATCCGGGAACTGGTAGTTCTAGAACCTTATAGGAACAAATTGACCCTTACTTTTTTACACTGTACACATCGTTTGCACACGAATATTGACGCGGACGCGCGCAGCGAGACAAAATCGGCTGGGGCGGGTTTAATGACTGGGCGCAGGGAGAGAAGGCGGTGGCATCTCACGAATTGAGCTGGGCATCTGATTGAATAAGTGGAGATGAGTTCAGTTCGTTGACACCGGATCTGAATTCGGACCAAGGGAGCAGGAAAAAATGCGAAGCAAAATTGTGAAATATAAAGTAAGAAAATATTTCAGCGGAATCGCGGTAAGCGCCGGGATTTTGGCGCTGAGTTTGTGTCCGCTGGGAGTTTCGGCACGGCAGGGGCAGTCGCAAGATGCGCCTCCGGTAATGAATCAGGGAGCAGTTCCGCCGAACATGCAACAGCAACAGCCGCCTATCACTCTGCAAAAGCCCAACATGCAAAACGGGGGTGCAGCGAATGCGGCTCCGGTAAGCGGCACGCGGCCGGCGGGACCTCCGGTGACCGAGAATGATTTGCACGTGATTGCAAGGACGCGCGAGATCCTGAGTTCGCAGGATAAATGGAATCACACGGATTCAGGAACGTGCGCGCCGGATGCGACAACGTACAGTTTATTGTGCGCGCTGCAGAAGGCGTCCATTGAGGTGAACGGATCATTTGATAATCGCGGAGCGGCGGTGCAGGAAGTTCGATTTTCAATTGATGATTTGGTTGGAAATGCGAAGCATTACAATTCGCGGCTCACGGATTTCAACAACGATCCCGACACAACTTTTGACAGCATTCAGCAAGCGTTGCGAAATACCGAAAATAGTTTGACGGAAAAGATGGCGCAGCAGCCGGCGGCATCGCAAATGCCGGATGTGCCTCAACAGATCGGACAGCCGGAATCTGATCCGGGATGGCATCGGTTCAACGGTGGATATCAGGGCGGATATCAGGGACCTGGAGTGAATCAGCAGCCGGTTGTGAATGCGGCGCCTGCGCCTCCGCAGTTGACGTTGCCAGCGGGAACGATGGTCACTGCGCGAACGACATCATTCTTGGCCAGCAATCGAAATAAGGTTGGCGATGCTTTCACGGCCACTCTCGAACAGCCGATCGTAGTGAATGGTTATGTAGTGGCACGGCGCGGACAGCGAGTGATCGGACGCGTTGTGACTGTGAAGAAAGAACATGAGGAATCACAGCTGGGCGTGGAGATTGCGTCGCTGACGCTTGTTGACGGGTCACAAGTGCCGGTGAAGACCGAGCTGGTCAAGCAAGTCCAGCCCGACGCCGGAGTTGGCGGACGGGAAGTTGCAGGTTTGGCTGCGACGACCGGAGCCGGAGCGCTTATTGGGGGCGCGGTTGGCGGCGGTGGTGGAGCTGGCATCGGCGCGGGAGTTGGAGCGGCCGCGGGAATTCTGGGCGTGGTGCTTACGCGCGGGCGGCCTGCGGTGATTCCGCCGGAATCGGTGCTGATGTTCCGCGTCGATGATGCGTTGACGATCAACACGACGGCGAGTCAGGTGGCATTCCAGCCGGTGACGCAGGACGACTACAACAACGGACCGAATAACGGGCAGCGGCGCATGCGTCCGGCATATGGACCGGGTTATGGGCCTGGATATGGACCGGGATATCCGCCGCCACCCCCTTCGGCGTACTACTATTCGCCTTACTACGCGCCGTATCCGTATTACGGATATGGCTATCTTCCGTTGCCGCTGACATTTGGATTTGGATACGGCTTCGGATATGGACGGCGATTTGGTGGTGGATTTAGGCGGTAAGTAAACTCCCCGGGTCGAGCGAACCCGGACTACAGATTGGGCCGGACAGGCGAGTTGCTTGTCCGGCCTTTTTGTTTTTGTCCATTCATTTTTATGTGGGCGATATTTCGGAGATTGCGGTCTATAATCCCGCCGAGATTTATCTGAGAGGAAATCAAATGAAAATTAGTCGGAGAGAAGCGCTGCTTTCTGCGGGAATGCTTGCGGCGGCGGGAGCGTTGCCAGCGGCGGCTACTAGCCGCGGGAAAGATGATGACGCGCACGCGGCGCTACGTTCACAGGCGGATGCGAAAATTTCGCCGGAGTTGGTGAGTCTGGGCGATTTTGAAGAGATGGCGAAAACGAAATTGCCGCACATGGCGTGGGAATTCTTCAATGGCGCGGTGGCGGATGAAATTACGATGCGTTGGAACAAGGAGGCGTATCAGAAAATTCGATTGAAGCCGCGAATTCTGGTGGACGTTTCCAAACTGGATACGCGCGTGACGCTGTTTGGTCAGGAGCACGCGTTTCCGATTTTGCTGGCGCCGACTGCGTATCACAAATTGGCGCATCCGGAAGGTGAGATGGGAACGGTGCGCGGGGCGAATGAGGCGGACGTGACGTTGGTAGTAAGCACGGTTGCGACGACGAGCATTGAAGATATGGCGGGTGCGTCAAAGGCGCCGCTGTGGTTCCAACTTTACGTGCAGGAAGATAAAGGATTCACAAAAAGTTTAGTGGAGCGAGCGGAAGCGGCGGGATGCAAAGCGATTTGTCTGACGGTGGACACTCCAATTTCCGGTGCGCGGAATCGCGAGCAGCGCGCGGGGTTTGCGTTGGCGCCGAACATGGCGCGGCCGAATTTGAAGGGATTGAAAATTCATGGAGTGGATGCGTCCACCGCAACCGAAGGACACAATCCGACTGGCGGAGGAATTTATAGCGCGGTGCTGGATCCGCAACTTTCGTGGAAAGACGTGGAATGGTTGAAATCATTTGTGAAAGTGCCGCTGCTGCTGAAGGGCGTGCTGAATCCGGACGACGCGGATCAGGCGGTGAAAGCGGGCGTTTCAGGAATTATGGTTTCCAACCACGGCGCGCGAAATTTGGATACGGTTCCCGCGACGGTGGATGCGTTGCCGGAAGTGGTCGAGAAAGTTGCAGGACGCGTGCCGGTGATTGTCGACGGAGGAATTCGGCGCGGCACAGATGTGCTGAAAGCGCTGGCGCTGGGCGCGAACGCGGTGATGATTGGCCGTCCGTACGTTTATGGATTGAGCGTAGCTGGTGGGGCTGGTGTGGCCGCGGTGGTGCACATCTTGCGGAGAGAATTTGAAATGGCGATGGCGCTGATGGGAAGGCCGACGATTGGGAGTATTGATCGGTCGGTGCTGTGGACGTAGGTGAAGTTCTTACGCCGACGAGATTTTTATTCGCATAGATCGTAGGCCTCGCGGAGCCAGGCTAACAGCTCGCGGTCGATATCGTTTTCGGATGCGAGTTTTACTTCGAGATGCCAGCGATTTTTGGAGACCTGCTCTGACTTTACGATTCGCGCACTTTTAATGGGCGCGGCACCCTTAATGGTGAGCAGTAGATATAGTTTTCGCGGATGGACGCCTGCGAAGGCTGAGCCTCTGACGAGATGCACGGAAGTTTTCTTAATTTCTTCACGGAATTTTCCTATTGGACGAATTGCGGTTAGGAGTTGTTTGTACAACTGACGCGACACTGGTCCGGCCGATGTAAAAGCGTCTGGCTGTTTCGTGGGCATGTTCACCTCTGCGTTGTTCTGATTACTTCATCCAAAAACCTTTGAGATAGCGGCGCGATGCGCTTTTCAAACTTGCGAAAGGCGTCGATGAGTTCGCTCATGCCGGTTCGTGTGCCCCAAATCTCCGGTGGGAGCCGTGGATCGTGCCCGGCGAGACGGGCGACGAGGCCTCCGGTTTTCAGTCGGAGTGCAAATGCGGCGGAGGTTGAGCCGGTTCGTGGGATTCGGCGTGCAAGGATCCATTTTGCCAGTCGCGTTGCTTCGCGATTTAGTGGGTTCAGATCGTAGGAGGCGGTCGCGTTCGACATTTCGATTTTACTGATGAACTTGCCGCGCATGGATGTTCCACTCGCGATCGCGAGATATTCGCGCGTTTTTTGTAGCGCCCAGTTTTCGGGCCATGCCGGGCGGACGAATGTGCTCGGCGCGAAAGGGCGGAATCCATCGAACCAGACTGAGGCGCGGAGGACTTCTCTTTGGCGGCGATTTGAAGGCATTTGGAGCATCAGGACGAGCCAAGTGCGATCCCACGATTCCGTGCGCGATTCGTGGAGTCGTGCGTTGATGCCTTCGATTATTTGTGAGTGACTTCGCGACGGCCAGTAGACCGCTTGGCGCACTGGGCCTGAGCGCCGGAGCGCGCCTTCGCCGACCATTCGTGTGAGGTGACTTTTTACATTAGTGGCGGAAATTCTTAGAGGCTTCGCGAGCGCGATGACCTGAGAGGTGGTGAGCCTGCGATTGGCGAGAAGGAAGATTCCGAAGATAAGGGTGCGAGTTGAATCCATATTCGTAGTTGCAGATTGTTGCACATATGTTATGATACTGCAACTATGGAATCAGGAGACGGGCAATGTCTAAAATTTCGTTGTGCGTTATTTGCGGACTGATTTTTGGCGGCGTAGATGTTGCGTTGATGATTCCGATGAGTTTTTCGGATAAGCGAGCGGCGCTGCTGGGCGCGTTCATAGCGCGATTCGCCCTCGGTTTCGTAATTTGCAATATTCGACTACCGTGGCCGGGATGGTTGGTCGGATTGGTGATTGGGATTCTGCTGAGCCTGCCGGATGCGATCATTACAAAGGCAACCGTTCCAATTCTTGCCTCGGGCGCGGTCGGCGGATTGATTATCGGGTGGATAGCCGGGCGGTTCGGGCGATAGAATCGGGTTCCGTTCACTCCGGTGAAGAGTATTTTGACCGGTTATCTCAGGTGCTTGATATGAAACTGAATAAACCATTCAAGAATTGTCAGTCGTGTGGAATGCCTCTGAAACGCGATGAGGGCGGTGGAGGAACGAACGTCGACGGATCGCGGAGCGGGATGTATTGTTCGCACTGCTACAAGAGTGGCGAGTTCACAGTTCCGGACATCACGGCGACGCAAATGCAGGAACGCGTGAAAGGGAAAATGAAGGAAATGGGGATTCCTGGATTTATGACGGGGTTATTTACGAGAGGGATTCCGAAATTGGAGAGATGGAAGGATAAGAGTTAACCGTACGACGATTCGGACCTGCGGTGAGGATTTTGGAGGATACGATGCGTAGAGCCTTCGCGGTGGCGATACTGGCGATGGGATTTTTGGCGGCGCAAAATATGTCGGCGCAGAGCGCGCAGAATTCCGCGGCAAACGCTGATGCTGGGATCTCAGGACAGTGGATCATGATCGTGGATATGTACGGAACTCCGGCCAACGCCTCCATGGATCTCGTTCAGCAGGGAAATAAGATTACCGGTACGCTTAATGGAGCCAAGCTGGAAGGAACTGTGACCGGGAATTCGATGCACTTCGTGGCGAAGAGACAGCAAGGAGGCACGACTGAGTGCACAGCGACGGTTCAGGGAGACAGGATTGCCGGCACGATAATTGTGACTGACGCAGATGACAAGGAACATCCTAGAACTCGGCAATTTACGGCCAAGCTTGCGCCAAAACGGCACGCCGGGCCTGCGCAACGTTTTGAATTTACGCCGACGGTTTTTTACCGCGCATTTTCTCCGATGAATAAACCGGTGCTAAATATTTCGCCGGGAGACACGATTCATACAACTACTGTGGATGCAGGCGGAACGGACGAGAAGGGCGTGACGCGTTCGCTTGGTGGAAATCCTGAGACGGGTCCTTTCTATATCGATTCCGCGATGCCGGGCGACGCGCTGGTCGTGCACATCGTGCGCTTGAAGTTGAATCGAGATTATGCAGTTAGTGATGATTCGATCGTTGACCGCGGAATGGATAGCAATCTTGCCGTGAAAATGAAGGATGCGGGAAATGATGTGCGATGGCATTTGGATCTGGCGCACGGAACGGCTTCTCCTGAAAAGCCGGGTGAGCATATGAAGAACTACTCAGTGCCCGTGCACCCGATGTTGGGCTGCGTTGCGACTGCGACGAATCCGATGCAAGCGGCTCCGGGTAGCGGCGATTCAGGCCACTTCGGTGGAAATATGGATTTCAATGAAATCGTGGAAGGGGCGACGGTTTATTTGCCGGTAAGTGTTCCAGGCGCGATGCTTTACTTCGGCGATGGGCATGCGATGCAGGGAGATGGCGAGTTGAATGGAAATGCGCTGGAAACGTCGATGGACGTGGAAATTTCCGTGGACCTGATTCCGAAGAAGCAAATTCCGACGCCGCGGGTGGAGTCCGCGACGCATATTATGGCGATGGCGCTGGAAGGGTCGATTGACGAAGCGTTTCGCACGGCGACGTCGAGCATGGCGCATTGGCTGGAAGAAGATTACAAGCTGACACCTTCGGAAATTGCGCAGGTGTTGGGAACGTCGGCGGAATATCGGGTGAGCGAAGTGGCGGATCGGAATGCGGGAGTGGTGATTAAGATTAGTAAGGAGAGATTGAAGGGATTGGGGGCGGGGAAGTGAGCGCGCGAAGAAATCTGACTTCCTTGATCTTCGACTAACGCTTGCGCGGAAGAACGCAGGAGTAATTCGCGGCTTCGTTGCGGCTGCCTGAGCCGCTGTACGTCGCGACTTTGGGGAATGCGCAGAGCGGACGTGTTTGAACAATGCCGCTTTCTCGGACTCCGTCGACTTTGTATTCTGTGGCGATGATTGCTCTTGGCACGATTCCTTGTTCGACCCATTGTTCGAGCGCGATGATGATGCTGTGCTGCGGATCGTCTTGAGGATTTAGCCGCTGGCCAAAATAGGCGGGGAGTGAGCCGCCTCCACAGTGGCCCATGCCGGGGACGACATAGAGCTGAACAAACGTGTTTGTGTGTTCAGCGCCGAATGTTCTTACCACACTTTCGTAATAATTTATCGTTTGTGCGGGGCCGTCATTTTCTCCGTGATAGATAATTAGTTTTCCGCCGCGTTGCTCGAAGGGTTTTAAGTTTGGATTTGTGGCGTTCAGATTTACGGCATTTTTGTTATTTTCTGCGCTCACGTTCGAAGATGAGCTGCTTATGGTTCCGGGATTCCACGGAGCGCCGGCGAGTATTCCGTCGTAGTCTTGCGGATAGCGTTGCGCTTCCATCAGCCCTTGCCGGCCGCCGTTGGAGCAGCTGCTGAAATAGGATCGCGTCACAGGTTTTCTGTAGAAGGCGCTGATAATTGCTTTCGTGATTTCGGCGGTTTCGTGGATTGCACGGTAATCGAAATCGACAATTTTTTCTGGGTGGCCCGTGGCCCAGTTTATTTCTCCAGATGTTCCTTTGTGCCCGGTATCAGTGGAAGAGCCGACGTAGCCGGCGTTGATTGCTTCGGCGAGGCGATAATAATTCATTGAGCCGCCGAATCCGCCGTTGCCCGCGCCTTCATATTTGCCGTTCCAGCCGGTTTCAGGTAGCCAGACTTCAAATTCAATGTGTGAATCACTGGTTGGTTGGCTGCCCCCTTCGACTCGGCAGAAAGCTTGCATCTTGTCGAAACCTGTGAAGAAGTCAGATGAGGGCGGAGTGCTTTCGGACGGCAATTTAAATTCGCCGGGGTGGACAATCTGTGCGTGAGTTATCGTTGCGTGCGGAAGCTTTAGCTCGGCGAGTTGGCTACAGTTTGCCGGGCCCGGTGCACCGAACGTCGAACTAGCGCCAATCAGAATCGCTGACGGAACAATTAATTGGCGCCAATAGTTCATTCGAGTTTTCAGTCGGCCTGCGCGGAACGCTGCGTCGAGATTGATGTTAGTTCCCGCGTAAGTTCTTCCGGCAAATCGAGCATCACGTCGTGGCCGCAGTCCATGGCTAGAGTGCGCCAGTTTTTGGATTTTGCTTTTTCGTGGAATTGGGCGAAGGGGGTTAGCGGCCAGCCGGTGGCGTAGATGTAGGTGACGTTTTTTATTTTGGAAATTTCGCCGGTCAGTTTCAGTGGTTGCTCGAAGGTGGCGAGAGGTTGCGGAGTGCACTGGCTGTTCATCCAGGCGAGATCTTTGGCGTTGACCTGGAAAATTTCGCCGGGGATGGGTGGAATTTTCCAGCCGTCGCCGATTAATTTTGCGCCTTCGATTTGAGCGTCGCGCATTGGGGCGGGTACAGTTTCGTTTAGCGTTTGGCCGTTTTCTAAGACAAAGGCGTCGAGATAGACTAGCGCGCTGATTTTATTTTGGATGCGATCGGCTGCACCACTGATTACCGCGCCGCCGTAGGAATGTCCGCAGAGAATTACGTCAGACAATTCTTCCCACTTGATTAGGTTCACGACGTCGGTGATGTGTGTTTCGAGATTGATTTGTTGAGAGAGCAGGTGAGAGCGCTCGCCGAGTCCGGTGAGCGTGGGCGTGAAAACTTCGTGGCCTTGTTGTTGAAGCGCTTTGCGGACGCGTTGCCAGCACCAACTGCCGTGCCATGCTCCGTGGATTAGGACATAGGTGCTCATGAATTCCTCGGTGATTTGGGATACGTGCTGCGACAGGGGTTAAAACCCCTTTACTTATTCATCGTTACGGCACGACTGAAGTCGTGCCCTGTTACGAACCATCCTTGCTTTCTCACACTTGATTCGTGCGTCGATTTGAATGGCTCAACCTGAATTGCGGCCGCGTTCCAGAAAGTCGATCGCACGTCGGACTATTTCACAACAAGCTTCCGGGTATGTGAAGGTCTGTGAGCCGACCTGAATTTTCGTGTCCATCGTGAATCGAAGCGAACCCCATTGAAGCCCGGGAGGTTTTCGTTCGAGAGCAATGAGTAGTCCTTCGGACTGGCGCTGCAGGTTGCGAAAATCGTCCAAACTGAAACCGGCGGGTATTTCCGGATGTGGCGCGAGCAGTTGGCGCTGCATGTGATCGAGCCCCGCACCCCATAGATGCCCTGCGAGCGCCGCGGCACGCTCGAACTGCTTCATGTCCGAAGTGCGGAACGGGCGTAGGCTCTGCCACGCGTCGAATTCTTGCTCGTTCATTTAATTTCTCCGAATATTTCCGCGAGCGGCAATCACTACGGAGACACAGATTTTACTGCACGAAATTCAATTTACAAAATCCGGCCCACGTGAAGGTGGCCCCTACGACGGCATTGCAAATCGAGTGTTACAAAATTGTGGAAAGCAGCGGGCGCACGTATGCGAGCGGGCGAATCTCGCTGGTTTTCCAAAAATAGCCGAGGATGATGATGCTGGCTACCGCTGCGTAGGCGCACCAGAGGGAGGTGAACGCGTAACGCTTGTATTCCATAACGAAGAGAAGTATCGCGAGATTTGCGGCGCCGAAAGCTACCATCGGCCGGACCTTTGATAAGAACAGCGAGCCGCAGGTGGCGATTACGTAAAGGATTGCGACGGTCAAATTGTTTGTAGCTTGATTGATGTAGACGATGCTGTTTCCTTTTACGAAGGTGTCCGTTGGGTATGCCGTTAGCGCCCATAAGATGTAGAGCGTTGTGCCGATGCCGAGGACGAGGAACGGGACCATTCGCCGGCGGCCTTGGCCGTCCGGCTCAAAGAGAAAAACGCTAAGCGGTAAGAGGAACGGGAGAAGTCCCTGTGCGTATAGCATGAACGCTGCGGCCATATCGTGCGTAACCGTAGGAGAAAGTCTGCCGTCCAGTCCGAGCCAGACGAATCCTTCGATAAATTGATGGACGGCGAAGAGCACTGGCAGGCTGGCGAAAAGTAATTCGCGGCGATGCTTTACTTTTGTCAAAGTGAAAACGCCGATGGTGCCGAGGACTCCGCTGCCGACAAAATTCGCTGCCGCTGAAAAGCACATGAGCTGGGTTTCTCCGATGCGGAGATTACACTTGTGGCCGAAGAACGCAATATGTTTCTTAGAGTATGGACGAGGGAAGGAATTTCATACGCGCGGTGTTACAATTGGCGCGCTTTTGAGTTGTATCGCGTAGCGTGGTTACCTCATCCAATAGCGATGCGTAGGCGAGGAGATTGATGCGTAACGTAATTATTATCGGCAGTGGATGCGCGGGACTGACGGCGGCGATTTATGCGGCGCGGGCGAATTTGAGTCCGCTGGTGCTGGATGGATACGAGCCGGGCGGGCAGCTTTCGATTACAACTCTGGTGGAAAACTTTCCGGGATTTCCGGAAGGGATTCAAGGGCCGGAGCTGATCGAAAATATGCGCAAGCAGGCGCAGCATTTTGGAACGGAGTTTAAGTCCGGCGCGATTACCAGCGTGGATTTGAGCAAGCGTCCTTTCAAGTTGATGGCGGGAACTGAGACTTATGAATGCGCGGCTCTGATTGTGGCGTCGGGTGCTTCGGCGCGATTGCTGGGCGTGGAATCGGAGCGGAAATTAATTGGGCACGGAGTTTCGACGTGCGCTACCTGCGACGGATATTTTTTCCGCGGGAAAGAAATTGTAGTCGTGGGCGGCGGCGACACGGCAATGGAAGAAGCTACGTTCCTTTCGCGATTTGCGAGCAAGATTACTTTGTTGCATCGGCGAAACGAATTTAGGGCGTCGAAGATTATGTTGGATCGGGCGCGGGCGAATCCGAAAATTGAAATTATGACTCCGGTGACGGTTGAGGAAGTGCTGGATGTGTCCAAGGGCGGAGTGGAAGGCGTGAAGGTGCGCAACACGGATACAAACGTGACGACGGTTGTGCCCGCCGAAGGATTATTTGTGGCGATTGGACATGATCCGAACACGAAGCCGTTTGTGGGTCAGTTGACGATGGATGCAAACGGATATTTGGTGACGCATGACGGGCCGCGCACGAATGTGGAAGGCGTGTTTGCCGCGGGCGATGTGCAGGATCACGTTTATCGGCAGGCGATTACGGCGGCGGGGTCTGGATGCATGGCGGCGATTGAGGCGGAAAGATACTTAGAGACAAACCATTTGTGAAACACGCAACAATTCAGAAAAATTCCAAAAAATTGAGGTGCCAATTCGAAATGGCACCTGCTATGTTTGCCGCGCGGATGGAGTTAGAGAGCTGGGTAACAATAATATGCTGCGCGGTGGGGCAATTGTTCCACGTGGAACAATTTGATGTTGCGTGGATCGATGAAGATATTTGAGCGAATTGTTTCACGTGAAACAATTTGAACTGAATTCTGGGGCGAATTTGAAAGATCACGGCACACCTGAAGACAATTTCCGTTTGAAAAATAATTACATTTGGAGGCGGGCGGGTCGCCCTTCGGCTTCGCTCAGGACAAGCAGGCCCACCGCTACGACGACGGCGTCGAATCGCTTGGCGGGTGTGCGCCGATGATGCGCGCGCTGCTGCTGAAATTCTCGAATAGTCCGGGGCTGGCGCGATGGGTTACTTCGCACAAGACTACGCGGAGAATGTCGCAGAGATTTGTGGCGGGAGAAGAGTTGGATCAGGCTGTGGCGGCGGCGCGAGTTTGCAACGCGGATGGAATGAAGGTGAGTTTGGATCTGCTGGGCGAGAGTGTGACGAATGTTGCGGAGGCGCGAGCGGCGCGAGATGCGTATCTGGGAATATTTGATCGCATCGCGCAGGAAAAGTTGGATGGAAATGTTTCCATGAAGTTGACGCAACTTGGATTGGATATGGATTTGGAATTGTGTCAGAGCATGGTGGAAGAAATTGCGGCGCGCGCGACGAGCTACCGAAATTTTGTGCGCGTGGATATGGAAGCGTCGGCGTACACGCAGCGGACGATCGATGTGGTGAAGCGAGTGCGGGCGAAGAGTCCGGCGATTGGCGTGGTGGTGCAGTCTTATTTGCGGCGGACTGAAAATGATGTGAAGGATTTATTGGCGATTGGTTGCAGGCTGCGGCTATGCAAGGGTGCGTACAAAGAAGGGCCGGATGTGGCATTCCCCGCGAAGGCGGATGTGGATGCGAATTATGTTTCGTTGATGAAGATGATGTTGCCGAGCGAGATTTATCACGGCATTGCTACGCACGATCCGAAAATGATTGCGGCGACGGAACAGTTTGTGGCGGATCAGGGAATTGGGAAAGATAAATTTGAATTTCAAATGTTGTACGGGATTCGTACCGACCTGCAAAAAGATTTAGTTAGGCGCGGATATAATTTGCGCGTTTATATTCCGTATGGAAAAGATTGGTTTCCTTATTTTATGCGAAGGCTGGCGGAACGGCCGGCGAACATGATGTTTTTTGCGAAGAATTTGTTTCGGAGTTAGGTTCCTCGACGGATTTTTTCCGGTTGGAAAATCAAAAGTGAAATCAAAAACAAAAGAAGAAGCACATGCCGGCCTGGCGCGTGGGTGTGGGGTGGTGTGATTGGGCATGACTGATTAGTTGGGCGGAGAAGCCCCGGGGCTTTGGGACGCCCTGAGCTACATCCTTAGCGTTTGCGGCAGACCAGGACGCCGTCGCGCAGGGGAACCAGGACGGGGAAGAGGTCGGGTGAGGCGTAGCAGAGTTTATTGAATTCCTGGATGGCGCGAGTGTTGCGGTCGTTTGCTTTTGCTTTGCGGGCGACGCGGCCGGACCAGAGCGTGTTATCGGTGATGAAGAGGCCGCCGCTGCGAACGCGCGAGACGGCTTTGCGAAAAACTTCGGGGTAGCCGTGCTTATCGACATCGTTGAAAATAATATCGAAGTCGCCGGTGGTGGAATCGAGCGCGGTTAGTGCGTCACCGACGTGAATGGTGACGCGATCTGCAACTCCCCCGCGAGTTAAATAATTTTTCGCACGTTCTGCGTTTGCGGGATTGCCGTCGGTGTAATGAATTGCGCCACTGGTGCCTGCAGCGCGCGCAATCCAAAGAGTGGAATAGCCGATGGCGCTGCCCAATTCAAAAATGCGTTTGGCGTCGATGAGCCGCACGAGCTGTGCCAGCAAACGTCCGACGGCGGGGCCGACGATGGGAACGTTGTTGCGTTTCGCGTAGCTTTCCATTTCGGAGAGAACGGCGTCACGCTTCGGCAGAATTGAGTAAATATATTTTTCAACTTCGGGAGAATTAATTATTTTCATAGAGATTCTCAGCTGATTGTTTCGCCGGGCTTCATCACGTGAATTTCCAGACCCGCGATATCGCCGGTTTCTTTGCGTAGAGCTTCTGGCGTACCGGTGAGCTGTGGAAACGTGGCGTAGTGCATGGGAATCACGTGCTTGACGCCGAGCAAGCGAATAGCGTAGGCGGCCTCGCGTGGACCCATGGTGTAGTGATCGCCGATAGGGAGTAGCGCGACGTCTGGTTTGTAGAGTTCGCCGATAATTTTCATGTCGCCGAATATGCAGGTGTCTCCGGCGTGATAGAGCGAGAAGCCGCCGGGGAAGCGCGCGATGTAGCCACATGGCTCGCCGGCGTAAATCATTTTGTCGCCATCAACGATTCCGTTTGAATGATGCGCGTCCACCATCGTGACTTCAATTTCGGCGGTTTTCTGAGTGCCGCCTTTACCCATTTGCAGGAGATTCGATACGCCCTTCGATCCTAGCCAATGACAGGTTTCGGGAATCGCGACGACGCTTGATTTGTGCCTGTTCGCCACGGAAATCGCATCGCCGATGTGATCCTGATGGCCGTGGGTGACGAGAATCACGTCAACGCGCGGAAGTTTTCTGAGCGCGGGAGGACACGCGGGATTTCCTTCTGTCCAGGGATCTATTAGTGTGACGAATCCGTTGGGCGTTGTGACGGTGAAAGTCGCGTGGCCGATCCAAGTGATTTTATTTCCATGAGTGTTAAGCATGAGTGCGTTCTCCGGAATGAATTTATGGATGTGCGGCGCCGGCTGAAAGAATGCCATTGATAATTTTGTCGAAGTCGGGACGGGTATGTCCGCCAATCATGAAGCCGAGCAAGCGGCCATCGGCGGCGTAGAAAAAATTTGCGGGCATTTCATCATGCCATTGAGGATCCACGCCATTCACGAAGGCGTCTTCATGGCCCATTTTCTTGCGGACGCTTGGGAAAATCGGTTTGTTGCGGTCGAGAAAATGTTGGATGAGATTCACGGCGGAGTCGTCATCCATATCAACGCCGAGGACGACAAGGCCTTTCGATGCGTAATCGCGCGCGATTTGATTGATGATCGGAAACTCGTCGCGGCATGGTTCGCACCATGTGGCCCAGAAAGTTACCAGAAGCGGCTTGCCTTTGTGATCGGCGAGAAGTTTGTTGTAGCCAGCTAGATCAATTTGCGAAAGCTCTCGCGGCGCAGCGGGTTTTGCCGCTTGGGATGAACGCCCAGCAGGTGCGGCGGACGGAGTCTGAGAGGCGATGCTATTCGTGCTGAGCCCGACGGCGCATGACGTGATTATCGCAAGAGCGAGTGACAGTCGAATCGCGGGATGATGCTGGTAAGGGCGGCGGGTCATGAAATTCTCCAATATCATTGTAAGCGCACGCGGCTGCGGGTTCAAATCGGCGCAAAATTGAGGCGGAAAATGATGAGCCTGGCGGCTTGTATCGGACAGTTTTTGGTGATATATCTAGATTTCATGCTGGCGCGGCGCGGCGAAGCTTTGCGCACCGAGCTCGGAATTTTCCAAGGAGAATGATCGAATGGCATACGTAATCGCTGAGCCCTGTGTAGGAAC